>NZ_BSBJ01000004.1:0-175047 GCF_027923525.1 Alicyclobacillus hesperidum subsp. aegles | reverse complement strand
CAGATTTCACCTGCGGGGCTTATTTAAGACGCACATTGAAGTGGGGCTCGTAAGTTTAGCCCACAATCTGATGAAGAAGGCGGCTTTATCCGCGTAGGAGGAGCTACCTTGCAAGCACAGAACGCAAAAAAAAAGACAATTAAACAAAAAAGGGGCTGTCCCCTTCCCCCATCTTACAATGGGTTTTGGGACAGCCCCTTTTGTACTATGCGCCCGGCATGGGCGGAATCTTTAGGGTGAAAATCGCGAACGGGGGTTGGCGAAACCCCATCTTCCACCCGACATGTAATGACCACAGTTACGGGTTTCGACCCAGGCGCAAAGCCCAAGATGCCTTACTTCAAGCACAGATCACGCGGAAGCTGTGCAAAATCCAGCGCGATCGCTTGGCGCCCACTTTGAACGGGGACGAGTGTCTGATATAACCTGCGTGTATACCTGCGTGTCACGATTGGTATTAGACCTTCGTCTTGGCAGGTGCTACATTCAATGTACCCGGCCGGCGAAACTCAGGTAATCTTCTCGACGAAAAGTCAGCACAAAGGAGTGGGCGTGTTGCGCGAACTCATCCTCGAAGCACCTGGAAAACTACTGATGCGTACACCTCGTTCCGAAGGCCGTCCACTGCAGGCACATGAACTTCGCGTCAGCACGGTGTACGGCGGCATTTGTGGCTCGGATTTGAAAGTATATGAAGGACATATGGCGCACGCTGTTTACCCGGTGCGTCCCGGTCACGAATTGCTTGCTGTCGTGACGGAGGTCGGTGATGATGCAACGTCATTTGCACCAGGAGATCGCGTTGTCATCATACCCAATACGTTTTGCGGAGAGTGTGATCGATGCAGGCGTGGTTACACGAACATTTGTCGCAATAAACAATCACTCGGTATCAATGTGCCTGGTGGATTTGCCGACGAATGGGTGGTTGCATCCAAGTACGCGGTGCCTGTGCCGGAAGCGGTTCCGGATCGCGTGGCGGTTCTTGTTGAGCCGTTTGCCGTCGCCGTGCACGCGATGCAAAAGGTACAGATTTGCGAAGGTGACGAGGTGCTTGTCAGCGGTTGCGGCACAGAAGGGGCATTGTGTGCGCTGGTCGCCAGTGCTCGCGGTGCACATGTCACCGTCACCGACATTCAGCCGGATCGCCTGAGGTGGATTCACTCCATTTTACCGAATGTGCATCCGATCACGCCGGACCAAGTTGCGGATGACTCATTTGCCGTGGTCGTTGAGGCAGCTGGTGCGCGCTCGTCAGTCGAATCGGCATTTGCGGCCGTGGCACCGGGAGGCTCTATCCTGGGCGTTGGTATGGCTGTGGAAGCCGTGATTCCTATGCAACGATTTGTGCGTAAAGAGGCCACGCTCTATGGATCCATCATCTACGTCTATGACGACTTCGCGCAAGCTTTGGCGTGGCTCAATCGCGATCGCGAACTGGCGGCTAAGCTGGAGGCGTGCATCGGGGCTGAGGTGTCGCTTGATGCGTTTGAAGAGGCTTATTCGCATGCGCTCTCTGGCAAACCAGGCAAGGCGTTGCTCAAGTTCTAACTCCGAACAAGCGAGGGATTCAGCTATGAAATGGAGCGTCTGCACGACAGGTATGAAAGAACACGACGTGCAATGGGTGTTGGAACAAATCGACCTATGGCGCAGAGAAGGTGCCACCATCGACGGCCTAGAGTTGTGGGAGGGTCATCTCGAGCCACACGCATCGCGACACGAGCTTGAGAGCTTGGTGGAGCAACTAGGACAACATCGCATTGAAGTGCCTGTGGTGAGTGGGTATACGTATTTCTCACAAGGTCCCGCCGAACGGGAGAAAGATATCCTAAAGATACAGAAACTGGCCGCGATTGGGCGTACCATAGGTGCGAAGGCGATCCGGACGTTTTTTGGTCACATTCCCTCCGCGAAAACGAGTCCCGAACTATGGGATGAGTCGTTGCTGGCCTTGCGCCACGCGGCGAAGATTGCGTATGAAGACGGGATGGAGCTATGGGTTGAGACTCATTACCAGACATTTGCGGATCACCTCGATGCGCTTCAGGAGCTGATTGAAGCCACGCAGGATTGCCACGTCAAACTGATTTTTGACCCGGCCAATTTCAATCCAGATCACATTGATCCGCTGCAAGTTTTGGATGCGATGTATGCAAGTATCGCACATGTCCATTGCAAAAACTATCACTGGAATCACGATTGTTGGTATCGTAGCCAGCCGGTGTCTGCGTTTGATCCGACCGGGGATGTGAACAATGCGGCTGTGTTACGTGAGTTGCAAGGGCGGGGCTACACCGGTTACGTTTCCTTAGAGTATTTTGGGCGTCGTGGGTGGAGCGCACTATTGCGTTCGCTTGTGGAGTGCCGTGGGCGATCAGCGTAATCGCCCTTGTTTTGCCTATGATGTAAGCCCTTTCAATCCGCTTGTGGCAGGAATGGACGGCAGTCAACCAGAACGTAATAACACGAACTATAGGGGAGTGACGCAATGAAACATCGACGTTGGTGGATTGGCATACTGATCGCGTTCGGCGTGATCGTCAATTACTTGGATCGCTCGACCATGTCGATCGCGACCAAGCCAATCGAATCGGGCTTTCACTTGTCGGCCGGGCAAATGGGCATTATCTTATCGGCATTTGGTTGGTCGTATGCACTGCTTCAAATTCCGGTTGGCGCACTGCTCGATAAGGTCGGCGTAAAATGGGTCATTCGTTTGGGTATGTTGCTATGGTCGATTGCATGTTTCATCACGGCGGCGGCCACGGGCCAGGGATTACTTTTATTGGCACGCGTACTACTGGGCTTTGGCGAGGCACCGTATTTCCCAGCCGCGACCAAGGCGTCGGCGTATTGGTTTCCCATTGCTGAACGTGCCCGCGCGGTATCTCTGTACGATTCGGAATCGAAACTGGCCAGTGCCATCGGGGCCCCCTTACTCGCGTGGGCAGTAACAGAGTGGAGCTGGCGCGGGGGATTCATTGCGACCGGCGTACTCAGCATTGTTTATGTCATCATCTTCTGGGCGATGTATCGCAATCCAAGTGAGGATCGGCGACTTTCTGCAGAAGAACGCGCCTACATTGAGGCGGGAGGAACGCAAGCTGAAGGTGAGGCCGTCGGTGGTACTTGGAGCAATTTGCTGTATCTGCTTCGGTTCAAGAAGGTTTGGGGTGTCTTCATTGGTTTTGCGGCTTACGGGTATTCTTGGTGGCTCTTTTTGTCCTGGCTGCCCGGCTATTTGGAAGACCAGATGCACCTTTCCGTTTTAAAAACAGGTTGGTATGCGGCGGTGCCATGGCTCGTCGGGTTCCTGGCTGAGATGCTGGTGGGTGGAATGCTCGTCGATGCGTTGATTCGCCGTGGGCGCAATCCTTTGCGGGTACGTAAAGCGGTTCTGGTTATTGGCCTTCTCCTCGGATTATCCGTCATCGGAGCCGCCTATGTACACTCAGCGGGATGGGCAGTGTTTTGGATATCGCTGGCGTTGGGTTCGCTTGTATGTACCTCCTCGGTCGCGTACAGTGTGCCTACGTTCATTGCCCCGCGCGGCACGGTTGGCGTCCTTACCGGTTTCCTCACCTTCGGAAATAACGCCATGGGCATTGTTGCACCGATTGTCACCGGGTTCATTGTGCAAGCGACAGGTTCGTTCATGGATGCGTTTCTCTGCGCCGCTGGCGTGCTCGTCATCGGCATTCTGAGTTATGCATTTCTGCTCACTGATCTCGATCCGATCTCGCCGATGCAACGAACTTCTACAGGCAGTCATTCGGTCTCTCGGTCGAACCCATTGTGAGAGGGTGCGCGCGTAGCCATCGTCGACCGAGTGTTTGATCCTACAGGGATAGCAAGAGTATCCTATCCTCCATATGGGGCTCGTCGCCAATCCGTTAACCGGATCGACGACAGCCCCATATGTTTTCCGTGCGCAATCCTCATGGCATATTCGCTTGTTTAGGGGGCGTCTGAAGTCGAGGATCCGCAATCGTGATGACGAACGCGATGATGCTTACGGCAATCATGATCACGGCGATGTGATGAAGTCCACTATCCGAGACGCTTCGATGGAACACCACGCTGATGAATGCGGATGAAGCGATCGAACCAATATATCCAAAAGTACGGAGAAGTCCCGACGCCGTACCCATATGTTCAGTTGAAACCTGCATGTATAGCGCCGTTTGGTTACCACTTGAGGCTGCACCCATCATGACGCCGAAGATACAGGTAATGAGAATGATCCACACGACGGGTGAGCGCATCGTGAGAAAGAGTACGCCAATGGACGCGACGATGGAAGATCCCGCAGCAACCATAAGTGGCCCGCGCACCAAATTGCGCTTGGAAATCGGGCCAACCACCAAAGCCGACACGATACTCATCGGCAAGATTAACAATCCTGCTTCGAGTGCAGACGCACTGCGTACAGCGCCAATCCATTCCGTGATACCGTAAAGAACTGTATACATGCACAGGGTCATCGCTGCAAACCGCACATACGTGCGGCTGAGCGCGAGATTTGAAGCTAGCATACGCACATCAATAAACGGGCTTTTTGCTTTTGACTCCCACAGAATTAGCAACCCGCACAGGACAATGGATGTTCCCAAGGCCACCCAATCGGCATGAGGCAAGGAGAACAAAAAGAACATCAGGGATCCTATGGTAAGCGCAAAGCCGACAATGCCCGGGATGTCAATGCGCGTTACGATGGTTCGGGCTGACTGAGCCCCTTTAATCGGCATATCTCTTGGTATCCAAAGCATCGCCATGACGAGCGCGACAAGCGAGAAAGGGATATTGACGAAAAAGACGGTTCGCCATCCCCATGCATCAACAAGGACACCGCCAATCGGGAGGCCCAAGGCACTTGTAACGACTCCCGCAATCTGCAGACCACCGAGTACGTTTCCGGGAGGCTTTTGCATCCCCGACCATTCGGCACGACGCCGAATTAAAAGCATAGCGGATGGATAGGCAGTGGAAGTTCCAATGCCAATCAAAATACGAGACAAAACCAACATGGGTAAGTTGCGCCCTAAGCCACCCAACAGACCTCCGAGAAAGATCAGCAGAATGCCCACGAGAAAGATCCGTCGCGGGCCAAACTCTGCTGCCAGTTTCCCGGACGTGGGTTGAGCGATCGCGCTTGCGAGATAAAGAACCGTCACGAGTATCGTGACTTGCGCGACAGACACGTGCATGTGTGTCGCAATCGGCACGAGTGCGGTCGCAATCATGGAACTATTGATGGGATTCAACGTAGACCCCATATATAGAGGAGCCACGAATCTCCAGGAAAAAGGGGAGTCCTTGGTCTTTGTAGTCATGCTGTCCACTGGCGCCTTACGACAATCGGCTGGCGATCTCGCGCAAAAATCGGTTGTTCCGCCGTTCCACGGCCATTGTCGTCGGCACCCCGTGTCCTGGGTAAATCATCAGATCATCCCGCCAATCCAGAATACGTGCAAGCGATTGCTGCATATCTTCTGGACTTGAGCCTTCCAAGTCGGTTCGTCCGATGGTACCGGCAAACAGCGTATCTCCCGAGAAGACAATCTGCTTCCCTACCAAACAGACGCTGCCCGGTGAATGGCCTGGCGTGTGCCAGACTGTGAAGGTCTCGTCGCCCAGCGTTAGCGTGTCACCATCGTGCATGTATTGATCTGGTTTTGCCACAGCTGGTGCCGGTGTGCCAAGAAACTGTTCATGCGCCACATGCGCCTTCGCCCAGACTGGAGCATCCGCTTCATGCACCCAGGCCGGAATGCCATAGCGATCGCGCAGAACATCGACACCCATGATGTGATCGAAGTGCGCATGTGTATTCCAGTTGGCAACAATTTGTAGTCCTGTGCCATCAATAAACTCAAAAACTGGGTCAAGATGAAGATCTCCCGGGTCGATCACGACTGCTTGCGCCCCTTGTTCAAACGACTCGGCAATGACATAGCAACATGAGCGAAGTGGGGAAATGAAAAAGCAACGAACTTCCATACGCGGGTTCCTCCTGTTCGTCGAATGGTCTGTCGGGTAAGGCTATGAACATCATTTGGCTCGGTTCTGGGTCACGAATGTTATGAATTTGCGTGCTGCTGGCGTGAGTAACTGGTCTTTTCGCCAAACCATACTCACGGCACGAAAGCACTCAGGTATGTCGATATGCACGATATGGACAGGGAGTTGAAGCAAATGGCGGTTGTATGGAACGATGGCAATTCCGAGGCCTGCTGCGACCAAGCCTGCGACCGTCAAATCCTCAATGCCTTCCATGACGATTTTCGGTGTAAAGCCTGCTTCCTTGCAGTATCGCATAATCATTGCGCGAATACCACTTTCCTTGCTATACATGACAAATGGCTCATCCTTTGCATCGATCAGCGGGACTCGCTCATAGCCCGCCCAGCTATGCCCGTTCGGCACGATAAATACCAAGTCTTCACGCAGTACTTCGATCCGCTCCAGGTGACGGAATTCTTCCCCTGGTGAACAGAACGCGATGTCAATATCGCCCCGTTCGAGAAACTCCAGTAAACCATGCGTGGGTGACTCGATTAATTGCACAGAGACATGGGGTTCCTCTTGGCTAAACGAGTGGATGAGCTCGGGCAAAAACCGTGTTCCCAAAGAATAGATAAGGCCAATATGGAGCACACCGTGGCTCGGGTCCACCAGTGAGCGCACAGCTTCTTTTCCCTGAGCAAGCTCTGCGAATGCCCGTTGAACGTAAGGCAAAAATGTCTCGCCATACGGAGTGAGGCGCACGCCGCGGCTTTCTCGAATGAACAAGGGAGCCGCGAGTTCCTCTTCCAGTTTTGCAATGGCCCGGCTGAGGGCTGGTTGCGAAACCGAAAGCTCTTCAGCCGCCTTACTGACGTTCCCTAATTCAGCGGCGCGCATGAAGTAACGCAACTGGAACCAGTCCATAGCGCCGATCCCCTTTCTGAACATGATGATGGCCGGGAACCTTTTCTCATCAAAATGAAATCGTTTTCAGATACTCGTGTCAAGGTTAGGTTATCCTACCGTGTTTGACGGTGCACTTGACGGATTTCCTCGAAGCTGGCACCGTAGTAAACAGCGTTGTATTCCGTTATTTGCTAGGGACTGAGGGCCATGCGTAAAAAAGTCACAATTAAGGATGTGGCGAAGGCTGTCGGCGTCACGCCAACCACCGTATCGAACGTGTTAAATGGAACCAACCGCATCAGTGATGAGACGAGGCGGCGCGTGTTACAGGCTGTCGAAGAGTTGCAGTACACGCCCAATATGTCTGCGCGGGCTCTCGTCAAGCGGCGCACCTATACGATAGGACTCTTCATCCCAGCTTCACCGCGCGTGTTATCCGATTCGTATTTCGCCGAAGCGCTTCGTGGAATGACCGAAGTAGCCCTACAATATGGCTATGTGGTCTCCATCATTTATTCGGACGGCCTAAGTGACTCTGTGCGCCAACGGATCGACGGACTCGTGCTCACAGAGCTGAAAAACAAGGATGAATATGTACAGTATTTTAAAAGAATTCGCATGCCGTTTGTCGCTTTGGGGCGAGGCGGCGATCCGACCCTGCGTGATTACGTCATTTCAGATACGAATCGTGGCATTCGAGAAGCGGTCAATCACGTCTATCGCTTGGGACATCGCCACCTGGGCTATTTGCTGGGCCCGCTTGGCTACGAATATGTTTGCGAACGCTATCGCACATTCCGTCGCATGCACGCTGAACTAGGATTGTCATTGGATAGGCGACTTTGTGCGACAGGAGAGAACAGCCGAGAAGGTGGGGTGTCCGCAATGCGGGCCATTTTGGCTCGTGGTGTCCGACCAACGGCGATTTTTGCATCCACCGACATCATGGCCCTTGGTGCCATAGAGTATCTGCATGAACACGGGCTTCGCGTGCCAGACGATATGTCCGTCGTCGGGTTTGACGATGCCGACTTCTCGAAGTATGTACGGCCATCTATTACGACAGTGCACCACGATATTTATCGGGCGGGGCGGGAGGCAGCCTCCATGCTCATCGCCAAGCTAGACGGACGAGAGTATAAGTGTCCTGTCATACTTCCAGTGCGCTTTGTGCCACGCGAATCCACATCCGTAATATCCCATGCCAATCAATAAATGTCTTGCATCGGATGAGAGGAAAGTGTATGTTAGCTTTAACGTTTAAGCGCGTATGAAAGCGCTTGCTATAAGATTGGGAGGGATGTTGGCCCGCGTGATGAGGGGCTCCGGGGGTAAAGTTGAAGAGGTGAAGGTTAGGTTTATCGGGTACTGCCGACTGCTTTATGCCAATTCAGGGGGGTTCTTATGCATGGATAAGAAAAGGTTATCGGTTTTATTGGCCAGTTCTGCCGTCGCGGTGGCTGGCTTTGCAATTCCAGCAGCCACGGCGACGGCTAAGACTTTGCCACCTCTGGTTGTCTGCACCAGCCCGCAAGGAACTTACGCGGACAACTTTAACCCATATGCCTCTGGCAGTTTGGCCGGAACGTTGGGCAACGTGTATGAGACCTTGTTCTATTTTGATGCAGTTAGTGGGCATACGTTCGACCTGCTCGGAACCAACTATCATTTTTCCAATAACAATAAGACGCTGACGGTGAATCTGCGACACAATGCAAAATGGACAGACGGGAAGGCATTCACCGCGCAAGACGTCGTATTTACGTTTAACGCCATGAAAAAGTATCCGGACGCAGATGCCAACGGTGTTTGGCAGCATCTCGCAAGCGTCAAGGCTGTCGGCAACTATCAAGTTGTGTTCACGTTTAAAACGGTAAACGTCCCATTTGCGGAGCAATATGTTTTAGGTTCCACCTATATTCTCCCGGAACACGAATGGGCTTCTCTCGGCGATCCCGCGAAGGCCAAGATCACCTGGGACAAAGCGATTGGAACCGGTCCCTTCATCGTCTCGTATTTTTCGCCGCAAGACTACAAATTCAAAGCAAATCCAAACTACTATCTTGGTGCTCCAAAAGTTCCCGAACTTGACTATCCAGCCTTTACAAGCAACAGCAGTGCGGATTTGGCCCTGGCTCAAGGCAACGTCCAATATGGCAACCTTGATATTCCGAATGTGCAGAAGACGTATGTTGCGGCAAATCCGCACAACCACTATTACTTCCCGCCCGATAACGAAGTCGAGTTGTATCCCAATCTGACCAACCCGCTTTTGGCCAACTATAACGTTCGCGAGGCCATCAGTTTGGCGATTGATCGAAACAAGCTTTCTACGCTTGGTGAAACTGGTTACGAGGCGGTTGGCAACCCCATCAGTCTGCCATTGCCGAACTATAAGAGTTGGCTAGATCCGAGTTTGCCAAAATCCTATCTGCAGTTCCCAGCCGTTAATGATGCGAAGGCTCAACAACTGTTGCAGGCTGCTGGTTTCCGCAAAGACGCGCACGGCATTTACGCGAAGAATGGCAAAGAACTCAATTTCTCACTCGAGGTCGTATCAGGATGGAGCGATTGGGACGAAGACTGCTTATTGATACAGCAGGATCTCGCGAAAATCGGCATCAAGATCACGATAAATCAAGTGAACTTCGGCACGTATTATTCGAATATCGCACCAACCGCGTCCGCGAATGGCGTCAAAGTCGGCAAATACGATCTCGCCATTTCTTGGACGAACTCAGGTCCAACTCCATATTTGGCTTATTATGACATGCTTGATTCGAATGGATCGTTTAACGTCGAGGGCTTTAAGGATCCTGAGGTCGACCAAGCGTTGAACGAGTTCGCGTCAACCACGGACCTGGCGAAACAGAAGCAGGCTATGTACAAGATTGAGCGGATTGCCGCAGACAAGTTGCCAGTCATCCCACTACTGACAGGAGCGTACTGGTACGAATACAATGACACGAATTATACAGGTTGGCCGACCAAAGCAAACCTATGGATCACCCCTGGCCCTGCCAACTATCAATCTGCGGCAATTGTCATGCAACATCTGAAGCCAGTTCAATAAAGCACATCCACGTCCGCGTATCCATCAATAAAGCCCCGCAAGCAAGCGGGGCTTTATTGATGTAGTGTCGAAATAAACGATGTGTCAATGTAGGTTGATCCACACGTCCTTGACTTCCGTGTAGTTATTCAGGGCATACGATCCCATCTCACGACCGATGCCTGACTGCTTGTAGCCGCCAAATGGTGCCGCGGCATCAAATACGTTATAACAGTTGACCCACACCGTTCCTGCCTTTAGCTTGCTTGCCACGTAGTGTGCATTACGAACGTTTTCCGTCCAAAGTCCTGCAGCCAAACCGTAATCAGACTGGTTTGCGCGGCGGATTACTTCATCAAGATCCTCGAACGGCATGGCGGCCACAACGGGTCCGAAAATTTCCTCTTTAGCAATCGTCATGTCGTCGCGGACATTGGCAAAAATCGTTGGGGAGACGAAGTAGCCTTGGTCTGTCGGCCGACCGCCGCCGACGAGCAATTCTGCGCCGTCGTTGACGCCGCTTTCGATGTAGCGGAGGACTTTGCCTTGCTGCTCATCTGAGACGAGGGGCCCCATTTCGGTCTCGGGTTGTATACCGCTACCTTGACGAATGGTTTTTGCCATGGAGACGAGATCGGCAACCACATTATCGTAAGCCTTCTTTTGAATGAACAGCCGCGAACCCGCACAACAAACCTGCCCTTGGTTAAACATGATGCCCATCAACGCACCCGGGACGGCACGCGACAGGTCGGCATCCGGCAGGATGATATTCGGCGATTTACCTCCCAACTCCAGGGTGACACGTTTAAGGGTTTGCGAGGCCTGGCGCATAATCAGCTTGCCAACCTCGGTCGATCCGGTGAAAGCAATTTTATCAACCTGCGGGTGGTCGACGAGGGCGGCACCGGCGGTTTCACCAAAGCCGGGTACCACATTCACGACGCCGTCTGGAAATCCAGCCTCTTGGATAAGCGTCGCGAGATAAAGAGCAGAAAGCGGCGTTTGCTCTGCAGGCTTGAGAACGACAGTACAGCCCATCGCTAACGCCGCACCCAATTTCCATGCCGCCATGAGGAGCGGGAAGTTCCATGGGATGATTTGACCGACGACACCGACAGGTTCGTGCCGCGTGTAGTTAAAGTAGTTTCCCGCAACGGGTATGGTCTGGCCGACGACCTTGCCAGCCCAGCCAGCGTAGTATCGGAAATGTTCGATGGCAAGTGGGACATCTGCATTCGTCGTCTCGCGAATTGGTTTACCATTATCAAGGGTATCCAGCTGTGCGAGCTCCAGGCGATGTTCTTCCATGAGATCGGCTAACTTGTAAATGAGTCGTCCACGTTCGGCGCCACTCATGGTTGACCATGGCCCTTCGTCGAACGCGCGTCGTGCCGCCCGTACTGCTTTGTCGACATCAGCCGCTTCGGCTTCGGCGACGACAGCGAGCACTTCTTCCGTCGCCGGATTTAAAGTTTCAAAAGTCTTTCCGGATGATGAAGGGACAAACCGACCATCGATAAACAATTCCTTTGTACCTTGTAAGAAATCGATCACGTTCGGATGTAGTGAGCTGCCTACTTGGTTGACAGTCATCATGTTTCCCTCCCTCAAATTTCACGAAAGCAACAAGAAATCGCTTTCATATGAGATCCTAACCCTTACAAATAGGAGTATCAATGAGAAGTTTTGTCGAACGATGCATCCTAAGTCGCATCGCTTTGGTGATAAATCTAAAAATACATAAAATTATAATAACCAATCATACGCGGGATTTGGATTGTAAATCCAATAAGTATCTACGTTGACAAATTGGCCCGATTTCATCATCATAAATTGCATTAGGTTGGGGGATTTGTGCTTGTAGGTTTCGTTCTTCGTTGTATCGAGAGAAACCTAGGTCTTTTGGTGTAATCGGATTCACAAAAAGTGGATAACATGTCCGAGTGGCCTCAACCGGATCGTATTTTGTTAAGGAGGGATCGCATGGAGAAAGGCATGCGGCGAGACATTGGCCTACTGGCTTTGACGATGACAGGGCTAGGTTCTATCATCGGCTCTGGCTGGCTGTTTGGCGCCTGGAAAGCGGCCAAAGTCGCTGGCCCTGGTGCGCTTGTCGCCTGGGTTTTGGGCGTGATCGTCATTTTGCTCATTGGCCTTACGTATGCAGAATTAGGCTCAATGTTTCCACAGTCTGGCGGCATGGTTCGCTACGCACATTATTCACACGGTTCGTTTGTAGGATTCCTATCGGGATGGGCCAACTGGATTGCCATTGTATCGGTGATTCCGGTGGAAGCGGAAGCGTCCATCCAATACATGAGTTCCTGGCCGTGGCATTGGGCGGCATGGACACATGGGCTGTACCACAACAAAACGTTAACACCACCCGGACTTGTCCTGGCCGGAGTACTCGTTCTCATTTACTTTTTCCTGAACTATTGGACGGTAAAAGTATTTGCGCGTTCCAATACAACCATCACTGTTTTCAAATTCATCATCCCGGCCTTGACGGTGATTGGGTTAATGGCTGCGGGATTTCACGGGCAGAACTTCACGCAATACGGCGGCTTCACGCCCAATGGCTGGTCCAGCGTGCTGACTGCGATTGCGACATCCGGCGTCATCTTTGCCTTTAATGGCTTCCAAAGTCCTGTAAACTTGGCGGGCGAAGCGCGTAATCCGAGTCGGAACATTCCACTCGCCGTCATTGGATCTATTCTGTTGGCGGGCGTCATTTATCTCCTGTTGCAAATCGCGTTTATTGGAGCAGTACGTGGCAACATGTTGACGCACGGGTGGGCTGGTTTGAATCTGAACTCGCCGTTCGCGGATCTCGCATTATCGCTTGGCGTCAACTGGTTGGCGATTGTTCTCTTCCTAGATGCGTTCGTCTCGCCATCGGGTACAGGTATCACGTACACGGCAACGACCGCACGCATGGTGCATGGCATGCAACAAAACGGGTATTTCCCTAGTGTCTTTGGACGCATTCATCCTTTGTATGGTGTACCGCGTGCGGCCATGTGGCTGAACCTTGTGATTGCATACATCTTCATGCTGATGTTCCGAGGGTGGGGAGAGTTGTCCGGCGTCATCTCCGTTGCGACACTCATTTCCTACGTTACGGGGCCGATTTCGGTGATTGCGTTTCGGCGCATGGGCGACGCCGTCAAGCGTCCGGTCAAGGTACGTGGGATGTCCGTGATCGCGCCGATCGCGTTCATCTTTGCATCACTCATTCTTTACTGGGCGCAGTGGCCGCTGACCGGAGAAGTGATTGTGGTTATCATTATCGGGTTGCCAATTTACTTCTACTATATGGCCAAAGGCGGTTGGCAGGACATTGGCCGTCAAATTCGCTCAGGTATCTGGCTTATCGTTTACCTCTTGTGGATGGCTTTGATTTCATTCCTGGGGAGTAAGCAGTTTGGTGGCAGCAACGTCATCCCCTACGGGATCGATATGGTGGTTGTTGCGATTTCGGCCTTGCTGTTTTACGTCTGGGGAGTGCGAAGCGCGTTTGCGAAGCCGAATTTCCGCGACGGGGATGCGAACACCGCACAGAGCGAGTAATCTCAAGCCACTGGAACGTAGAACGAACGCCGGTGTGAGACAAGCGTCTCATACCGGCGTTTTTAGGGTTAGGGAAGTTGAACAGTTACTTGTTGGCCGTCTTGACTGAAGGTTAATGTTGCACTACTTGAAACCGACTCTTGAGACAGCTGCGGTGAAGAGTCAGAGCTTTCTGTTGCAACTGCCGAGGACTGATTGGCCATGGAAGCGTCAGAGGTTTGCGTGGAACCACTGGATTGCGTGGAACCACTGGATTGCGTGGAACCACTGGATTGCGTGGAACCACTGGATTGCGTGGAACCACTGGATTGCGTGGAACCACTGGATTGCGTGGAACCACTGGATTGCGTGGAACCACTGGACTGCGTGGAACCACTGGACTGCGCAGAACCACTGGACTGCGCAGAACCACTGGATTGCGTGGAACCACTGGATTGCGTGGAATCACTGGACTGCGCAGAATCACTGGACTGCGCAGAATCACTGGATTGCGTGGAACCACTGGACTGCGTGGAACCACTGGACTGCGTGGAACCACTGGATTGCGTGGAACCACTGGATTGCGTGGAACCACTGGATTGCGTGGAACCACTGGACTGCGCAGAATCACTGGATTGCGTGGAACCACTGGATTGCGTGGAACCACTGGACTGCGTGGAACCACTGGACTGCGCAGAATCACTGGACTGCGTGGAACCACTGGATTGCGTGGAACCACTGGACTGCGTGGAACCACTGGACTGCGTGGAACCACTGGATTGCGTGGAACCACTGGACTGCGTGGAACCACTGGATTGCGTGGAACCACTGGATTGCGTGGAACCACTGGATTGCGTGTTCTGAATCTGGTCAACACCCGCGGAAGCACTATCGCTTTGCGCGTCAGCAAGGTTGATTAAAGGTACGTTCTGATCCATAGGAGTTGCGGACTGATGTTCCGAAATGTTTACGATCCCGTCGCATTCGTATGTGTGATAGAACTGTCCATTAATGTAAACATTCAAAACCCCGTTGTTTGCACTGGAGTTTCCCGTGGATGATAAATCCACTTCTATTCCTTCCGATAGTAGTACACCCGATGTAGATGCTGTGGCGTGCTGCGTTACATAGAGGTTCGTGACTGACGCCACTTGGAAACTTGCCGACTGAGATTGACCGGCGTTCACAGCAGCGTTTGCATCTGTTGTCGTCATTTGATTCGGTGTGCTTGATAATGAATTTGCAGGCTGTATCGCTTGGATCTGGTTCATCGCAATGGTCGTCTTCGTGCCAGGTATTGCAACCGGCGAAGACATAGTCGCAGACTGCACCTGAAGTGTGTTTGTATTTGTAGACTGACTTTGTACGAAACTCACTGCGCCGATCGTCGAGATCTGTTGTGTTTGTTTCGTGATGTTGCCACTCGATTGCGTTTGACTGTCGGATGCTGTTCCGCTAAACGACTGTGTTTGAGAACTTCCAACGCCTGTGGTTTCGCTTTGAACGGCAGCGATTGGTGTACTTACCGTGCCGCTTTCTTCTTGGGATGCAGTTAGGTTGGTAGTTTGTACAGCGGTCCCGGGCGTTGGAACGAATGCGCTCGACGCTGATTGCGTAATGACACCTGGACTGCATATTTTAGCGTCGATCACGTCATAGCTAGGAGAAGCTCCCTTATTGGTATACACGAACGGTACACCGTATGATCCCTCCGGAACTTCAACGCCGAAAGTAGCCTGCCCCGCAACGGATATGATGCCGTTCGGATTGCTGGAATACAAATTCACATAGCAATTATCCGGACATACAATGGGCATCCCGGAGGAATTAACGGCACAGACCAGCAAAATGGTGGGTTGGTCGGGTTGGAAGCAGTCAAAGTGCGCTGTGGCATTACTCGCACTACCAAAATTATCGCTCAGGCGATTGCCCTTTAAATCGAAGACAGCGTAACCGGCAACTGTTTGCTGGGAAGCTACCGTATGATTGGAGGTCCAGGTGCCGTTCGACCAGGAAAACGTCTGTGACCAAGCGCTTGATGAGTCTCCTGTCCTACGTGGATTACAAATAGAACTAGCAGTAGGCCAGCTACGCAGAACTTCAGCATCGATTACGTCAAACCCGGCTTGATTCCCTAAATTTGTGTAGATAAACGGTATGCCAAGGGATCCAATTGGCATGTAGAGACTGTGTGTGTGTTTGTTGACTACACTCACTTGTCCGTCGGGGTTGTTCGAGTGAAGGTAGATTCTTGCTGCTACAGGGTTTGCAATCGGATTGCCCAGTTTATCAACCGCACGAACAACAAGTACGACGGGGATATTTGGTTGAAAGTCGTCAAAGTGTTGAACTCCGTTACCCAGACTCCCAAACGTATCGCTCAACATGTGTCCGGATGCATCAAAGACGGCGTAACCAGCGAAATCATTGGTTGATGTAGTAGACGGATTGTGCGATCCGGAAACGACAGGTTGCGCTGGATCCCCAAAGAGGGTTGACTGGTTCTGGTTTTCAGAACTACCAATGGTTTGCGTTTGCTGAATGTTTGAAGCACTGGAACTGTCTGTACCCGTGGAAGTTTCGTCTGCTGACGTTTGAGAACTCTGGTAACTTGCGACGGGACTAGAACTGGTTTGAGAAGGGAGTTGCAAACTTTGTATGGTAGATATGGTCGAAGTTTGCGACGCTGACTCTTGCGCGTTGCTATTGCTATTCTGGATACCTTGATATTGTTGACTGAACGTGCTTTGACTTTGCGATTGTGTCGCGGCGTGGACTGTAACATAGCCGCCAGCAAGTCCCGCGAATGAGGCGGCAATTGTGATCCCCAAACTTCTAATCACCCATTTTCACCCTCACGATTTGATTGTGTACCTGTTTCTATGTCTTCAAGTCGGTCTATTTGATGTTCAGCTTTCCGCAAATATGCTTCTGCCAAACCCATATTTGAAAATTTCACAAATGACGTATGAAAAGTAGGTTGTCCGGCAACACTCAGAACGTTCCATACTTCAACTTTGTCGCAGCCCCGACGTATGATGACTTCGTTTGTTCATCGCACAATCATGACAGCTAAAAATTTCTTTGCGTGATCGGTATAAAGGGTGGTGATGCGGGAATAGATTCAGAGCGGCTGGATGAAGAGCACGACAAGATAGACATAAACTCCAGCGAAGACCACGGTTGTGTTCTTGCGGAATCATCAGCGCGAACCTCCGTGGGGTTAAGGGTGGAGGAATCCTCGTGTAGATGCTTGGTATGTGCATGAGGTTCCTATATAAGGAGCAATAGGGAGGAAATAAGCGTTGATGAATGGAAAGAGCAAGACAGGCATGACAGTGGCTGCAGCAGTGACCCTTTTGGCAATGGCGTCTCCTATGGCGTTTGCTGGTGTTAAGCCTCAGCAGCAAGCCGTTACCCAGAAAAACGTTCTAAGTCAGTCGGCGAACGGGGCGAGTGGTGTTGCACAGCTGCAAGATTACGGAAATGGCACGCCAAAGGATCCGGGAACGGTTGTCGGACAATCTCAGGCGAACACGTCATCGTTGGGAAGCCTACAAACAGCTAAATATCGTGGCGTGACAAATGCAACACAGGACGCTAATGGATCGACAAATGTTGGCCAACAGGAGACAGGCGCGACATCCGCTTCTCAATCGCAAAAGGGTAATTGGACATTCTTGTCCGATCAAAACCAACATGCAGTTAACACGACGAAGTCCGTACAGTCCGCTAATGGTGCAATTGGAGTCGCGGGGTATAACACGCAGGAATCGGCTAATAACACGGGGCTAGCACAGTCTCAGAAATTGGGTGCCTCTTTCCTTGGACTGCAGTCACAGTCATTCGTCAACCATACGTTGTCGGGCCAGCGTGCGGACGGCTCAGTTGATGCATATCAAAATCAGGAAAACACCACGAATGGCAAACAGGCTCAGAGTAGTTTCTTCTCGATGACTGGGCAAGATCAACGAACAGCGGTTGTCACAGCCGGCGGTCAATCCGCAGAAGGAGCTAATGGTAGCGTGCAAGGCCAAACCACCAGCACAGCGAGTGCGCAGACCCAAAAGGCTGCATTCTCTGGGGCAGAACAGTCACAGTTCGACGCAGTACTGAATCTGAGCGGGCAACAAGCGGATGGCTCGACTGAAACATTACAGGATCAGAACGATACGAACGGCGCAGTACAACAGCAAAAATCGCTTGGTGGTATGGCGACGCAAACGCAGGCGAGTGGTGTTGCCAACCTTGGTGGTCAGTCGGCAGAGCACGCAACAGGTACGATTCAGGGGCAGTCCAACACGTATGCCGCAGAGCAGTCGCAAGGGCGAGTAGGCAGAGGATATCTACCGCAAACGCAAGCGAGCGGAAACCTCAATGTGGACTTACAATCTGCCGACGGTTCAGTCAATTCTGAGCAGTATCAAACGACGTCCACGGGTTCGACCCAACGACAAATCGGTTTGGGTGGAGACCGCAGCCAGACACAAATTGGCGGAGCTATTAATGTAGGTTTGCAGTCTGCAGAAGGATCAAATGGTCAGTATCAGTCGCAGTCAAATTCGAACGACCTAGGCCAGGCGCAAACGAACTTAGGTTCTGATTCGCACCAAACACAGGCTGCCGGTGTTCTCAATGTAGATGGGCAACAAGCAAATGGTTCCACGGGACAGATTGGTGACAACAGTGCTGATGGGCAGTACCAAATCAATCAATCTGGCATTACACAAAGCCAAACATCTACGAGTGGTTCCGATACGGCACAACACCAAACCGCTGGCATTGCCAATTTGGCTGGTCAACGTGCAAACGGGGCAACCAACGTAACACAGGTACAGACTACCGGAACCAACATTATGCAAACCCAGAGCGCACACAATGCCTCCATCGGCCAAGGGCAATCGGCAGCTACTGCGAACGTTTCTGGGCAGCAAGCGAATGGCTCGACGGATACGACACAGTCACAAAGCGGATCGACGACCGTAATCCAGTCACAGGATGCTTCGAATTCGTCTTCTGCCGACGGCATTTCTATCTGGAGCTAACGTGCAAGCTATCAGGGAGACAAGGCTACACCGTAGGCTTTTAGCTTGCGGTGTAGCCTTTTCACGTCATGATGACTTTTCTTATAACCTAGCCAACGACTCCGTTCTGCGCCTATAATAAATAGGTAGATCTTGCACTTTGTCAGGGACGAGGAGACAATCAAATGGCAAACGATACCGTGAATGAAGTGGTCAAACCGCAATTGCATCCCGTTGTGGAAACGATGATACAGTTGGCTCCGGCATTGGCAGAGGTTTTTCCCGACGATGTCACCATCGGCGTCTCCGATCTAACAACGCTATGGCTGTCCGTTCCAGGTAAGACGTTTTCGCTTGGTTTACAGCCAGGTTATCGTTTAACGCCTGGGGATGGCATGTACGAGGTCGTGGATCAGGGCAGAGCGACTCGCACGTTTGTACCTGAATCGGTATTCGGAGTACCGATGATGGCCAACTCCATCCCACTCTGTGACGAGCAAGGGAATATCGTTGGTGCCATGGGCGTTGGCATCAGCATGCAGCGCTACAACCATCTATTTGAAGTCGCTTCGACGCTTTCCAGTGCTGTGGAACAAATTAGCGCGACTGTTGAAGAAGTGGCTGGTTCCATCAACGTGCTGGCTGACAACATGTCCGATATCTCCCATCAATCGGATGAAGTCCTAAAGAGTATGAAAGATATACGGAAAATTTCCGAGCGCGTCAAGGAGATCTCGAATAATAGCCGTATTCTAGGTTTAAATGCGTCGATTGAAGCGTCGCGATCGAGCGAGGCAGGCAAGGGCTTTGCTGTCATTGCGCGCGAAGTTCGTAAGCTAGCAGACGATGCAAAGCGTCAAACCGAAATTATCAGCGGCACAGTGGATGAAGTAGAGCGTTTGTTAAAGCGTCTGGCCGAATCCATCCTAGTTGTGAATCGCGAGACGGAAAGCCAATCCGCCGCCACGGAGGAGTTGGCGTCCACCATTCAGGAAGTCAGCCAGTCTGCAGTTGCCTTGGCGAAGTACGCAGAGAGCATTGTGTCTGGCGATGGGGGTCAAAACGAATAACAAACCTCAGGTAGCGCGAGCGGAACCCATTCAAGCCCTTCGGTTCCGGTCGCGCTGCACATTTTAATTAGGTGCGCTCAATCATAGACTGCATAGTCGCAAGAAAGAGACGAGCCGCTCTGGAAAGGTGACCATGCGCTCGATAGACAATGGCCGAATCATACGTGAGTCCATCGTCTGTGATTGTATAGCTTTGTAGGTCATTGGACGCAATCAATGGGAGTACACCTTTAGGTATGATAGTGCCGCCAAGTCCCTGCCGAATTAAGTGAAACAGCATCGTCGAGTCATGGCACTCACAGACGACTCGTGGCTCAACATTCGCTCGATGAAAGGATGCCAGGATCTGATCATAGGTCCCCATGGCAATAGTCGGTCCTAGTAAAAGCAAAGGGACATTCGCCAGTTCGGCCAAGCTCACGGTACTTTCAAAATTGTAGTCGTGTGCAGAGGGCGCGACAAAGACTAGCGGATCGCGTTGGACTGGGATAACGATTGTGTTTGACAAGGGCAAAGGTGTATTCATGACGGCGATCTCGATACTGTGATGATTAAGTAAAGATGCAAGATGGCTAGGTTCCCCTTCCCATACTTTGCACCGTAATTCGGGGTACGACGCGCGCAACTGTTTCACCGCCCGCAAAAGCAGTGGTGATCCATATAACGTGCAACCAATAGCAAGGGTTCCATGTACCGTCGAGCTTAAGTCTTGCACTTCCCGAATCGACTCATCGAACATCTGCAGGATATCCAAGGCTCTCTGGTAGAGTACCTTTCCTTCCTCAGTAAGAATCATTTGTCTGCGATCTCGTTCAAAAAGCGATACCCCTAGCTCGTCCTCCATAAGTTTAAGCTGTTGGCTCAAAGGTGGTTGCGCAATCTTTAGTCTACGGGCAGCAGCGGTCACTTGGCCAGTTTCCGCGATCGCGACGAAATAGCGCAGTTGCCGAATATCCATGATCTATTCACCTATATTGATCTGATATACATATGAGACTAACTAAATATTTTTCATATATCAATCTGCAAAGTACACTTCTTATCAGAGGGATTGAAGGATGGGGGTGTAAGCATGCGCGTCATCGTTGGCATCACCGGCGCCACCGGCGCTATTTTCGGCATTCGCTGTCTACAGATGCTAGGCGCAGCCGGTGTCGAGACACACCTTATTATGTCACCTTGGGCGGCTTCAACGATCTCGCTAGAGACGCCATACACACCTGCCGATGTTAAGGAGATGGCGACGTACGTTTATTCGTACAAAGATCAGAGCGCTCCTATAGCAAGCGGATCGTACCGCGTTGATGGCATGATTGTGGCACCTTGCACCGTGAAGACGCTTGCTGCCATTCGGGTTGGCTTGGGCGAGAATCTGCTGACCCGTGCCGCGGATGTTGTGTTAAAGGAACGGAGAAAATTGGTGCTTATGGTTCGCGAGATGCCGCTTGGCACCATACACCTAGAGAACATGTTGGAACTGTCACGTATCGGTGCAGTTATCGTGCCTCCTATGCCGGCATTCTACAATCAGCCAGAAACGTTAGCGGATATGGTGGATCACATCGTTGTTAGAACATTGGATCAGTTCGATCTCGACTTAGCCCACGATGGGCGTTGGCAAGGGATGACCGTTGCAAAATCAGCAAGGGGGAATTGTCGTGGCGTATCAGGACTTCCGGGAATTTCTCAGCGCACTTAAGCACGAAGGACAACTTTTGACAATTGAAGATCAAGTGATGCCCGAACCTGATCTAGGCGCAGCAGGGCGCGCTATTAGTAATTTAGGAGACAAGAGTCCCGCACTCTTATTCACAAACATCTATGGGTATCAAGGTGCACGGGTCGCGATGAACGTAATTGGCTCTTGGCCGAATCACGCACTAATGATGGGACTGCCCAAGCATACACCTGTAAAGGAACAATTCTTCGAATTTGCACGCCGGTGGGAGCGATATCCAGTCCCCGTTGAGCGGGTCAACACGGCACCGTTTCACGAAGTTGAGATTAAGGAAAATATCAATCTTTATGAGCTGTTGCCGCTATTTCGGTTGAATCGGTATGACGGTGGCTTCTATATCGACAAAGCTTGTGTCATTTCGCGTGATCCGAGTGACCCTGAACATTTTGGCAAGCAGAACGTAGGTATTTATCGGATTCAAGTCAAGGGGAAGGATCGATTAGGCATTCAGCCAGTTCCCCAACATGATATCGCTGTTCACTTGCGAATTGCCGAAGAGCGCGGAGAAAACCTGCCTGTGGCCATTGCTATCGGGTGTGAACCTGTGATCACGACCATGGCCGGTGCGCCGCTTGCTTATGATCAATCGGAGTACGAAATGGCAGGTGCCATTCAGGGGCAACCGTATAAAGTTGTGAAGGCAAAAACGTCAAACCTGGATCTTCCGTATGGAGCTGAGGTCGTACTGGAAGGTGAAATTCTAGCTGGGGTTCGCGAATTTGAAGGACCGTTTGGAGAATTTACAGGACACTATTCCGGTGGGCGCAAAATGCCGGTCATCCAGATTCACCGTGTATATCACCGCCGAAACCCAATTTTTGAGCACCTGTACATTGGTATGCCATGGACAGAAACAGATTACATGGTTGGTGTGAATACGTGTGTTCCAATTTATCAACAGTTAAAGGAGGCCTTTCCGAACGAAATCATTGCTGTCAACGCCATGTATACTCACGGGCTAGTCTGCATTATTTCAACGAAGCGCCGTTACGGTGGCTTTGGGAAGGCTGTTGGGTTATGCGCTTTAACCACGCCCCACGGACTAGGGTACTGCAAGTTGGTTATTGTCGTCGACGATACGGTCGATCCGTTTAATCTACCTCAGGTCATGTGGGCGTTATCGACCAAGGTGAATGCTAAATATGACGTCGTGATTGTTCCGGAGATGCCGGTAATGCCACTTGATCCCGGATCCGAGCCTACGGGCATCACACATAAGATGGTCATCGATGCAACGACGCCCATGGCACCGGAGACCCGCGGGCATTACTCACAAGAACTGGATCAGCCACTAGGCACGGAGAAATGGGAAGCGATCTTGCAAAACTTGTTGAGCCAAAGAGGGTGACAAATGACGATGTTATGTCCAAGGTGTGAGTCTGAGTCCATTGATGTTGTGGCGAAGTCGCCAGTCGCTGGTTGCTGGGAGGTTTTCTTTTGTTTGACATGTAAATTCACCTGGCGATCCAGTGAGCCAAGGAGCATTGTCGACCCGGTCCAATATCATCCTGCGTTCAAGGTAAGATGGGAGGATATTGAGCATGCCATCATCGTACCAGCGATACCCGAGAGGTCCTCGAAGAGCGTATCACGGCAGTGAATAAAGCGGATAGACAGTGGGAGCGCGTGAGCGCTATCATAGCCTCAAAGGAGATTTCAGCAGAACCGGTGTCCTGCCAATTTGATCTACGAAGACCAATGATATGTGCGAAAGAAGGTACGACTTATGCAAGAGGAGTTGCAGAATGTCACAGAGCCCGTGGTGGTTCACGCCATTA
The DNA here is from genome assembly GCF_027923525.1 of Alicyclobacillus hesperidum subsp. aegles. NCBI lineage: Bacteria > Bacillati > Bacillota > Bacilli > Caryophanales > Alicyclobacillaceae > Alicyclobacillus > Alicyclobacillus hesperidum. The sequence goes on along the minus strand of NZ_BSBJ01000004.1, from coordinate 151,915 downwards.
TCAACGGAGAGCGGGTAGATACGGAGAAGCGCTATTCGCGTGAAAATCCAGCCAACCCAGAAGAAATTGTCGGGTACGGTCCGGTGAATACACGCGAAGACGCTGTGCGGGCCATCGATGCGGCAGCTGCAGCATTTCCAGCTTGGGCACAAACGCCGCTGCGCGAGCGGATCGCACACATGCGCCGCGCGATTGCACGATTCCGGGAAGCGATCCCCGAGTTGGTGCCGTTGTTGTCGCGTGAACACGGGAAGCCCGTCTACGACGCGCAGGGCGAGATGTTCGTGAGCCTGGCATGGATGGATTATGCCTGTGACATTGCGGAAGAGGCTTTGGCGGAAAAGGTGGAGCAACACGAGAATGGCAAGACCATCATCACGCGTGACCCAATGGGTGTCGTTGCGGCAATCACGCCGTGGAACTATCCGCTGGCACTGTCCACCATTAAGATTGCGCCAGCCTTGATCGCAGGGAACACGATGGTGCTCAAACCGAGTCCGTTCGCTCCGCTTGCTGTCAGCAAGGTGGTCGAATGGATGGCCAGCGAGTTTCCGGCAGGGGTTTTGAATATGGTGCACGGCGACGCGGATGTTGGTGTCGAGTTGACAACTAACCCCAAGGTCGCAAAGATTGCGTTTACTGGTGGTACGAAGACGGCAACGCACATTATGAAGTCTGCGTCCGATACCATTAAAAATATGACGCTCGAGCTTGGTGGAAACGATGCCGCTTTGGTTTTGTCTGATTTTGATGTCAACGACGAGCGGGCGATGCGGCGGCTTGTCATCTCGAACTTTCTGACGACCGGACAAATCTGTATGATTGCGAAGCGCGTCTATGTCCATCGTTCGATTTACGACGCATTTGTCGAGAAGTATATTGAGGCTGCTAACAAGTGGATTCGCGTCGGTGATGCTTTCCATCCTGATGTCACCATTGGACCGGTCAACAATTTGCCGCAGGTACGTCATGTCGAGCGGCTGATTGAGGATGCGAAGAGCCGCGGAGCACAGGTGATACCACTTGGCCGTATTCTCGACGAGAATGTGTTCGCAAAAGGCTATTTTATGCAGCCAACTTTGGTGTTGGGTGCTGGACATGACGATCCGATTGTCGTTGAGGAACAGTTTGGACCTACGGTCCCGGTTTTGCCGTATGACGATGAAGAAGAGGGCATTCAACTGGTGAACAACAGTATTTACGGTTTGACCAGTTCTGTATGGGGCGAAGAAGAACATGCCCTCCGTGTTGCACGCCGAATCGAGGCGGGTACCACGATGATTAATACTGCGGCTGTGCAGGGGCTCGACATTCGTTACCCGTTTGGTGGCTTCAAGCAGTCTGGTATCGGCCGCGAGTATGGTGTCGAAGGTCTGCTCGGATATACAGAGCTTCACGTCATCAATGTTCCTAAAGTCGGGGAACTCCCTAACATTCCAGAATAAGTAGAGAAACAGCCGCAGCAGATGCTCGCTGCGGCTGTTTCTGAATTCCCACGGGGCCCTCACAATGTTGCGCGTACGCAACGGACAGCAGAGCCAATTTTGATGGCAATTCTCAATTCTGTTCCCATCATGTCAGCGCTGTGGTTCCCTCCGAAGCTTAATTGACAGCTCGAACTGGGCTCGGCATAGTGCGCATATCGCCTTGCTGCTGGAGTCGCAGGTGCCAACCGAATGCTTCGTCCAAGGCATGAGGAGTATTTCCGCCGTGACTTTCAGCGTGTCGTACATAGTCCCGGAGGGCATATTGGTAATCCGGATGCGCTATATGGTCGATGATTGCGCGAGCGCGTTGACGTGGAGCGAGACCGCGCAGATCCGCGATTCCACGCTCTGTGACGATGACGTCCACATCGTGTTCCGGGTGGTCGACGTGTGTTACGAACGGGACCACGCTCGAGATTCTACCATCTTTGGCTGTCGACTTCGTGACGAAGATGGATAGTGCCGCATTTCGTGCAAAGTCACCAGATCCGCCCACTCCATTCATCATGTGTGTTCCTGAAACGTGCGTGGAGTTGACATTGCCATAGAGATCGACTTCGAGTGCGGCGTTCATGGCGATCACGCCAAGACGGCGCACAATTTCGGGGTGGTTTGAGATCTCCTGTGGGCGAAGCACGACTTTTTCTCGATACTCCCCGAGACGTGATAGAACATGCCGACGCATGGCCTGTGAAAGTGTAAAAGAACAACTGGATGCAAAACGGACTTTACCGGCATCCAACAATTCAAAGGCTGCGTCCTGCATCACTTCTGTATAAATTTCCAAATCGTGAAAGGGACCTTGCACAAGTCCACTTAAAACCGCGTTTGCCACCGAACCAATCCCACTTTGCAGTGGACCAATATTTTTGGGAAGACGCCCGCGGTCTACTTCATGCGCAAGAAACTCGAGTATGTGGCCAGCCATCGCAGCCGTTTCCGCATCTGGTGTAGAGACATTGGAAGGTGTATCTTGCGCTGTGGTTAGAATCACAGCGGCAATTTTGTCGGGTGGGCACGGTATATACGGAGTCCCAATACGATCGCGAACATTCACCAACGGGATCGGTTGCCGATTCGGACGCGCAGTTGGCAGATAAATATCATGTAGGCCCTCAAGCTCTAACGGGAGAGATAGGTTGATCTCGACGATAACCCTTTTGGCCTTTTCAACAAATATGGGACTGTTACCAACAGAAGTCGTTGGGATGATTCCACCATTTTCCGTAATGGCAGTGGCTTCAATGATGGTAAAATCAATGTCTCCGAGCCAACCGTTGCGCACCCACTCGGCAGTTTCACTGAGATGTTGGTCGATGTATGCGGTTTCCCCGAGATTAATACCTTTCCGGAGATCTGGATCCGACTGAAATGGTAGTCGCATACCGAGTAAACCACGGCTGGCCAGAATGCCATCGGTTTCACCAAGGGAAGCACCTGAAAGCAGATTGATTTTTATAGGTTCGCCGGTCTTATCCTTTCGTCGTGCCAGTGCCTGTAAAGTGGCTTTTGCATCTCCTGATTTCGTGAATCCACTCACGGCGATGGTCATACCGTTTTGAATCCAACTCTGCACTTCGTCGGCGGTGCAAACCCGAGAGCGCAAGGCCACATTTCGAATTCGTTGTTCTAACATGGTGTCCACCTCTTTATGCAATCGGGCCATGGAAATGGCAAATGGGCAGTCGTATGAAAGCGGATACGCTGCGTCTGATACAAACATAGACAGATTTTTTGTGTCATGCATTGGTTTTGTGATAAACGACGATTATTGCGGACAAAACCATATAATGTGCGATGAATCGTGAGTAACAGCAAGAAGACGGGTAGCCGATCTTTTTGCTACCCGCCAATCGTTAGGGCCATATGCGTCTTGACTAAAAGCCGAGGGTTTGTCGCACATGGTGGACATAACTCTGTGATACACGCAACTGTTTCGAAAGCGGGGGACGGAGCGTGATCAGTAAGCTCGAGTGGAAATCGCGCTCCATCTTTTCTATCCAAGCAATTTGAACCAGGTACGAACGGTGGATACGCAAAAATTTTGCGAAAGGCAGCCGGCGCTCAAGCGTCTGTAAGGTCAAGCGCGTGCTATATGCACCATCCGCCGTGTGTAGCCAGGTGCGCTTTTCGTAGCTTTCGATCCAGGCAATTTCATCTATGGAAAGAGGGCGCCACACTTCACCTCGTTGTCCAACGACAAAATCTAATTGCGATGGACGTTCCTTCGCTTCCGGTGGCAAAATCACCGTCAAAGCCATGTTGTGACCAGGTTGAGGGCGTAACGGATATCCAAGACCATGATATGGGATACCGTAAACCGATGCGTCCACGTCTGTTTCCACGCGCTTACCTATCTGAAATACGCGATTCGCCACACTTTCGGGGTGGACCGGATCACCGGGGCGCAAATGCAAATCATATCCTCCGGCACGATAAAAAACGTAACGTTCTCCATCCGCAATGGCGATGGACGCTTCGGCTGGGACCCATTCCTTCAGCACCTGCGGCAAGTCATGCAGGATGGGTGAGTGGTTCATGGGTACACCCCCTTTATCACTTAGGGTCTAGCAACAGTCTAGCACGTCAAGTTCCGAGAGTGACAAAGTAAGGTCGATAACCTTTTATCAAATGACCGTGAACTTGCATGTTCAACTCTATACCAGCATAGAACGGAAGTGCCAAACCACTGTACAGGTGCTGGTCGTCATGGTTGCTTGTCAGCACCGGTGGTAAGTCAGTCGCCATGAAGGGGGAAGGTACATGCCGAAGCGGGTTCTCATTCTAACCGGTGACGCGGTTGAGGCTTTGGAGGTTTACTATCCGTACTATCGTCTTTTGGAAGGGGGCGTGGAAGCGATCATTGCAGCGCCGACGAAAAAGACGCTGCACACGGTCGTCCACGATTTTACCGATTGGGAAACGTATACCGAGAAGCCGGGATACTTGTTGCAGGCAGACATGGCATTTGCCGACGTCCAGCCGGAATCATTTGACGGCATCATCATTCCTGGTGGCCGGGCGCCCGAGTACATTCGCCTGAACGAGCACATCCCACGCATTCTAAACCACTTTCTCATGGCCAACAAGCCAATTGGGGCCATCTGTCATGCGGCGCAAGTGCTTGAAGTTGTACGTGAACAATTGCAAGGGCGTACCCTGACAGCCTACATTGCTTGTAAACCGTCTGTTGAAGCGATGGGTGCTCATTATGCAACACAGACCCTATATGTTGATGGGAACTTGGTATCGGGACATGCGTGGCCTGACTTGCCAGGGTTCATGCGAGAATTTATGAAACTGATACAGGGATAACAAGCTTTCAGACACGTAACGGGAGCGCACGATGCACGCTCCCGTTACGTGTTTTGTGGTTTTTCACTTCGTTAAGATGAAATGGAACGTCCCGACCCTGGTACCACCGGGTTATCAATTCGGGCTTGCTTATCTGGATGGTGGAAAAAGAGAACCGCCAGTACCGATGTTGCCGCCAAAGCCGCCATCAGCCAGAAGGCGCTGTTGAAGCTCCCGGTGGCATTGACGATCGCGCCAGTAATGACAGGGGCAAGAAAGCCCGCAATCGCGAAAAACGTATCCATAACGCCAAGTGCGGTGCCTGTTCGATCGCGCATCATATCGACGTTGATCGCGTAGAACGTCGAGTTGGAACTCATGCCAAATCCGACAGCGAGTGTGATAAAGATAATCGCGATCGTAAAGTTATGTGTGAAGGTGAGGGGTACGACGCATAGGGCTGACAGGAGTTGCGAGATCCAAATTGGGTACGATCTCGCAAGGCGCAAGCTACCTGTGCGTTTCAGAATACCGTCCGATAAATAGCCCACGAGCCACAGTAGGATGGTGGCCAATGCCCAAGGCAGGACCGAGAACAGACCTACCGACTTCAAATTAAGATGGTATTGCTTTTCAAAGTACGACGGAAGCCAGGTCATAAAGAAAAAGAGATAATAGCCAAAGACAAAGAATGACCAGTTGTTCGCCATCAACGTGCGATTGGCAAGCAAATATTTCCACAACGATCCGGATGGCAGGCGATGGGCTTGTGCCTTGCGCATGTCGGCGGATTGAACGCTGCGGTCGATTGTATCTGTGCCACGAATATGCCGCAGTTCGGCATCATTGACACGCTTACTGTGCTCTGGGAAATCGCGGAACAGAAAATACCACACGGGTACCCAGATGAGGCCGATGACGCCAAGGATGATGAACATCCCGCGCCACGATGTGCCGAGGATGAGTGCCGTTGCAACCGGCCCCCCGATGGCGAGTGCCAGCGGAACGGCGACCAATGAATTTGACAGCGCAATTGCGCGTTCGCGACTGGACAACCAGTCGCCTACCGCCCGGTTGACCGCCGGGAAGTTCGGGCCTTCTGCGACGCCCAGCAGGATACGCATCAAGAAGATCATGGCAAAGCCGACAGCCGCACCAGTCAAGCCGATGGATAAAGTCCACAGGAGCGATGCCCAGAACAGAGCTCGCCGGGCGCCAACGTGATCGACCCAAATGCCGCCGAAGAAGGTTGTAATCATGTAGCCGACGCCGAACGCACCGAGAATGAGACCCGTTTGATCCGCATTCAGATGAAGCACTTTGGAAATGTCGGAGATGGCGTAGGAGATGGCGGATCGGTCAATGTAGTTGACGACCGTGATGAAAAAGAGTAGTGCGATGATAACCCAGCGAAAACGAGATCGCATCGCGTGTTTCCCTCCTTTGTTGTTTTGTACATCGAAGTAGTTAGGAAATCGGTTTCATTTTAAGTCCAGGACAGGCCTGGAGACAAGTCTTGCTCACAAGATGTCAGCGAGTGCGGCGTCAAGATGAGGAAACGCAAACTGAAAGTGGAGGGCCGCAGCTTTTGCAGGCAGAACGCGCTGGCCTGTCAACACCAATTGGGCTCGTTGACCAAGGGCCAACCGAAGAATGGGGGCCGGGGCCGACAACAAGTGTGGACGGTGCAGCTGTCGCGCGATCGCACCGGTGAAATCGCGCATTTGCACTGGATGTGGTGCCGTCGCGTTGAGCGGACCGGTGATGCGGTCGTCTCGTAGAGACCATTCGATGAGGGCACTCGCGTCCGCCACATGGATCCAAGATACCCATTGTCGACCGTTGCCAACGGTCCCGCCCAAGCCGATGCGAAAAAGCGGCAAGAGCGAAGGGAGGGCGCCGCCGTCCTTGCCTAGCACCATGCCCAAGCGAATGTAGACAACGCGCGTACGCTGATAGACAGGCTGCGCCGCTTGTTCCCATAGGGTGCATACGGTGGCCAGAAAATCGTCCCCTGGCGCATCGTCTTCTGTGAATGTGGCGTCGAATGAAGTTCCGTAGTAGCCGATAGCTGACGCTTGTACATATGCATGAGGGGGCTGCGGTGCCTGACAGATGGCAGTTACGACGGCTTTGGTGGTCGCAACGCGCGATGTGAGGATCTCCTTGCGGTCGTGAGCAGACCAACGTCCGCGGTTAACCGAGGCGCCTGCCAGATTGACAATGGCGTACCCTTGGTCTTCGTCGGAGGATGTGTTTAGATTCTGTGTAGCGTTGGTCGTGCAAGCGGCAAGTAGACGTTCGACGGTATAGGGCCGCCGCACGACGGCTACTTGGTGCCCTGCGAGCCCTAGGTGTTTGCATAAATGACTGCCAATAAAGCCCGATCCGCCTATGACGACGATGCGCACGCGGCATCCCTCCGGAAGTGTGGATTGGGCTTATCATAGCAGAATATGAGACTCTGTATTGATGCAGACATTGCACTTCCCGACTCACTCGTGACTTTGCCATACCTAGTCCTGCAGGGGTATAGTCATGAGGGTAGTTCTTCGCGAGGTGGGGCCCTACATGACTCAACCAATCAAGATAGCACATGCATTCAGCAACTTGGTTCGAGAAGTGCGCAAACAACACGTTGGCAAAGGTCCAGAGCACATTACTACACGCTTTGTCGGTCCTTGGGCGATTTGTGAACTTAGAGGCAATCTTACAAGCGTCGAGAAGTTCGCGGTCAAGTCGGAAGAGGGACGTCGGCTTGTCCGCGAATTGCGAACGACGTTTATCAAGGAAATTTACAAAGATGAAAAAGTAAAGTCACACGTCGAGCAGTTGGTCGGGGCGTCGCTTGTCACGCTGTTCTGTGATTTTGATGTCGATCTCGACATGGCCGTAACGGTCTACGTCTTTGATCGAGCGCTTGGACTCGACTCGCCGTCCTGAGTGTGATAAATTGTTTCTATCAACATAATCTCTATGTGGATTGGTCTAAAAGTACCGCTTGTGCTTTTTGCTACTCCACCGAAATTCAGGCCTGTTTTGGCGTGGATTTTGGTGGAGTTTTTATTTTGTTGCAAAGAAATTTCGGTTTCCATGTTGGAGGGGTCACCGTGGCGCAATCGCTGGATACAGGTGTCTGCACTGTCGAGATTGACGGACGAGCTATCGAAGCGAAGACTGACAAAACGATTTTGCAGGCGATGATGGACGCTGGCATCGAACACCCACACATTTGTTATCACGAGCAACTTGGACCGATTCAAACGTGTGACACGTGTATGGTGGAAGTCGACGGCGAATTGGTGAGAGCCTGCGCCACCGCGGTAAGAGCGGGCATGAGCGTATCAACATCGAGCGCGTTAGCCAGATCAGCGCGTACAGAAGCGATGGACCGGATCCTGGAGAATCACATGCTGTACTGTACGGTCTGCGATAACAACAACGGAAATTGCGTGTTGCATAACACAGCGGAGTTGATGCGCATTGAGCATCAGGCTTATCCGTACCGACCAAAAGGGTACGAGAAGGATCTATCAAATCCGTTTTATCGTTACGATCCGGATCAATGCATCTTATGCGGCCGCTGTGTAGAGGCGTGCCAAAACTTGCAGGTTAACGAGACGTTATCTATCGACTGGGAGCGCGAGATGCCGCGCGTCATTTGGGATGAGGATGTTCCCATCGACCAATCCTCCTGTGTATCGTGTGGCCATTGTGTAACCGTGTGTCCGACCAATGCTCTCATGGAACAGTCGATGCTTGGGAAAGCCGGCTACTTATCAGGCATCCCAGATCGCGTTTTGTCGCCTATGATTGATTTGATCAAAGCGGTTGAACCAGGCTATGGTGGCATTTTTGCGATCTCGGAAATGGAATCTGCCATGCGGGAACAGCGGATCCGCAAGACCAAGACCGTTTGCACATTCTGCGGTGTCGGTTGCTCCTTTGATGTGTGGACTAAGGGGCGCGAGATCTTGAAGGTGGAGCCGAGCATAGATGCTCCTGTGAATGGCATTTCCACGTGTGTGAAAGGCAAATTTGGCTGGGATTTTGTCAATAGCAGAGAGCGCCTTACAAAGCCGCTTATTCGGCAGGGAGACAGCTTCCGCGAGGCCACTTGGGATGAGGCCTTGGATCTGATCGCGAGCAAGTTTCGGGAGATTCGCGATGAATCCGGCCCTGACGCGCTTGGTTTTATATCATCTTCCAAGGTCACCAATGAAGAAAATTACTTGATGCAGAAACTTGCGCGAGCCGTGATCGGCACAAACAATATCGACAACTGTTCGCGCTATTGTCAGTCGCCAGCGACTGACGGGCTCCTGCGCACCGTAGGTTTGGCGGGCGACTCGGGGACAATTGACGACATCGCAAGAGCAGGTCTTGTCATCATCGTTGGAGCCAATCCGGCAGAGGCACATCCCGTGTTGGCGACGAGAGTCAAACGCGCACACAAGCTCCATGGGCAAAAGTTGATAGTGGTCGATTTGCGTCGCCACGAGATGGCCGATCGCGCTGATTTGTTCGTCCGCCCTAACCCCGGTACGGATCACGTCTGGCTGTCGGCTATCACGCGCTACATCATCGATGAGGGGTGGCACGACGAAGCGTTTATCCGCAATCGCGTCGATGGCTTTGAAGCGTATGTGGAATCTCTCCGCGACTATACCTTGCAATACGCGGAAGAAGTTACAGGGATTCCGGTTCCGACTTTGAAGCGCATGGCTGAGATGATTCGTGAGGCGGATGGCGTCGCCATTCTGTGGGCTATGGGCGTCACACAACAGCGCGGGGGCAGCGAGACCAGCGCGGCAATCAGTGACCTCCTGCTCGTAACCGGAAACTATGGACGTCCTGGGGCAGGGGCCTTCCCTTTACGAGGTCATAACAACGTGCAAGGTGCATGCGATTTTGGGACATTGCCAAATTGGTTACCCGGGTATCAACTCGTCAGCGATGCGGCTGCCCGCAGGCGGTTAGGCGCCGTGTGGGGCGTGGAATTGCCGGAGCGGCCTGGCATGGATAATCAGGCGATGCTCGATGCGATTGTGCGCGGCGAGTTGCGTGGCATGTACCTGATGGGCGAAGAGATGGCGTGGGTTGATGCGAACGCCAACCACGTACATGCGGCACTAAGTCAGCTCGAATTTTTTGTCGTGCAGGACATTTTTTTGTCAAAGACGGCCCAATTTGCCGATGTTGTTTTGCCTGCAAGCCCGAGCCTAGAGAAAGAGGGAACATTTACAAACACTGAGCGGCGTGTTCAAAGACTTTATCAAGTGCTTCCACCTTTGGGGGACGCAAGACCAGACTGGCAAATTATTATGGACATTGCGAATCGCCTTGGTGCTGACTGGGCATATACACATCCATCTGACATCATGGCGGAGGCATCGTCGATCGCGCCGCTTTTTGCAGGGATTCAATACGACCGTCTGGAGGGTTATGCAAGCCAAATCTGGCCGGTGGCCGAAGATGGAACGAGTACGCCTTTATTGTACAAAGATCGATTTGCGCACCCCAATGGCAGGGCAAAGTTGGCCCGAGCCAACTGGATTGCTCCGGACAGGCCGGATGCCGTATACGACTTACATCTAAATAATGGGCGCTTGCTAGAACATTTTCACGAAGGGAACATGACCAATCAATCAGCAGGTCTCACGCACAAAGTGCCTGACACGTTTGTCGAGATCTCGCCAGAATTGGCTTCTGAACGAAACATTGAGGATGGCGCACGGGTGCGCTTGATATCGCCACATGGTCAGGTTGAGGTACGGGTCATGGTGACGGATCGCGTGCATGGCAAAGAGATTTATCTACCGATGAATACGGTAAGTGAACAGTCAGCTGTTAACTTGCTGACCGGTCCTGCGGTCGACTTGCGCACACATACGCCTGCGTATAAGGAGACCTATGTGCGTTTGGAAATCTTACAACGGCGCGGCCGACGGCCGCTGGACAAGCCACGTCCGCGTTACGGGAAGCGCCGCCCGCAACAGGGCGTGGAGGTTTGGCGCAAGTGGAAGCGCCCGGGTTATGTTTCTGTGGAGCGGCTGGCAAAGGAGAGAATGCAAGATGGCACAACCGATTCAAGCCGTTGAGCGCCCAACCATCAGTGAAGAGCAGAGCGTTGTGGAAGCACTGCGTCAGCTGCAGACTGAAGTTGCTCGCCATGGACAGGCGCTGGCGGCGGCACTGACCGTACTCGAAGATATGCAACGAAGTGGTCTTCTGGATCTGGCACATGGCTTGTTCGGTGCCAAACAGCAAATTGCAGAGATTGTTCTCGAACAAGTGAGGAAGCCTGGAGTCCTCGGTGCCATCCAAAATGCGATGGCATTTATCGAGCTGGTAGGCGGGCTCGATCCGCAAGTGGTACGTACTTTGACACAGGCCTTGGCAGCAGGTGTTGGGGAAGGGCAGCGACGCATCGCCGGTGGCAGGAAGGTAAGCTTCCTGGAGTTGGCGCGAACTTTGTCCAAACCCGACGTCAATCGTGCTGTTGCGTTTTTGCTTGGGACACTTGAAGGGATTGGACGCGAGCTCAACGTGGAAGGACAGTGAGGAAGATATTAGGCCTGAATTGATGTACGATGCATACGTGGGGTGGTATGTTAGCCGTCGGATGATGACATGTTGACACGCCCTGCACCCTACAATTTTGTCTGCTTTGGAGGCGAAAGGACATGATTCAGGAAGTTGCCGATCTGTATCAACTGCTCGCAAACGTACACGCAAGCGTCGACAAGATGCTGGAAGGGTTATCAGATGACGACTGGGTCAAAAAGCCGCAGCCGAACTTTAACAATATCGCCTCGATTGTCGAGCATGCCGCGTTGGTCGAGCGCCGCTTCTTTGCGCAAGTCAAAGGCGAAGTTCCTGAGCTCGATGCGGGTGCTCCATTTCGAGCCGAGTCGTGGGAGGTTCCCAAAATCAAGGCATTGTGGGCTGATAACTTGGACTTTGCCAAACATGCACTCGAGGCTTTAACGGAACCGGACCTTACACAATTTGGAGCCCAACTCGGTATTGGCGAGGTCAACAAACGGCAACTCATCGCCTACGCGATTGCTCACACAGCTCATCATCGCGGTCAGATACCACTCGTGAAGAAACTTTTGGGGATTTGATGTGTGTACTGCGGCCGGGAAAATGCCGGCCGCAGTGTGTATATATACAGGTCCATGTATGATTATTTTACGAAAGTTCAGACGAAAACTTCTTTGTCTTGACGAAATGCAGTACGATCTTTACAAAACTATTCGCGAAAGTTTACAATGAGCTAGGTTTATCTGAACTATCCGCGTCTTCCGATGAAACTGGCGGATTGTGCGGAGAGTGAATTGTTAAATTAGTTTACAGATTGGTATGACGATTTTCTGGGAGGTACAAATGGTGCAGAAAAAGAAACGGGTTCTCATGTCTGCGGCCGCGGCGGCTGCTGTTGTTTTGGGTGTCGCTGGATGTGGAACGACCGGCGCTAGCAACACGTCCGGCAATTCAACGCCAGCAAATCAGAGCGCAACGAACACGGCGACAACAGGGGCAGCGAGCACGGCGACTGGCGGCGTGATCGAATTTGCATTGCCGCCTGCTACAAACCTGACGTGGTTTTTGCCAATCTTTAACGCGGCAAACGACTCACTCTACAATTCACAGTTGGTCGATCAGCTATATATCCCAATGCTGCAGTTGAACAACGACTACTCAATCAACTGGAATAATTCGATAGCTCAGAAGATCACCTACAACAAACAAGGAACCGTGTACCACATCTTCATAAATCCGAAATGGAAATGGTCGAACGGGCAACCTGTTACATCGAAGGATGTTCTGTTTACTTGGAACGTCATTAAGGCGGCCTCCGCGAAAAACGCCCCAGCTCCTTGGCCGTTTGTGGGCGTCGGCACAGGCGATATTCCGGATGGCATCAAGAGCGTTCAGGCCACAGGGAAGTATGAGGTTACTATCACTTTGAAGCAACCGGCCAACCAGCAATGGTTTGAATACAACGGCATTGTTCAATTGACGCCGCTTCCGGCTTCGTATATGGATGTCAAGAGCAACATTGAGGATGAAATCAAGTACTTGGGTGCCAATGCAACCAACTTGATGTTTGACAAGGTCGTTGACGGTCCGTTTAAGCCGGTCAGCGCGAAGTCGAGCCAGGATTGGGTCATTGCGCCGAACCCCAGCTACGCTGGACACAAGAGCACGGTGAGCAAGATTGTCTTCCAGTACGAAGGTTCTAACGCTGCTGAATTCGCGGCTCTGCGCAGCGGTCAAATCAACGTTGGTTATCTGGATCAATCCCAGTTGGGATCTGAATCTGCGCTGACCTCGCTGGGTGACAGTATTACGCCAGAATATCCATTTGGAATCTTCTGGACGGAGATGAATATGTACTCGGGGGCACCACACGCGAGTGTCTTCGATCAACTGTATGTCCGTCAGGCTCTGCAGATGAGCATCGACAATAACACGATTGCGAAGAGCATCTACAAAGGATTTGCTGAACCGCTGTCGGGTCCGATTCCGGGTACGCCAAGAACGCAGTTCTATGATCCGGCGGAAAACAACCTTTATCCGTACAACCCAACCAAGGCAAAGCAATTGCTCGAATCGCACGGTTGGAAGCTTGTCAATGGCGTGATGACGAAGGGTAATCAGAAGCTGAATCTGACGCTGATGTATGTGACGGGCAATCAGTCTTCGCTGGACGCAGCCGAGTTAATGCAACAGGATTGGGCGCAAATCGGGGTCAAAGTGTCGCTTAAGGGCGAAGAGTTTATGACGTTCCTATCGAAGACGAGCAACCCGAAAGACTACAGTTGGGATTTAGCTACGGGCTCCGGTTGGGTATACAACGGACCGGGCTTCTATCCGTCCGGAGAAGGTCTGTTCAACACGGGTGCGCCTTCGGGCACCGGCTATAGCGATAAAGAGGAAGACGCTTTGATCAACGCTACCCACGTTCCGTATGCAACACAGCAGGAAACGATGCAGCACTTCTACCAATACGAAATGTACACGGCTAAGCAGTTGCCGTTCCTGTGGGGTGTCAATGTCGCAACCTTGGCTGTCGTGGCACCGAACGTACACAACGTTCTGCCGTACTACAACGGTGCAACTGGTGTTCCGGAAATGCAATACTGGACCGTTTCGAACAAGTAATTGTACCACCAATTGCGTGGTGCTATTGCGAAGGTTCTCAGCCCGCCGACATGGCGGGCTTTTTTATGCTTGGGAACTAATGTGCAGATTTTTATTGTGTGTATAACAATGTTATGTTACGATGATTCTGCACAGGAGATGGTGGTGTGGAACAGGAGTTGATCTCGAAAAAGGAGTTGCTCGATTTAACGGGGATTTCATACGGTCAATTGTACCGATGGAAGCGAAAGGATCTGATTCCGGAGGAATGGTTTATCCGCAAATCGACGTTTACAGGCCAGGAGACCTTTTTTCCGAGGGAAAAGATACTCAGCCGGATCGAGCAAATTAAGCAATTAAAGGACGATTTATCTCTCGATGAGCTTGCTCGCAGATTTTCTCCGGATCCGGCGGACATCGCGCTGAGCGGTGAAGACATGGTGAAAAGGAGTATCGTGTCGGAGCAGGCATGGCGCGTCTACCGGCTTGAGCATCCGAATACGAAGGTTTGCTCATTTCGGGACGTGGTGTTTGCAAGTGTTGTGCATCGCGCACTTGCAAGTGGAAATGTGGGTTTGGACGAAGCTCGAAATGCCTTGCGAACTCTGGAGCAGAGCATAACAATGTTTTCTGACTTTCGGATGCGGATTGCCTGTGTTCGTAAGCTCGGGGTGTCCGTCTGGGTGGTTCAAGGTGCGGGTGGTCAGTTAGTCATCGATCCGGATGCAAAATTGGTGTTTGACGCGGATGTGAGCGAGTGCATTGAAGATGTCAAACTAAGGTTGATGTGAGGGGGCGCAGCATGCAGACAGAGGCGGCTCATGATCTCCATTTGTCCGGCAATGGGTCGGCTATGGGTGGTATCTATCGAATGGTACACCTTGAGGGTCTAAGCACCATTGACGGCGACTTAGTGTGCGAGCAATGCGTAGCGCACGGCGTTGTTCGAGTGCATGGCAATCTCCGAGCCGAAACGGCCGCGTTTCACGGAAAAGCGGACGTTTTCGGCGATGTTGTGGCTGGTTCGGCTGACATCCACGGATCTATGAACATAAGTGGCGTTTGTGACGTGCAGAAGACGCTTCGCATGCACGGATCTTCTCGGCTGCAAAATGCGGTTCACGCAGAAGTCATCCATATACACGGACGCACGCACGTTGGGGCGGAATGTGTTGCGCGAGAGATTGAGGTGCGCGGAATCGCTCAGTTGGCAAAAGATGTGCGGGCGGAACGCATCGACTGTAATGGTGTGCTTCGTTTAGGCGGCTTGTGTGAGGCTGAGGCATTTTTCTGTAGAGGACAGTTGCACAGTTCAGGGCTTATCAACGCGGAAAAGATTCATATTCGTCTGCATGCTAAATCTGGAGTACAGGAAATCGGTTGTACGGATTTGCGCATCGAGCGGGGGCATGGCTTTTTTGCACGTCGACATAAATTGGTGGTCGATATGATCGAGGGCGACCATATTTATGTGGAGAATGTCGTCGCCAAGCGAATTCGCGGCAACCGGATTACAGTTGGTCATGGCGTTTATGTGGAACGAGTTGAATATCGCGAGGAATTCAAGCGGCAACACGGTGCGAGGGTCGGCGAGATCGTGCAAGTGTAAGTGTAGGCGACCATGTGTCCCACGAAAGATGAATACAGGATGTGAATGCGATGCAGGCTGAACCGGTAAAAAATTGGCGCGTCATGGGTAGTTCCACCACATCCGGCGGATCGTATAACCATATTAACGTGATGGGCGAAGCTGTGACGACGGGCGATATGGAGTGCCAATTGTTGCGCGTCATGGGGATGTTTCAAACGCACGCCGATGTGCAGGTGGGATACGCCAACATCATGGGGCAGATGGATGTTGGTGGCCAATTGCGTGGCCATCGTGTTCGCGTGATGGGGGAATTGACCGTTCACGGTGACTGCGAAGTGGAGCAGTTTTTGTCGCGCGGCGCGTTTTCCATCGATGGCTTATTGAATGCAGGAACCATTGATGTGCGTCTGTACGGGCCTTGTCACGTTCGGGAGATTGGCTGTGGCTCGCTGCGCGTTTCACTGAAAAAACCGCTTTTTGGACGTGTACGGCACGTGTTGACGGCGGACGTGATTGAGGGAGACGACGTGATGTTGACATACACGAAGGCGCATATCGTACGTGGAGACAGAATCCGCATTGGCCTTGGGTGCGACATCGACAAGATCGAGTATAAAACGGAGTATGCATGTCATCCTCGGGCGCACGTGGCATCTTGTGAGCAGCGTGGATCGTAGGTGTCGATGTGAAGGGAGAGTTTTGCATGAACAGTGAGCGATCGCGCCTGGGCCTTGTGATCGCGGGACTTCTGCTTGGCATTTTCGTTTCGGCCATGGACAATACAATTGTGGCCACCGCGACCGGAAACATCGTCGCCCACCTTGGCGGCTTGGACAAAATCGTCTGGATCACAGCCGCGTATATGTTGACCGAGATGTCAGGTATGCCGATTTTCGGAAAGCTCTCTGACATGTATGGGCGCAAGCGTTTTTTTGCATTTGGATTGATTGCCTTTCTGCTCGGTTCCATTCTTTGCGGCACGGCTCAGAACATGGACCAACTGGCGCTGTACCGCGCCATTCAAGGGGTTGGCGGTGGTGCATTGATGCCGATCGCGTTTACCATCATTTTCGACATCGTCCCGCCGGAGCAATCGGGCAGATTTTCCGGGATGTTCGGAGCGGTGTTCGGGATTGCCAGCATTTTCGGTCCATTGTTGGGTGCCTATATCACAGAGCACATGAGCTGGCGGTGGGTCTTTTATATCAACGTGCCGATTGGAATTGTCTCCTTTGCACTTGTCACCTTGGGTTACCACGAGTCGAAGCGACATGGCAAGCAGATGATTGACTGGTTGGGCATCATCACGCTGGTGCCAGCGGTCGCGGCCTTTATGTTTGCGCTCGAATTTGGCGGTGCGGAGTATCCGTGGAACTCGCCCGAAATCATCGGTGGGTTTGTCGTGGCGATACTTCTGTTTGCTGTTTTCCTCGTCAATGAGCGGCGAGCTCGCGAACCGGTCGTTTCCTTTCACATGTTCCGCAAACGGGCTTTTGCGAGCAGCAACGTGGTTGGCATCTTAAGTGGCAGTGCCTACATTGTCGCGGTTGTCTACGTGCCCATCTATATCCAAGGGGTTCGCGGCGGATCGGCGATGACAGCTGGGCTAGAGTTGTTGCCGATGATGCTTGGGTCTTCGTTTACGGCGCCGTTTGCCGGGCAACTTGCGGGACGGACAACGTATCGAAATGTCTTGTGGCCGTTTTGTGTGCTTTTCTTTGCAGGTATCTACCTTCTCAGCCACTTGGACGCCGCAACGCCAACTTGGCAGTTGTTGCTCGAGATGTTGATGGTGGGCTTTGGCATCGGGCCGTTTTTCTCGGTGATTGGTATGGCCGCAATGGGCGACTTTGATGCCCGGAATCGCGGTGCTGCTAGTTCGACGAACGCGTTTGTGCGCGAGTTGGGCATGGCGGTTGGAATCGTCATCTATGGCGTGGTGCAAAAGCATGCGTTTCAACGGGATGTGGCCACTGCCTTTCGTGGTATGGGCATGTATTCCAGTCGCTTTAAAGGCATGGACCCGAGGGCTATCCTCACGCCTGCGACGAGAAGTCAGATTCCCGGTCCTGTTGTCGAGAAGCTAGCCCACGCGATGAATGCGTCCTTGCATACCACATTTCTTTGGGACTTGATTCCGGCTGGGGTGACCATGTTGGCCATCCTTTGGATGGGGAAATCTCGATTTCAAGGGGCAAATTCCTCGTATGCCGAAAGAGTGGCCGCAAAGCCCGAACCGAATGGTTAATGGTCATTGATAATGCAGAGATAGGCTTAAAACTGATATACTCTACGTTAGTGCTTACTACATAACGTGAAGGAGTATTGAGGTATGGCAAAAATGCTCGTTTTTGGTCATAAAAATCCAGATACGGACGCCATTACGTCGGCAATTGTCTATGCACATTTAAAGGCGCAGCTGGGCGAGGACGTCGAGGCGGTGCGGCTAGGCAATCCAAACCCAGAGACGCAGTTCGTCCTGGATCATTTCGGCGTCGCTGCGCCGCGCTTCGTCGAGACTGTCGCCAACGAGGTCAAACAGGTTATCTTGGTCGATCACAACGAGCGTCAACAGAGTGCTGCAGATATTGAACAGGTGGAGGTCGTCGAAGTGATTGACCACCACCGGATCGCCAACTTTGAGACAGCCAACCCACTTTATTATCGTGCGGAACCGGTTGGTTGCACGGCGACCATCCTGAACAAGTTGTATAAAGAGCACGGGGTAGACGTGCCCAAGGAGATGGCGGGTCTGATGCTTTCCGCCATCATCTCCGATACGTTGTTGCTTAAGTCGCCTACTTGCACGGAGCAAGATGTCACTGCAGCGCGCGAATTAGCAGCCAAGGCTGGTGTGCGTCTGGAAGAGTACGGGCTGCAGATGCTCAAGGCAGGTGCTGACCTCAGTCAGAAAACCATCGCAGAACTTATTTCACTCGACGCGAAAGAATTTCAGATGGGTAGCTACAAGGTCGAGATCGCGCAAGTCAACGCGGTCGACGTGAACGACGTCCTTTCGCGTAAAGCAGAGTTGGAAGCGGCCTTGGAGAACGTGATTGCGGAAAAAGGACTGGATCTGTTCTTCTTCGTCGTCACCGACATTTTGAATAACGATTCTGTGGGCATCGCGCTCGGTAAGGCAGCCAATGCGGTCGAACAGGCCTATGGCGTGACATTGGTCGATCACCAAGCGCTTTTGAAGGGTGTCGTTTCGCGCAAGAAACAAATTGTGCCGGTGCTGACTGACGTCCTTTCGAAATGATGGTATGACGTTTTTGGCAATTGCATAGATTTGGCTTCAGGATGCGTTTGTGAGGTTCAAAGTGGAAACCTGCCGTACCCGTTTCTTTGGGTACGGCTTTTTTGTCGAGGTGACAATATGGCGGCTGTTTTACACGTATTGAGTGACAGAACCCGCAACGGAGCGGTTCCATTGGTTTCGGCGCTTGCCGAAGCGGCTGCGGGTGGTGCGGACGTGCTGCAGGTACGGGATAAAAAGGCGCCCGCTTCCGTCACGTATGACCTGGTTCGTGAGTTGCGTGCGGCATTAGCCGACAGGGATTGCCATCCGCAACTGTTTGTCAATGACCGTGTCGATATCGCGATCGCGGCGGAACTGGATGGTGTGCATTTGGCTGCTAAGTCGCTTCCTGTGAAAATAGTGCATGATGTGCGCGAGCGGCTCAACCTTTCTTTTTTCGTAGGGTGCTCTGTCCATGCCGTTGCTGAGGCCGTTGCGGCGGAACGCGCGGGTGCGGACTATGTCACTTTTGGCCACATCTTCCCGAGTGCATCTCATCCCGGGCTTCCACCACAGGGACTGCGCGCGTTGGCGCAAGTAGTGGAGACTGTTTCGATACCGGTTATTGCTATCGGTGGCATCGATACGCACAACGTTCGCGATGTACTGGCGACTGGGTGTAGCGGGATCGCAGTGATCGGTGCGGTACTGTCCGCCGATCATCCTCGCGACGCGGCGGCGCGGCTGAAAGAGGCGATGGAGGATGCGAACGCAGAGCCAAAGGTTGCTTTCCCAACGATGACAATAGGTAGGGGGGATAGATGATGACCGCTGGCTACGATGTGGTCGTCGTGGGGGGCGGTGCCATTGGCATGGCGAGTGCTTGGCGTCTTGCCCAGGCCGGCATGAAAGTGCTCGTCGTCGACAAAGGGCGTTTGGGTGGTGAGGCGTCCAGTGCCGCGGCAGGCATGCTCGGTGCACAGCTGGAAGCGCATCGCCCAGGGCCGTTTTATGAACTCTGTCGCGAGAGCCGCGCCTTGTACCCTACTTATGTCGCGGAGTTGCTGGAGTTCACGGGCATTGATGCACAACTCGTCCACAACGGGATTTTGCAACTCGCGTACACAGAGGCGGACGCGACGTTGCTTCATGAACGAGCGTATTGGCAGAGGCAGGCAGGCGATTCGGCTGTGTGGATGGACGCATCGGAGGTTCAAGCAGCAGAGCCGGTCATTCGTCCTGTGTATGGAGGATTATTCTTGCCGGACGACGGCAATGTAAGCGCGCCGCGGCTGGTAAAAGCGTTGGCCAAAGCGGTTGGCATGAGCTGTGACGTGCGCGAGGGATCTCCCGTATTGGCCATTTCACCCCAGACTGGTGGAACCTTTGCGGTGACAACCGCAACGGATCGTTTCCATGCAGACAAGGTACTGCTTACGGCTGGTGCCTGGTCTTCCTCATTGCTGCGACCCTTGGGCTATACCTGGGGGATTCAACCGGTGAAAGGGCAAATGCTGTCGATCCGCCCACCGTTTGGGACCTCCTTGCAGCGTACGGTCTACGTCGGCGGCACGTACCTTGTGCCAAAACGAGATGGGACAGTTGTTGTCGGCGCAACCGAGGAGCGTGACGCGGGTTTCAACCGCGATGTCACGATTGGAGCCATCTCGGCATTGAGCGAAGCCTTGCGCGAGATCGCACCAGGATTTAGCCATGCGGAATTTCTGCAGAGTTGGACGGGATTGCGCCCCGGTTCGCCCGACGGTGAACCACGTATCGGCGAGTTGCCAGGGCTGCCGGGACTCATGATTGCCATTGGTCACTTTCGCAATGGCATTTTACTCTCAGCCGTTACGGCGCAGATGGTGGCAGCGGCTGCCACAGGCCGCGGCTGGCCGGAGCGCTGGCAGCCGTTTCATGCTGCACAGACCGTGCAAATAGGGAGGTGATTCGCGTGCAAGTAATTGTCAATGGCCGGTTGATAGACGTGCCAACTGGGATCACGGTCGACGGACTGCTCATGCAGTTGAATCTGGCGGAGGAGCGCGTAGCCGTCGAACATAATCAACAGGTGCTTGAGCGCGGCGCGTTCGCAGAAACCGTGCTCGTAGAAGGCGACGTGCTCGAAGTGGTGCGCTTTGTCGGTGGGGGCTAAGCAAGACGCTTGGCGTGGTTAACATAAACAAAGGAGGAATATCGACGATGGAGCAGTTGACGATTGCAGGCAAGTCGTTTCGATCACGATTGATGGTGGGCACGGGAAAGTATGCATCGTTGCCACAGATGCGGGAGGCACTTGCGGCTTCCGGTGCCGAAATTGTCACGGTTGCAGTGCGGCGTGTCAACTTGGATGCCCGCGAGGAGTCCATACTGTCCTATATCGATTTGCATCAATATACGCTTCTTCCTAATACAGCGGGTTGCCACACTGCCGAAGAGGCCGTTCGCACGGCGCGCTTAGCGCGCGCTGCCGGCTTGTCGAACTGGGTGAAGCTCGAGGTCATCCCGAATGACGGCACGCTACTGCCTGATCCGATTGCAACGGTGGAGGCGGCGGAACAGCTGGTAAAGGAGGGGTTCGTGGTCCTGCCGTACACGACAGACGACCACACAGTGGCACGTCGCCTGCTGGATGTCGGCTGCGCCACCATCATGCCTTTTGCTTCCGCCATTGGCACCGGACAAGGACTCGAAAGTCTCGAGCGTATTGCGCGAATCGTGGATGTGGTCGCAGGCCGCGTCCCGGTCGTCGTCGACGCGGGCATCGGTGCCCCGTCGGATGCGGCACTTGCCATGGAAACGGGTGCAGATGCCGTATTGGTGAATACGGCCATTGCAAAGGCTGGCGATCCAATCGCCATGGCGCGAGCTATGGCGATGGCTGTGGAGGCGGGCTGGCTGGCGCGGCAGGCCGGCAGAATTCCACGTTCCGCCGTTGCATCACCGAGTAGCCCAGAGTCCGGACGTATCGGATCCGATGCTACTCTAGTGCAATCGTGAAAGAAAGTATGAACTCGCCAGGTTCACAAAGGGGTCACGGTATGAACGACGAACGGTATTCGCGGCAAATTCGATTTCGCCCCATCGGGGGCGCGGGACAGGAGCGGTTGCGCGCCGCTCGCATCGCGATTGTCGGCATGGGGGCGCTGGGAACTGTGTCAGCAGCCCAATTGGCGCGGGCAGGCGTCGGCTATGTGCGCGTGATCGATCGCGATGTTATCGAACCGTCCAATTTGCAACGGCAGTCGCTGTATACTGAGGCAGACGCCAGGGCGGGGCGACCGAAGGCGATTGCCGCGGCGGAGGCTCTGCGTGCCGCAAACAGCGATATCACGGTGGAGCCTGTGGTCGATGATGTCCATGCTGGGAACGCGGAATCGCTGTTGGCCGATGTCGACGTGATTGTGGATGGATCGGACAATTTTCAGGTGAGATATCTGTTGAACGACGTCGCTGTTAAACACGGCCTGCCGTGGGCGTACGCGGGAGCCGTCAGTTCGCATGGAACGGCGGCGTTTTTCCGGCCTGGGCAAACGCCTTGCTTTGTTTGTTTGCTCGGGCCAGATGCTGGGGGTGGGCACGACACATGCGAAACGGTGGGCGTTATTGCACCCGTGGTGGCGATGGTTGCGTCCTATCAGGTCGCCGAGACCCTTAAGTATTTGACAGGCAATCTGGATGCGCTCAGCGACGCCATCTTCCAGGTCGACGTGTGGCAGAATGAGTTTCATCAAACCGCCCTCGGCGGGCCCAGTCTGCAGTGTCCGTGCTGCGTAAACCGAGAGTTTCAAGCGTTGGCGGGCAGTAGAGGCGCTTTGACCGTTTCGCTATGTGGCAGGCAGACTGTTCAGGTGCGTCCAACCACCAGCCGCCCATTGTCACTTGACAGACTCGCCGAACGCCTGCGGGCGCTTGGCGAAGTGCGTGTGAATGAGCACTTGCTACGTTGGCAACACGGCGAAATTGCCATCAGTGTGTTTCCAGACGGCCGCGCCTTGGTTCATGGCACGGACGATCCTGCCCGGGCCCGCAGTCTGTATGCTCAATACATAGGCATGTAAATGCCAACAGAAATATCGTTTCCCAGAAAATGCAATTTCAAAGGGGCAACGTGAGTTGCCGACTTTGCGGCTCACGTGTCCTGGCGACCGGTTGCGTCGATGGTACAGATTCGATGTTTACGCCCAAACTGCGCACCATGGCAGTAGCCTTGGCGATGATCTGGCGCCGGTACCACGGTGGTGCGTATGGCGTTTTGTACAACTTTTCATACTGCTCCAGCAGGTGCGGGTACGTTTGGCGGAGGGCGTCGAAGAACCAAGGTTTGACTTCCGGCGCCAGGCGCAGTATGGAAGGCATAACAAAGTGTGCTCCGTGTGCCACAGCCTGTTCGATCACGCTATGCATTTGAGCCTCGCCGTCACTGATATAAGGCAAGATGGGGGCGAGGAAGACGCCAACCGGCAGCTTGTGTTCTGCGAGCTTGCGCACGGTGGCAAGCCTTGTTTTGGGGGCGGGTGTCGCTGGTTCGAATGCCCTCCAAATGTCTCCATCCAGCGTATGAATGCTCAATTGAACGGATTCCAACCGCATTCGTTTCAAAATATCCACGTCTCGTAGAATCAAAGGCGATCTCGTAGTGATGGTCGTCCAAATTTGGTATTTTGCGAGCACCTCCAGACAACTTCTCGTGATTTCCCGCTTCGCTTCAATGGATTGATAAGGGTCTGTTGCGGTGCCGATGGCCAGTGTGCCAAACGACGTAGACAGACGTTCAAGATTGCCACCACAGGCCCGCAACTTCGTCTCAAGCTGCCTCTCCAAAGCTTCTGGTATCGCCGCTTTGACCATGACGTGTTTGCGAAATGTGTCATCGGCGGCAAATCCAAGGAAGCTATGCGTGGACCGCGCATAGCAAAATGCGCAACCATGCGAACATCCTCGATAAGGATTAAGCGACCACGCGAATGGCATGCTTGGTGCTTGCACTTTATGAACCGCCTGTTTCACCGCCATGTCAACGTATTGCGGAGCCTCCAACACGGCGTAACACCCTTCCCCACAAAAAACGAACATATGTTCTGGGTATGAGCTTACACGATGTATGGAGATTGTCAACTGATCTTCTTAAAGCCCAAATGGTTCCATAGTGCAAAACCAATCTGTGTATGCTACTGTATATACAGCTAGCAAAAAGTCAGACACTCGTAACTGTGAAGATGAGGAGGCTGCAGCGTTGCAGATCGACTTTCATACAGAACAGCTCATTCGCTTGGCGTTGGCAGAGGACATCGGGCGAGGCGATTGCACCACGATGTACACAGTGGATCCGGCGCTACAGGCCCGTGCTGTCGTGTGGGTGAAGGAGCCCAGTCGCATTGCTGGCTTGCCGCTCGCGGAACGCGTATTCCACACGGTCGATCCCACATTGCAATTTACGTACTTGGCTCACGATGGGGATGACCTGGCGGATCGGCAGGCGGTTTGTGAGATTGTGGGCAAGGCATGTTCCATTTTGACCGCAGAGCGGACGGCCTTGAACTTCTTGGCACGACTGACGGGGATTGCGACAAAGACGCGCGATGCCGCAAATCTGATCGCCGGAACGAAGACCCGGTTGCTCGACACGCGCAAGACCACACCCGGATGGCGCAGCATTGAGAAATACGCGGTGGCTGTTGGTGGCGGCTGCAATCACCGCCATGGCTTGGACGATATGGTTTTGATCAAGGACAACCACATCGCAATGGCTGGTGGTGTGCGCGTGGCTATTGAGCGCGCGCGTGCGCAAGTCGGCGTTGCACAGAAAATCGAAGTCGAGGTCGATACCTTGGAGCAGTTGGCAGAGGCCCTGGCAGCCGAGCCCGATATGATTCTCCTCGACAACATGTCGACGAGCCAACTTGCTCAGGCCGTTGCCATGTCGGACGGACGGGTGACACTCGAGGCATCTGGCAACATGACGTTGTCGCGTTTGCCAGAAGTCGCGGCGACAGGCGTGGATTACATTTCGATGGGCGCTTTGACGCATGCGGCACGAAGCATTGATGTGGGCCTCGACATCGAGCCGTTCATGACTTTGCGAGTGGGGGATCAGCCATGAATCAGGACACGGCGGACATCGTCATCATCGGTGCTGGGCTTGCTGGCATGGCGGCAGCATTGGCGGCCGCGGAACACAGCGATGTCGTCGTGTTAAGCAAGACGGGCATCGCTGGCACCAATTCATATTTCGCGCAAGGTGGCATTGCGGCCAGTGTTCACCCCGCCGATCGCGCGGCTTGGCATATGGAAGACACCTTGGCTGCAGGGGCAGGTTTGTCAGATCCCGCTGCCGTGCGAACGTTGACGGATCTGGCGCCGCAGGCCATCGCATGGTTGGTGGGCACAGGCGTTGCCTTCGATCGCGATCGCAAAGGCCAACTGCGCCTTGGCTTAGAAGGCGGACATGGTCGTTCGCGGATCGTCCATGCCGATGGCGACGCTACAGGACGCGTGGTCGTACAGTCGCTCGCAGGCGCTTTGGCTGAGAACGGACGTGTGCGAATGATCACAGGCAGTTTCGTCGAGGCCGTGGTGAAGGACGTCAGTGGCAGGGCCATTGGCGTTGTCGCCAACTGCGATGGCGAGACGACGTTTTGGCGGGCTCGCAAAGCCGTTGTTCTGGCAACCGGAGGAGCCGGACGGTTGTACCCACATTCGTCCAATCCGCCCGGGGCGATAGGTGAAGGATTGGCCTTGGCGTATCACGCAGGAGCGGTTCTGGGTAATCTCGAATTTATACAGTTTCATCCAACTGTAGTCAACGATGTAAGCGGCGACGCTTTGCTCATCTCCGAGGCGGTGCGTGGGGCGGGCGCACAACTTGTCGATGCGTGCGGCAAACCGCTGTTCGCGAACCGGAGCGACAATCTGCGAACGCGCGACGTCGTGGCACGCGAAATTTATCGTGCACAGCGCGAAAGGGGCCCCGTCTTTCTCGATGCGACGGGCGTTTCTCATTTTGACCAGCGGTTTCCAAACATTTCGCGTCGGCTTTCGGAAATCGGGATTGATCCGATCACGTCGCCGATTCCTGTCACGCCCGCTGCACACTTCATGATGGGCGGCGTGATCGCACGAATGAACGGCGAGACCTCGGTTCCCGGCCTGTTTGCCTTGGGGGAGGTTGCGTGTACCGGGGTTCATGGCGCAAATCGGCTAGCGAGCAATTCTCTTTTGGAGTGCGTCGTTATGGCGAAGTTGTTCGCCCAAGCCATGCGCCATGCGCCATGCGCGCCGAGATTGCCCGAGGCCGATGTCGAATCGCGGATTTGTGCCGTCGAATCGGAGGCGGTCTTGTCACAAGTGCAACAGGCAATGTGGAATGGCGTCGGGATCGAGCGAACGGGTACGGGCTTGTTGGCAGCACACCATACATTGCTCGATCTCGCCAGGCAGCGGCCGCAATCGGCAGCCGCGTGCGTGGCATGGTTGATTTCGCAGCTGGCCATGGCACGCGAGGAAAGCCGCGGTGCCCACTTTCGGTCGGATTACCCCATGCCAAAGCTCGCCTTTGCGCATAGCAGCGAGATTGTGAAGTCGAGAAGTACAACGATTCGAAGTGAGGAGACGGTATACGGATGGCGATGACAGTCGAACAAGGTACGTTGTTGGAACAAATCCGCGTTTGGAAAGAGAAGCGCAACGCGCTGATCCTTGCTCATAATTACGAGCTGCCCGAGGTGCAGGACGTCGCTGACGTGCTCGGCGATTCCCTGGCATTGGCGCGTGCTGCCGCAAAGACATCGGCAGACGTGATTGTCCTCTGTGGCGTCCACTTTATGGCGGAGACAGCGGCGATTTTAAACCCCGAGAAAACGGTACTCCTGCCGGATGCAGAGGCTGGCTGTTCCTTGGCCGATTCGATCACGGCTGATCAATTGCGGGCATGGAAAGCGGAGCACCCAGGTGCGGTGGTTGTCTCGTATGTCAACACATCTGCGGAAGTGAAGGCAGAAAGCGACTACTGTTGCACATCGGCCAACGCAGTCGACGTTGTACGCAGCATTCCTGCTGATAAAGAAGTGCTGTTTTGCCCAGACATGTTTCTCGGTTCGTACGTCAAGCGGATGACAGGGCGCGAGAACATGCACATTTGGCTCGGTGAGTGCCACGTCCATGCGGGCATCGCTCCGGCGGATATTGCCGATACCTTGGCTGCGCATCCGCAGGCTGAACTTTTGATCCACCCAGAATGCGGGTGTTCAACTTCCAATATGTATCTGCTCGCAGAAGGACAATTGCCGGCGGATCGCACACACGTGCTATCGACAAGCGGCATGTTGGAGCGAGCGAAAACGTCGGGGCAGGACGAGTTCATCGTGGCCACTGAAGTGGGAATCCTGCATCAAATGGAACGGCAGAATCCGCACAAACGGTTCATTCCGGCCAATCGCAAGGCCATTTGTCCGTTCATGAAAATGATCACGCTGGAGAAGGTGCTTGCGTCTCTCGTCGAGATGCGCACGATCATTTCGGTGCCTGTGGAAACGGCGCAGCGGGCGCGCATTGCTCTCGAGCGCATGGTCGAAATCGGGTAAGGCAGATAGGTCGGAAACAAAGTATGGTGTTTCACGAGGGCGGGACTGGAAACCTGGTTTGGGTACGGTTGCGCCCTTCGTGACTGTGCAAGCTTGCATTCGTACATTTCCTTTGCTTGCTATCACGTGTATGATAGGGAAGGAATCACGAAAATAAGCTTATGGCGAATGGGCGATATGGAGGCGACTATGCAAGCAGCAATACATATAAACCAGTTGGGCTATCGTCCACAGGATCGAAAACGCTTTTGTGTAAGCGGTTGCGGTGGGGCGTTTGTCGTCTTCCGGGCGGATGGCAGCGAGGTTTTCGCTGGCGAATTGCAGGCATTCGGAGACGACAGGGCAACCGGAGTGCAGGTGTACATCGGCGACATTAGTGACGTCACCGAAGTCGGCACATATCAACTCACAGTGCCGGGCATAGGACAATCGGTCTCCTTGGCCATTCATCCTGATGTGTATGCAGATCTGCATAAAGGCTTACAGAAGTTTTTCTACTTTCAGCGCTGTGGCGTCGAATTGTCTGCTGAGCACGCCGGCGACTTCTCGCATGCGGCTTGTCACGCGGAAAAGGCACATGTGTATGCCGAACCATCGCGGCGTATCGACTGTCACGGCGGATGGCATGACGCTGGGGACTACGGGAAATACGTTGTGCCTGCAGCGAAAGCGGTTGCGGACTTGTTGCTCGCCTATGAATTCTATCCGAAGGCATTTATGAGCCCGGTAGGCATCCCGGAGTCGGGATCGGGCTTGCCTGATGTGCTCAGTGAGGTTCGCTTTGAACTCGATTGGATGTTGCGTATGCAGGATGAGCAGACGGGAGGTGTCTATCACAAGGTCACAACTTATCGGTTCCCTCCTTTGTCAACGATGCCTGAGGACGATCATGGGGAACTGGTGCTCTCGCCGATTTCATACGCAGCTACTGCGACATTCGCGGCTGCGCTTGCCCATGCGGCCCGCATCTATCGGGCGTTTGATGCGAATTTCGCAACCCGGTGTTTGAACGCTGCCGAGCGGGCCTACGAATGGTGCACGAGTCATGACGCCGAACCGTTTCACAATCCGGATGGCGTAGCCACAGGCGAGTATGGCGATAAGAAGCTGAGCGATGAACACTACTGGGCAGCGGCTTCGCTTTTGCAAGCGACGGGAGAAGATCGCTATCATCAGGCATGCTTGCAGGCCTTCGCAAGTGGAGGGTTTTCCCTGACTGAGCTAGGCTGGGCTGATGTTGGCGGTTACGGCACAATTGCGTATTTGCGGGCGGATCGTGCCTTTACGCAGGCGCAGGTTTGGGAACATCTGCGCAAAGCTTGGCTGACAGAGGCGGATAGGTTGGTCAGCCTTGGTGCACGTACGGCATTTGGTATTCCGCTCGCGGAGCAGGATTACATTTGGGGAAGCAACATGGTTTTGTTAAATTGTGGAATGCACTTGCTTATTGCACACGCGCTGGAACCTTCAGATCTGTACGTCGACAGAGCTTTACAGACTGTTCATTACGTGCTGGGCGAAAATGCCTTACAACAGTGCTACGTTTCAGGCTATGGGAGAAAGCAGCTCCTTCATCCTCACCATCGTCCATCGGTGGCTGATACAGTCGAGGCCCCTGTGCCAGGCATGTTGGCCGGTGGCCCCAATCGCAATTTGCAAGATACAGTGGCCCGCGAACGTCTGCAGGGCCAGCCTGCAGCACGATGTTTTCTCGATCACGAAGAAAGTTATTCGACCAATGAAGTGGCTGTCTACTGGAACTCGCCAGCCGTCTTTGTGGTTTCTCATTTTGTGGGTGCCTGAACGTTCGTTACACGACCTGTTTTGCCTATCTGCACCAGCTTGTGATTTTGAACTTTTCTTGTCCTGATTTGTGACCTTCAACAAACCAGGACAAGAAGAGTGAAGAGAAAAGCAATAATTGACGAAATAGACTATTGATTTCGCCCTGCGCCAATTTTATGTTTGAAGCATCAACGAATCTGTAAGCACAAATCGATTTGGATTCGAAACGTGCTTGCTGCGTTCGGGCTCACCAAAGACAATAACCACATAAAAGGACTATTGATTTTGGGTTGGGCCGATTTTATGTTGTTGGTAGGAACCGAATCTTTTTGTCCTAGTGCAAATCGATTTGGGTACCTTGGTTCCTAAGCAACGAAGTGGGAATGGGGGGGTTAAACAGCCAGACCTGGCGATGCAGAAGGAACCTGATTGAGTACGGGGGTCTATGAAAGCGTTAGCAAAGACGAGTGGTGTGGATAAGGAGTGAACACAATGGGCAAGCGAAAGACAAGGAAATGGCAACTTCCAGTGGCGGTACTCATGGCGAGCGGTGGCCTCGTTGGTTGTGCGACGTCCGTGCATGGTCAAAATAACACGGCAAATAACGCCAGCGGATCGGCATCGGTGCTCGTGCACTCGGCTTCCAATGCGGGTGGCTCGGTGACCATCACATATCCGTCACCTCCGGGTATCTCGTCGCTGGATCCTTCGCAATGGGCGGCGCAGATTCTTGTGGATCAGGGTACTATCCTCGAAGGTCTCTACGGGTACAACCAACAAAATCAGATTGTACCGAAGATTGCATCGGGGTATTCTCTGTCCAAGGACGGGCTTACATGGACCATCTATTTGCGTAAGGATGCGCGCTGGTCAAATGGCGATCCTGTCACGGCCCAGGACTTCTACTACGCTTGGATGCGCCAGCTGAATCCAGCCAACTCGCAGGCGCAGCTTTGGGCAAGCGTTCTGAACAATGTCAAAAATGCGTATCAATATCACTCTGGTGCCGTACCGGCAAGTCAGGTTGGCATCAAGGTTGTAAACAACTATGAATTGCAGATTACGACGACCACGCCCCATTATATCTTGGGCGAACTCGCCGTCTCAGGGTCCATGCCACTTGACCCGAAGACCGTCAATGCGCATCCGACCGATTGGTACTTACCACAGAACTTTGTCGGCGATGGTCCATACATCGTGAAATCGTTTACACCGAACGGCACGATAACCTTGGTTCCGAATCCGAAATATGTCGGTCATCCGGGTGAAGTCAATCACGGCAACGCGAAGGTCATCAACCTGGTTCCGGGCACAACGGTTGCCGTTGAAGATTTCATGGCGGGCAAATTGGACGTCGCGTTAGTAGGTTCTTCGTCGGATTTCCAATATATTAAGACGCACAATCTCAGCAAAGAACTGCATACTGCGCCCGACTACAGCATTGAGTACCTGGAATGGGATCACTCGGCGATTTCGTCGCCGTATTACAATCCAAAGGTTCGTCAAGCGATAGCTATGGCAGTGCAGCGCCAACCCATTGTTCAAGACGTGCTAAACAACATGGGTGGTGTGACAAACAAGTTTGCGACCCCAGGTTGGCCCGCCGAGAAGTACGAGACTGGGTTGCCTGAAAACGTGGCAAAGGCCAAGAAACTGCTTGCGGAAGCTGGTTATCCAAACGGCAAGGGTTTACCCGTGTTGTACCTATATGCTCCGGTACCAGACGTCAACCAACAAGGCGTACCTGTAGCAGAAGCTATTTCTCAAGAGCTGCAACAGAACTTGGGCATCCAAACGAAGATCATCCAGGAGAACCAGACCAATTACAGCGCGCTTGTGTGGGAAGGGCCGCTTAAGGGGATTCAGCCTGGATTTGTGGTCGCCGCTGGTGCTGTGAACTGGTTTGAACCTGCAAACATGGACATTCAGGCAAGCCAGGGCATCTACTTCCCGGGCGACTATGGATGGACGCCGCAGCAGGTCCAACACGTTCTGCCGTGGTACAACACACCGTATGATCCCACCTCGGTCCAGAAGTATGGAAACCCGCAGAATGCGAATACCGGTGTGAGCTGGAATGACTGGATCCCACTTCAGAAGGAAGTCGAAAAGGACATTCCTATCATTGAGAAGTGGACGAAGGAACAACCCGCACAGTGGCGCGCTATCTTAAGCCCGCCGGGTACTCCGTCGTTGCAACAGCAGTGGAACTCGATTGTCGCGCAGTGGAAGTCCGCGAAGACTGCCAGCGCAAAGCATGGCGCATATGTCCTCGCTTGGGAGTTTGTTGCGCCTGAGTCGGCCACGACGACACTCGGTGGAACCAACACCGGCGCGCTTGATTTGCAGGTGTATTGGGATACGCAGGAGTCCGCACAAGAGCGCGATTGGCGCATGTGGCAGGCTTATGAGCAGAACAGCATGCAATCGTCTCAAGCTGCCGTTTGGGCAGGTAAACTCGTGACTTCGCTCATGCAGCAGGGATGGGTCATTCCTTTGTACTACAACCAGACCTACTACCTGGAACGCTCGACTGTGACGGGTGCTCAACCGAACCCGTGGGCGTGGGGCAACTTCTATCAATTCCAGTACTTGTCCACGAAGTAAGGTGGCGTAAAGACGGCCCGTGGGCTTTGCCCACGGGCGCTTCGGAAGGAGGCCAGCGATGTTCTATGCCAAATTTTTCGCCAAGCGCTTTGTGGCTATTGTGATCACGCTCGCGGCTGTGATTGCCATCTCGTATATCATGATGTATTGCTCGCCGGGAGGGTTCATGAACACGACGCAGCTTGCGTCGTCGCTCGCTCCGCTTGCAGCTCAGGATCCGGCTGCCTACCAGAAACTCATGGAGCAGTTTCAACTCCGGTATGGCCTAAATCTTCCACTCTGGCATCAGGTGCTTCTCTACGAGTGGCATACTTTTACGCTTAACTTTGGTAATTCAATGCAAAATCCGACGCTTAGCATCATGTCCCAGCTGAAGACGGCTCTGCCTATCAGTGTGATTCTAGCTTTTTCATCGGTGGTTTTGTCCGTAGTTGTGGGCATACCTATGGGTATTATTGCTGCAATTAAGAGAAATACGTGGGTTGATTACTTGGTCACGACTCTTTCTATGTTCGGCCAGGCTATTCCGTCGTTCGTCTTGGCGGTTATCTTCGTATTGCTCTTTGGTGTGGTGTGGCAAAATGTGCTTCCTGTTACAGGATGGGGAACCGTTCCGGAAGCTGTGTTGCCCGTGGTGTCTCTTGCTGCAGGAAATATCGGTGTGGTAGCCCGCTACATGCGAGGTAGCCTGATCGAAACCATGCGGCAGGATTTTATTCGTACTGCGAAAGCAAAGGGTGTCAAGTATTGGCCTCTTGTTCTTAAACACGGGGTAAAGAACTCGCTCACCGCGCTCATCACCGTAATCGGTCCTCAGTTCGCATTCACGGTGGTCGGTACTGTATGGGTTGAAAACATCTTTGCCATACCCGGTCTCGGCAAGGTGATTTCGACGGCGTTCACAAACTTTGACTTCCCATTGGCCATCACGGCGGTCTTCATTTTGGGCGCAACCATCATGTTGACGAATTTGGCTGTCGACGTCATATACGCGGTGATGGATCCAAGAGTCAAATTGCAGTGAGTGCCGCGTTGCGCAGGTGACAAAGCCGGGATAGGAGGAATGTTCACGTGGCAATTGCCGTATCACAATCCCAGCAGTCAGTGCGCCGGGCACGGAAGAATTCGCCGATGTACCGCGCGTGGCAGCGATATCGTCGCAATGGTTTTGCGGTGGCCGGACTCGGCTGGGTCATTCTCTTTTTCATAATAGGGATTATCGGTCCTTGGATTGCGCCGTACAGCTATACCTATGCAGATTTTCTGCACATGCATTCCGGGCCATCGTGGCAGCACTTGTTCGGTACAGACACGGTGGGGTACGACGTCTTCAGCCAAATCTTGTACAGCGTTCGATACGCGCTTGAGATTGCACTTGGCGCGACCTGCGTGAGTTTCCTTATTGGCATTGTGCTGGGCTTATGGGCGGGTTTGTCCGGAGGCATCATCGACATGATTGTCATGCGTGCCGTCGATTTCATGTTTGCGTTGCCGTCGTTCTTTTTCGCCCTCATTCTAGTGGTACTGCTCGGCAAGGGCATCTTTCCGATGATTCTCGCCATCGGTGTCCCTGGTTGGGCGGGTTATGCCCGTCTCATTCGTTCGCTGGTCCTCTCCATGCGAAATGGCGAGATGGTGGAAGCGGCTCGCGCCTTGGGAGCGCCCCAGTGGCACATTGCGCGTCGCTACATGTTTCCTAACGTCGTCGGAAGCATGGTGGTGTCACTGGCTTTTGGCATACCGTACGATTTGACTGCGCAAGCAGGATTGAGCATTGTGGGCATGGGCTTAAACCCACCTATGCCATCGTTTGGTAATATGCTAGCCCAGGCAGGCGCTAATATCCTCGGCTTCCCATGGTTGCTCTATTTCCCTGCCGGTGTGTTCGCCATCACGCTGCTATCCTTCCTATTTGTAGCCGACGGCTTACAGGAAGCGTTCAATCCGAAAGGAGGCATGTGAGATGGCAGAGGCATTATTGGCAATTGACGATTTACGCGTGCAGTTCGATCGCGGTGAAGACGAGGTATTCGCCGTCAACGGCGTGAGCTTTTCCATCGCCGAAGGCGAAGCTCTTGGCATCGTGGGCGAAAGCGGATCCGGCAAATCGGTGACCTTGATGTCCGCCCTCGGCCTCATTCGGGAAAACGGAAAGATTATGGCGGGAACTGCAAAGTTTCAGGGGCATGATCTTCTCAAGATGCGCCCTCGGCAGTTGGAGGATATTCGCGGGCGCGACATCGGTGTCATCTTTCAGGATCCGATGACGAGTTTGAACCCAGTCATGCGGATTGGCGATCAAATCATGGAATCCATGTTGACGCATCAATACGCTGGACGCCGCGAGGCGTTTGAACGCACATTGCAACTTTTGCATGAAATGGGCATTCCCGAGCCCAAAGCGCGTTTTCGCAATTATCCGCATGAGTTTTCAGGAGGAATGCGCCAACGCATTATGATTGCGATCGCGCTCGCTTGCGAACCGCAACTGCTGATTGCGGACGAGCCGACGACGGCACTTGATGTGACCGTTCAAATGCAGATTCTTGCCCTGTTGCAAGAACAACGTAGAAAAAAGCAGATGAGCATTGCGATGATCACGCACGACTTTGGTGTGGCGACCAACTTCTGCGACCGGATCATCGTTCTGTATGCTGGACAGATTATGGAAATGGCGGACACTCGTCAGTTTCTGCGCCAACCCGCTCATCCGTACACGATGGGATTAAAGAATTCCATTATCGAAATAGGCCAGCGCGATCGCCAATTGTCGCCGATTCCTGGCATGGCACCGACGCTCACTGAACCGCCCAAGAGCTGTTCCTTCGCATCGCGTTGCCCGTTTGCCACAGAGCGATGCAGGTCGGAGTTACCGGCACTGCGGGAAATCAGTCCCAATCACCATGTCGCATGCCATCGTGCGGAGGAGGTCCTCGCTCATGCCATCTAGTCCATTGCTGCAAGTTGAGGAAGTATCCAAGCGGTTTCGCGTGCAAGGTCGAGAACTGCATGCGGTTGAAAAAGTGTCGTTCCAGCTGGACGCGGGCAAGACGATGGGACTCGTCGGCGAAAGTGGTTCAGGCAAATCGACGCTTGGGCGGTTGGTGCTTCGCCTGCTCGATGCCAACGAGGGGCGTATCGTCTTTAACGGCCAGGACATCACAAAGCTGACACCGAAACAGATGCGCCCGTTGCGCCGAGATATGCAGATTATCTTTCAAGATCCGCAAGCTAGCATGAGTCCACGGATGACGATAGGCGCTGCAATTGAGGACGCAATGGCGATTCACAATATCGGAACCAAGGCGGAGCGGCAAAAGCGCGTCGACGAACTGCTTGAACGCGTCGGCTTGCCAACCGTGGTGAAGTACGCGTTTCCGCATGAGTTGTCAGGTGGTCAGTTGCAACGCGTTGGTATCGCCCGTGCGCTGTCGTTAAATCCGAAGCTGGTTATATGCGACGAACCCATCTCGGCGTTGGACGTGTCGATTCAGGTTCAGGTTATTCAACTGTTGCAAGAACTGCAAAAGGACTTCAATCTGACGTATATCTTCATTTCGCACAACTTGGCCGTAGTTGAATACCTCAGTGACCAAGTAGCCGTGTTGTATCTCGGTGAAGTGGTGGAACAGGGTCCGGCCGAAGAGTTGTTCGCCAACCCGACGCACCCTTATACCCAGGTGTTGCTGCAGTCCATTTTGAAGATGCCGGAAGACACGGACAAACGTCAGGCGCTGACATCGATTCAGGGTGAAATACCGTCGCCATTTAACCCGCCCAGCGGATGCACATTCCATCCGCGTTGTCCCTTTGCAACTGACGTGTGTCGTCAAAAGAAACCAGAGCGCAAATTGGTTGGCAGTCAGCACTCGGTCACATGTCATTTGGCAAACTGAAGAAGCAGGCAAAGCCCGGCGGCATGTGCGGCCGGGTTTTTGTATCGCCACGAATCCTACCGGTTTCGTTCTTGCAGCCAGGTTAGCCAATCGATCTCGTCCAAAGACGATACATGGTTGCAATTTTCGGGGAACGGAAGCTGGCGAGTGACATCGTTTGGAATACATAGTACATGCATACCGGCACGTACGGCTGCAAGGGCGCCGTTCGGAGAATCCTCAATGGCAACAGCCTCATCTGGCTTTAGTCCAAGGCAGGCAAGGGTGAGATCGTAGAGGGCGGGATCAGGTTTGACGCGTTTGACATCATCCGCGGTGCGAATGCAATCGAAGGCATCCGCGATGCCCAGACGTTCGAGAAACGGATCGATCCACGCCCGATGTGAACTCGTTGCAAGGCCGATGCGCAGGCCAAGTGTACGAGCCGTTTCTATGGTTTTCTTCACTCCGGGACGCAAGCTTTTTTCACGCATAAGCTCATGGTGACGGCGCTGAATAAACCGCTCGATCTCGCTTTTGGTGATGGGCATTTCTGCAGATGCGATCAGGTGTGCGACTGGGTCGAATGCATCATGGGTTGTCCCGATACATTGTGCATACAAGGAAAGTGGAAGCTCTACCTGATGTTGCTGGTAGAGATCGCAAAAGGCGGTGTACCAGGCAGATTCGGTGTCGA
Organism: Alicyclobacillus hesperidum subsp. aegles; assembly: GCF_027923525.1. Taxonomy (NCBI): domain Bacteria; kingdom Bacillati; phylum Bacillota; class Bacilli; order Caryophanales; family Alicyclobacillaceae; genus Alicyclobacillus; species Alicyclobacillus hesperidum. The sequence continues at coordinate 115,603 of NZ_BSBJ01000004.1, read as the reverse complement.
TTAAAGTTCCATCGAAGTCGAACACGATGCCTCGAATCATGGGCATAGGCTCCTTTAAGCTGAGGGCTCGGGGGCAATTGCCATCGGTGATTTGACGTCTTCTACGAACGTAGCACGCTATGCTGGGAGAAGCAATGTTTTCGGATTCTGGCGGAACCGTTTACAATATGAAAATCACATGCATGCTTTCGAGAGGGTGATCTCATGAGGTATCGTCAAATTGGAAGTAGTGGGCTGCGCGTCAGTGAAGTGGGCCTCGGCAGTTGGTTGACATACGGCAACGCTACGGAGCGCGAAACGGCTATCGCCTGTATCGATCGCGCCTATGAACTCGGTATCAACTTTTTTGATACGGCAAACGCATACAATCGTGGTCAAGCCGAGTTGGTCGTTGGTGAAGCATTGCGCAAATATCCGAGATCGTCGTATGTCCTTGCGACGAAAGTATACTTTCCCATGGGAGATTGGCCTAACGACCGCGGACTGTCGCGTAAACACATCGTCGAACAGTGTGAAGCGAGCTTACAACGGTTAGGTGTCGATTATATCGATCTATATCAGTGCCATCGGTTCGATCCCACCGTCTCGTTGGACGAGACGCTGTATGCCTTGGACGATCTGATTCGGTCAGGAAAAATTTTGTATGCGGGCGTCAGCGAATGGTCGGCGGCCCAAATTGGACAAGCCATCGCAATTGCCGATAAACGCAATCTCCACCCGATCATTTCGAACCAACCGATTTATAATATGCTCGTCCGCTATATCGAGAAGGACGTCATGCCGACCTGTGCACAATTAGGCGTCGGGCAGGTTGTGTTTTCGCCGTTAGCGCAAGGCGTTCTCACCGGTAAGTACCGTCCAGGTAGCCAAGTGCCTCGTGAGAGCCGGGCTGCAAACGATGATACAAATTACTGGATTCGCAGCTATTTGCGCGACGATGTGCTGACGTGTGTGGTTAAACTGGAGGACATCGCAAAGTCGCTGGGAGCCTCGCTATCGCAATTGGCGATTGCCTGGACATTGCGTCAACAAAACGTTGCATCGGCGATCATTGGGGCAAGCCGCATTGCGCAGGTGGAAGAGAACGTCAAGTCGGTGGAGTTGGAATTGACACCGGACACCTTGCGTGCGATTGATGAAGTCCTGCACGAAATCGATGGGTTCGTGCCGATTTGGTGATACGATACAGTGCATCAGGCGCCCGTGAGTAGTGCGGGCGCCTGTTGTCGTTTCTACAGTCTGACTTGGGCGGTTTGTCGGTTTGCAAATAGTGCGTACAGAACAAACGCGACAACAAAGCTCACATAGTATGAGATGTCGCCGATTTGCGGATAGTGCTTCGCAAAGTATCCGGTATACATGACTTGGTTGAAGAAGGGTATGGAACAGGCAAAACCAATTAGAAATGCCCAGAACCCCACACGCAGCGGCCGCGTCTTATCGTAAAAGTCGTCAATCTCATCCCGGTGGCGGCGGACGAGCAGGTAATCGCCAATGACGACGGCGGCCCAGGGGCTGATCCAGTATGCAAGAACAAACAGGAAGTTGCTATAATTTTGGTAATAACCAGACTGGCCGCCGACGTACGACAGAATGCCGCCAAGGATGCCAACCAAGAGTGCCGCAACCCAACGCTTTGGTGCAACTGCCCGAACAATGCCCACGTCGATGGAAAGTAGTGAGATGGATCCCGAGTAGATGTTGATGACGTTTGCGGTGATGGTTCCGAGAATGATCGCCAGCATGGTCACAATGGCGAGTGGGTGTGGCAGGATGCCAGACACCAGGTCGGTCGGCTTGCTGACGGATGTGAAAGTCGATAGCCCTGTACCGAGCAACTCGAGCCAAACGGCCGGAATGACGTTGCCCCAAAACGCAGCGGCAAAAGCCTTCGTCGATTTCGTATCCCGCGGGAAGTAACGGCTGTAGTCTGAGCTGTATGTCATCCATCCCATCATGTAGGAGAGCGAGATCGCAATTGACAAAATCATGGAACCGGAAGTGCCAGAGAACGCGGAAGCATGCGGATTTTCCGCGATGTTGAAATGAATATGTGGAAACGCATAAACGCTGACCAAAATAAAGATGACCAACAAAATCAGTACTGCTACGCGTTCGACCCAGTGAATCATGTTGTGCCCGTAAATACTGATGATGGCTTGCAGGATGATCATAATGATCAGGTTTGGTAGGAAGCCGATGGGTAGTAACCACTGCAAGGCATAGACGCCGAGAACCGTGTTGACCGTGTACCAGCCGATCCCACAGAGGAAATTGAGTATTCCAGGCAAAAAATTGCCGAAGTAGCCGAATGCAGCTCGCGACTGAATCAGTTGTGGCAAGCCCCAACGATAGCCGAATGTCGTGAGGAAACCGATGGCGAGTGCACCCACGACAGTACCTATAACAATGGAAACGGCTGCCTGCCAAAACGACAGTCCGAATACGCCAACGCCAAGAACGCCGGTCGTCAGTGTGGCAAACTCCAGGTTTGCGCTGAACCAGAGCGTGAACAAGCTGCTGACCCGGCCGTGACGCTCTGATTGGGGAATCGGATCGATTCCATGTGGCTCGACATGTAATACCTCCGAGCCGTATGTATCCGATGGATCCGCGTACGACATGTGGAAACGCCTCCTTACAATTCTGCCTTTATTCCAACTCATTCAATCGTTGGACGCTGTTACTATGACAATGCCCGTACGAGTCGTCAATATCGGATGCTAATCAATCTGACGTCAAGGCCAAATTTCGTATGGGTCAAACGTGTCGGCCAAAGTATGTTTTCCGGTTGCCGCAGGCCTTATGTAGATATTTGGGGAGGGTGGCATTTGTGGTTAGCTTATGCGCGGTGTTAGGATGAGTTGGACAAAGTCTCTCTGTACGGAGGAGGTGGCCGCATGTCTGACGTCTGGATTTCGGATGTTCGTATCATGGGGCGCGAAGGGCATTTTGATATCGGCGTTCAGGGTGGTCATATTGCGGAGATTGTGACCGCAGGAACGCGAACATACAGTGGTCAGGTGATAGAAGGCAGGGGGCTGCTCGCCATGCCGCCGTTCGTCGAGCCGCATATCCACCTGGATTCCGTGTTGACGGCGGGACAACCGCGCTGGAATGAAAGCGGCACCCTGTTTGAAGGCATTCAGCGCTGGAGCGAGCGCAAGCCTTACTTGACAAAAGAGGACGTGCTGGCGAGAGTCGACGAGGCTTTGCAGTGGATGATGGCGCAAGGCACACTGCACATTCGCACACATGTCGATGTGACTGATCCGACCTTGACTGCGCTACAGGCCTTGCTGGAGTTGCGGGAGAAGGTCCGCGGTGTTATCGACATTCAAATCGTCGCGTTTCCCCAGGAGGGCATCTATTCGTATCAGAATGGTCGCGGACTCGAACTTTTGGAAGAAGCCCTGCGCTTAGGGGCGGATGTCGTTGGTGCCATTCCGCACTACGAGTATACGCGAGAGTACGGCGTTCGCTCGATCGACGCGTGTTTCGATCTCGCCGAAAAATATGACCGCTTGGTGGACGTGCACTGTGACGAGATCGACGACGAGCAGTCGCGGTTTGTCGAGGTTGTTGCGACACGAGCGTTGGAGCGGGGCATGGGCCAGCGTGTCACGGCCAGTCACACGACGGCCATGGGTAGCTACAACGACGCATACGCCTATAAATTGTTCGGACTTCTGCGCAAGGCAGATATCCATTTCATTGCCAATCCACTGATCAACACTACACTTCAAGGGCGTTTTGACAGTTATCCGAAGCGGCGCGGCTTTACGCGTGTAAAAGAGTTATGGCAGGCGGGCATCAATGTGTGCCTTGGCCACGACGATATCATGGATCCATGGTACTCGTTTGGTACTGGAAGCATGCTTCAGGTGGCACACATGGCTATGCATGTCGGGCAGATGACTGGGCGTCAAGAGGCTATGGCCTGCGTCGATATGGTGACGGATCGATCCGCGAAGACGTTGCAGATTGAGGACCGATATGGCATTGAGGTCGGGAAGCCTGCGTCGTTGTTGCTCGTCGATGCGGATGACAAGTGGGATCTCCTGCGGCGCATGCCACCTGCCGAGATCGTCATGAGTCATGGCATGGTGGTGGCGCAAACGGAGCCAGTCAAGCGCCGCGTGTATTGGACTTCGCGCGACGGGGCGGTTGGAGAAGGCGGATATGGTGTCGATTTTCGCGTGCATACCGGATCGCCAGTGTCGGCATCAGAACCTGGAGCTTGACGTTCACACGTGAAAACGAGAGGAAACTCGATAACCGAGTTTGCTGGAGTTGAGCTTCCGGCAGACTCGGTTTTTATACGAAGTCTTACCCCACGTGATGTAAAGTTTGTTGCGATGAATCCGCGGCAAACCCCTTACTCATCCATCTTGATAAAATGTTATTTTTATTTGTGTTAGAAAACATTACATAATCCGTTGACGCCACCCCGCCTTGCCATGTAAGGTTATGAAAAAATTCAGGATAAGGAGTGGAGACGGAGATGAAGAAGCGGTTTGGGTCAAAATGGCCTTGGATTCTATCCGCATGCTTGGGCATCATTCTGTTCCCGAGCACCAGTTTTGCTGCCACGACGTCGCCCATCAACTCGGGTGACACAGCTTGGATTCTCGCATCCTCCGCACTCGTATTGCTCATGACGCCCGGCTTGGCATTTTTCTACGGCGGCCTCGTTCGCACCAAAAACGTGATCACGACTATGCTGCAGGTTGTATCCGTCATCCTGGTGGTTTCATTGCAGTGGGTTGTTATTGGCTATAGCCTGGCCTTTGGGCCGGATTTCCACCACATCATCGGCAACCTGAGTTGGATCATGATGAGAGGTGTCGGCGCCGCTCCAGACTCCGACTATGCTAGTACCATCCCGAATATGGTATTCAGCATCTTCCAGATGATGTTCGCCATCATCACACCGGCGCTCATTGTCGGCGGCTTGGCAGAGCGCGTCAAGTTCGCATCGTTTGTCGTCTTTATCGTCCTATGGGCAACCATCATTTACGATCCGCTGGCGCACTGGGTGTGGGGCGCAGGTGGCTGGTTGCACTCGCTCGGCGTACTGGATTTTGCAGGAGGCACTGTCGTCCACATCTCGTCGGGTGTTGCGGGGCTGGTGGCAGCTTTGTATCTCGGACGTCGTGCAGAACATGGATCGGGTGAGATTAAAGCACACAATGTGCCGTTCGTCCTGCTTGGTACTGCACTTCTATGGTTCGGCTGGTTCGGTTTTAACGCAGGCAGTGCTCTTGCCGCAAACTATCTGTCGGCCGAGGCGTTTCTTGCGACGAATACCGCCACAGCCGCGGCTGCGGTGGGTTGGATGATTGCCGAGAAACTGCGCACCGGTCACGTTACACTCGTTGGTGCTTGCGCCGGAGCTGTCGCAGGGCTGGTCGCGATCACGCCGGCAGCCGGTTTCGTCTCAGCCGGTTGGTCGATTGTACTCGGACTTCTTGGCGGCGCGATTTGTTATCTTGCCTCGACGTTTATGAAGTCGAAATTAGGCTACGACGACGCCTTGGACGCGTTCGGTGGCCACGGTATCGGCGGCACATGGGGGGCCTTCGCGACCGGCCTATTTGCCTCGACCACCGTCAATTCGGCGGGTGCAAACGGGTTGATCCACGGCAACGTGCATCAGGTGCTGCTGCAGTTGACGGGAATCGTTGCGACCTGGCTGTTCTCCGGTATTGGCACATTCGTTCTGCTTTGGGTCGTCGACAAGCTGTTCGGTCTGAGGGTGACAAAAGAAGAAGAGATCATGGGGCTTGATCTGGCTTTGCACCACGAATCTGCATATCCAGAGACTTTAACTGCCAGTGAACTGCCGAAATACTTTGATGTCCCTCGCCAAACCATTGGGCAGGAGGTACGCTAATGGCCGATCCCGTTTGCCTATTCAAACGAGTGCTCGCGGCATGTGATTGCCCAAATGCGTTTTCAACATGGAGGGATCCGGTTGGCGGATTCGTAGCGGCGTCAACAAAGTATTGACGCCCGCCCGGACTTACTTTACGATCTGCGCATTGATGAGCAATGAATGGGGGAGAAAGATGTTACTTCGCTCGTACGCGTTCTCTCATCATGCGTATTCGAGTTTTGGATCTGGGCTGGGACACGAATTTGCTCGGGGTGTTGTGCATGGCCTCGGCTGGGGCATAGGTTATTCCATCGCTCGGCATATCCCGTTTCTTCTTATATTATTAATCGCAATCGTCGTTGGCTTTTGGTGGATGGCACGCCGCCGCTAAGGAAGCGGCGGCGCCATGTTTTACAGGGCCTTGTCGTCGACGCTGTCCAACCAATTGGCGATATCGCCAATCATGGATTCAATGCAGTTCTCATCAAAGGGTGAACGTAGATTCGCGGCTTGTACAAGTTCGACAAAGGAACGGCTGCCGCCCAATTGACATAGGCGGAGATAATCCTTCCACGCCTGTTCTTTGTTGGACTGTATTTTGGTCCAGAACTGCAGTGCACAGACTTGTGCCAGGCCGTAATCAATGTAGTAAAACGGGTAATTGAAAATATGGAGTTGCTGGTGCCAGTAGCCACCGCGCTCGAGATATTCGCTTTCCTCGTACGTACGGCTTGGGAAGTAGGTGCGCTCCAACTCCCGCCAGTACGCCTTGCGCTCCTGTGGGGTGGCCGTCGGGTTTTCATAGACGAAGTGCTGGAACTCGTCGACGACTGCAAAGTACGGGATCGTCAACACCGAAGTGCTCAAATGATAAAACTTAAATTTCTCTGTATCCTCTTCAAAGAACAGGTTCATCCAATTCCACGTAAAGAACTCCATGCTCATTGAATGAATTTCAGCCGCCTCCGACGTCGGGAAATAGTACTCCGGACACGGCAAATTGCGCGACTCAAACGCTTGGAACGCATGACCTGCTTCGTGCGTAAGTACGGTGACATCATGCGCTGTTCCATTGAAGTTTGCGAAGATAAATGGAGCTTTGGCGGACGGGATGATGGTGCAGTAACCTCCGACGCGTTTGCCGTCGCGGCTCTGCAGATCAAGCAGTTCGTTGTCGACCATAAACTTGAAAAAGGCGTCTGTCTCGGGAGATAGCTCGCGATACATCCGCCTCCCGTTCTCGACAATCCAGCTGGGATCTCCCTTGGGTTCCGGATTGCCCGTTGGGAAGTGAAGGGCGAGGTCGTAATATTGCAGTTTGTCGAGGCCGAGGCGCTGCCGTTGTCGATCGCGCAGTGATTCCGCGAGTGGGACGATGTGTTGCTTGATTTGGTCGCGAAACCGCCTCGTCTCCGCTGGGCCATAGTCGGTTCGATTCATGCGGTCGTAGCCCATCTGCACATAGTTGTCGTAGCCGAGTTGGCGAGCCATGCGCGTGCGCAGTTTCACCATCTCGTCGTAAAGTCTATCAAAATCCTCTTCGTGCTTCGCGAAAAAGGCGTAACGCGCCTCGTTAGCCGCTCGTCGGACATGGCGATCCGGCGCATTCAGATAACGACCCATTTGACTGAGTGTCAACTCTTTCCCTTCAAATGGGATTTTCGCACTTGCGACCAGTGCGTTGTATTCCGTCACCAGCCGATTTGTCTCCTGCATATCAGCAACAATGGCGTTGCCAAATGAACGCTTTTGCACCTCAGCAAGCTTGAACAGTTGGGCGCCCAGATGTTTCTCCAGTTCCGCGCGAAACGGTGAAGCTAACAAGGCTTCACGAAACTCGGTTTCAATAGCTTCCATCTCTGGCGATACCGTATCAAAGTATTCCTTTTCAGCCTTATAGAATTCGTCGCGCGTATCAATGGAGTTGCGAATGGATGCAAGCTCAGCCATTGACATAAAGTGATTGCGAAGATTGTTGATGGCCGCAATCTGTTCGAGTTGTTCGTCGGCCGTTTCAGCGCTCGAGAATGCGGCAATACGTTCTTTCATTTGCGACGAGATGTCGCCCATGTTTGGCCGTTCGTACACCATTTCAGAAAATTTCATCGGAATTCCTCCGTTTCGCTATTCAGCGCGATCGCGAAGATCAGCCTTAGACAATTATACCAGTGCGGAGAAATTCAGTGTGTCGAATTGCGTACAGGCGTGCTAAACTGGTGCCACATATCGCCGTAGGGATCACAAGGAGATGAGTATGAAAGCGTTATCGGATGTGCCGTTTCGCACGGAAAGATGTGCAATCTACTTATTAAACGTAACGATTCACACGGATTTTCGCAGAGTGTTAGAGGCAGTACCTCGAGATGTGCTTATCTGTGTGAACGAGATGGTACAGGCGCGCTATGGGGAATTCCTGCGCAACAGGGGGGCGGTGTGCATTTACGCCGCGAAGCCGCGTTCGTTTGCGCCACTCATCCGCAGTCTACAAGACGGAAAACCGGTCTTTGTCGCCCTGGATACGGATCAAGCGACGTTTCAGGCGGTGGCAAGCTATGCATTTCGTCGCCAAGTTCCACTGATTCCTGTGTACGGACACACGCGCCTCCCGAGTATGGGTGAGGCTTTGCCTTTGACAGATGCGCGCAAAACGCTCGACGAGTTACAAAGATTTTTGTTGGTGAGTTATCTTGGCAGAAGAGATGATGCGGAAGTCAATCTGTTCGATGAGCTGGTTCGTTCCGCCAGGTACTATGGGGAGGAGCGCGTGATTTGCAAGGATATCAGCGGTAAGGCAACATATCGCGAGATCCTGTTGAACTCGTATGTACTTGGGACGACGTTTCGTCGCATGTTTGCCGGGACGGAGCGCGTTGGTGTGCTTTTGCCCAATTCCATTGGCCAAGTGGTCGTCCTCTTCGCGCTGTTTTATGCGGGGATTACACCTGTGATGCTCAACTATTCAAGTGGAATTCAAACGATTCTCGATGCTTGCGAGACGGCAGATTTGCGCACCGTCTTAACATCGCGCGAATTTATTCAGAAAGGTCAGTTGCAAGATGTCGAGGCAGCGCTGAGTGTCCGTCTGTCCGTTCACGAAATGGAGGATGTGCGCAAGCGTATTTCCGTATTCGAGAAGGTGCAGGGTCTGCTCGCATCGAAGCGCCGAGCGCGCGCGAGCAAGGGCTTGCGCGAACTGATCTTATTTACGTCGGGCAGTGAATACAAGCCGCGTGGAGTGGTATTGTCTCACGCGAACATTTATGCCAACGTTCAACAAACCAGATCGGTTATCGACTTTGGAACGCAGGATAGAATGTTGAACGCGATGCCAATGTTTCACTCATTCGGTCTGACAGCTGGAGCTTTGTTGCCGCTCCTGGCCGGAATACAGACCTACTTATACCCATCGCCCTTGCACTACAAACGAATTCCCGAATTGGCAGGGGAAGAACGGTCCACCATTCTTTTCGGGACGTCGTCCTTTTTGGAGAAGTATGGCCAACATGCCACACCTGAACAATTTGCATCGCTGCGCTATGCGGTCGTCGGGGCTGAACGATTAAAGCCCGAAGTCGAGCGCGCTTGGTTGAAAAAGTTCCAGTTGCAAATTATGCAGGGATATGGCGCAACTGAGACGTCGCCCATCTTGTGCTTGGATACACCCATCAACCATCGCCAGGGGACGGTTGGACGACTCTTGCCCGGCATTGCCTATCGTCTTCTTGCCGTCGAGGGAATTCCCGAGGGCGGGGTGCTGCACGTGCAAGGTCCGAACGTGATGAAAGGCTACTTATTGCACGGCCAGGGCTACGTGGAACAGAGTGGTTGGTATGACACTGGGGACGTCGTTACGGTGGACGACGATGGCTTTGTCACGATTATTGGGCGTCTCAAGCGCTTTGCGAAAATTGCAGGCGAAATGGTGTCGCTTAATCTTGTCGAACAGTTGGCAGCTCGCGCTTATGACAGCCCCGATTTTGCCGCGATCACGGTACCTGACGAGGTGCGAGGAGAACGGATTTTACTGGTCACGACAGTCGCTGGTTTGACGTTGGCACCGATGCGTAAGATCGTCGAGGAATCAGGCTATTCTCGGATGCATGTGCCAAGTGAATTGCGCACCATTAATGAATTTCCTCTACTTGGAAGTGGGAAGACGGACTACGTATCGTTGCGCAGCCTGATCTTGGCGGATGTGAGGTAATCATAAGACGGGGGCCAAGTGACTTGGCCCCCTGATGTGTTATGCCGCGTGCTGAACTGCCTCGTGTTTGTGGCGGCGCCATTGTGTACGCCTGCCGACTGTATACGTGAGAAGCGGGATTTTGCCAAGAACATACGAAATGAGCATCGATGAGAAATAGACAAATAAGATGGAGACAGGCAGCAGGGCGTAGTGGAGCCACGTCGGAATACCAAGGCCATCAATGTGGTTGACCGTCAGTTCCATCAGGTACAACGGGAACGGTTGGGCCAGGTAGATGCCAAACGACGTGTTGCCCGCAACCTTGACGAATTTGCTGAACGGGCGCCACCCAGGGCGACCCATTCGTTTGGCCCAAGACATGCCGGCATACCAATAGACCAATGTCACGAGCAGGCTGTATGGAACCATGATGGGTTGTAGCACAAGTTCCGCCGAACTCTCGCTCTCGCCCACGGCCAGGCGTTCCAAAAAGTAATACCCCCACACCAGGCACACGCCAATTCCCAGGGACACGAATAGCGCACGGCGATGCCGATAGATAAAAGCCGCCACGCGATCATAATGGCAAGCAAGGATGCCACCGGCAACGAACCAGAACTGATACATGACAATGTTTCGATCGCGATATTGGTATAGATCATAGAGCACTTTTGACAAATTCGCTGCGTTGATGTTGCCAAGCGCGTACTTGTTTAACCACATTAAACTAATTTGTAGGACAAAGCTCGCGATGAGAATGTGAATATGGTACTTTTCCCACTTTCGTAACATGTACAGCAGAAAGGGGAATACGATATAGAGCTGCATGGATACAACAAGAAAATATAAAAAATACATGTTTCCGGTAAGTAAATTGTGTGTGATGGCAGGCCAAAGGACGGACCACGACCAGTCGAAGCCGGGCGTTAACAAACCCACGAATGCAATATAGGCAAGTGTCCATATGATGTAGGGAATGGCAATCAGCAAAAAGCGCTTTCGCCAAAACACCAGTGTATTGAATGGGTTTCGATAGTACGTGATAAATAAGACGAGGCCCGTGACGAACATGAACGTCTCCCGCGTGTAATGCATGGTCGTAATCAGTGCGCCAAGCGTTAAAAAACCGGGTGTCATGTCGTTGTTGAGCACATTAAAAAAAGACGTCGTATGCACGGATAATACACCGAGGATGACAAATGCGCGCATGAGGTCAATCTCATGCAAATACCGCCGCGCCAAGCACAGTCCCCCTTTTTCGCAGGTTTGGCTTCCTTGTATCATACGAACATTATGTTGAAATCGGATTGAAAAGCCAAACCCATCTTGTGGACAAGGCGGTTTGAGACAATATTCAAACAAGTCGATGCGTGTTAAGCTTCCGAATAAACAGTCCTAGCACGGAGGGAAAGCGCTTGCACCGCATGGATCGGATTCGTCACATCATTGCTGTTGCGTTAGGTATCTTCATGATGATTTCACCGGCACCGCTCGCGCTTGCTGCCATCCATTCGCCGCTTCCGGTTACTTGGGCAATGCAGGCGGGCGTACAAGCGGCGGATGGAGTCTTTGCGGCGGCTTTTCTACCTAATACCATCACCATCGACGCCGGCGACACCGTGTCATTTTCAGGCGTTGGGCAAGCGATTTACATTCCTCCGCAAGGCAAGCTTGCGCCGCCACCGTGGACGAGTTCGTTGCACGCTTTGGGCGGCGACGTATACGATGGTGTGCATGCCGTGGCATCTGGAATATTAACGACGGCTCCGTATCATTTGACGTTTGTCAAACCGGGGACTTATGTCTGTTTTGATCCGCTGCATCCAGGTATGGAGGGCGTCGTGATTGTCCAGCCGACAAGAACGCCGTATCCCACCGATGCGTCTTCGTATAACGCTGTGGCGGCGCACGAGGCAGAGGTCGACATTGCGGCCGGGGAACAGGCGTTGGCCAAGACGCGGGCTGAGGTGGTAGACAATGCGAATGGCACGCTGACCTATGTCGAGGATGTCGATCTGCCAGATGGCGAAGGCGTGCAAACGCCGCTTCAACCATTGGGTAAAAGTTCCGCCCAGGGGCGTGTCACGCTGACGCCGCGACTTGATGCGAGTGTGGCAAACGGCACTGCGTATAGCATCGCGGTGAGCCTGACTGGGCTGGAAGCTGGCGGCCAATACGTGGGGGAGTTGCGCTATGCAAGTGTGACAGGGCCGTTGGTTCCGGGGATCTCCACGCTTCACGCCACTGCGGATAGCCGCGGGCGGGTTGATTTACAGGGGGTTGTTCGATCCGCTGGCGTTCCGCAAGGCGTTTGGGAGTACGTAGTGGAAAACGCAAACATGCAACCGGTTGCGGCGTGTTCCATCACGGCGCCCGCTTATGCCTATGCTGGCTGTGCACCCAAATCGTTGACCATACATGTCGGCGATACGGTAGTTTGGAAGGAAGTTGGCGTACATGGTATACATGCGGTGGCGTACGAAGCGAGCAATACAGCGGGCTCTACTTCCATGCTGATGGTCCCAACAGCGAGCGGCAGCCATGCGTTCGACGGTGCAGGGAGTGCCAGTTCGAATGTGCTGACGAGCAACACCGGCTACTCGCTTACGTTTGATGCCGCTGGGGTCTATCATTTTGCAAGTCCAATCGACAGTGTATATCATGTCGCAATGACCGTGACTGTGCTACCGGCGAGAAACAGGATATCTGTCATTGCTGGTGATCTCTCGACCACGATGCCCGTTCAGAAAATAGGAAAGGCCTTGTTTGTGCCATTGCAAAGCGCGATTGGCTGGATGAATGTCATCGGTGTGTCGAGCCGTATGAATGGCTTGAATGTCGTCATTCACACGCCTTTTAGAGGGGCCATCGCGCACCAAGTTCCCATCGATGGCATGGCACATTTTATAGTGAATGGAACGCTTTTGGGAAATGCTTTCGTAGAAACCGCAAACGATCCGGATGTGGGCGGCCAAGCCCCATATGTCTGCGTGAACGATTTGGTCAATATCCTCAACGAGATCGGCGTACATACATCGTTCGACGGCTCGATTTGGAGTGCGCCACCCGCATCGGCCCAGACCACAACCTAATCGCTTTCATTGATAAGGAATGCCTCTGGTGCGCATTCTCATAAGAGGGGTTACGCGCAGGTTGCAGCTTGCCATGGGATGACAGATGATGAGCGAAATGAGCGCCAGCAAATGGTACAATAGATGGTGAAAGAATGGGGGAATGTCCATGGGGCGGCAAATGGGTCCAACTGCAGTTCGTTCCACGTTTGTACGCGGACTCATGTATGGTGTTGCCGTGGCCTTGCTGTTTTTTGCCGCCGCGCTAGGAGTTGGAATGAGTCAGGGGAGAATCGTCCCGACCCTGTCTTTAATTGGTACGTCGATTGTACTCGAAGCACAACCAGCCGCAGCAGCGAGTATTCCGCTTGGCTTTCACCCGTTTACAGGTGCCGTGATTTCGATCCTTGCTAACCTTATCTCACTGCCGATTATGATGTTTGCATTCGGCGAGATCGTACAGCGGTGGAAATGGGCGCGCAAGCGATTACAGAAGGCTGAGCGTCTATCTCAAAAGTATGGGCGCTTCGGGGTGTGGATCCTCATTCCCTTGTGCCCCATCTTAGGTGCCTACGTTTGTATGGCCATCGGCTATTTGCTGAGATGGAACACGACATTGGTAGTGACCAGTATTCTCATCGGCATGGTCAGTTCTACGTTTATTATCGCCTACGGGGGCTGGGCGATTGTCGGACTGTTTCGCTGAGCATAGAGCCGCATTGCCCGATTTGCCGCATATTCGCATAGTGCATGACATACAAGACAGCGTGGGCCTTTCTTGTTTGATTTTGCGTTTCGGATTCGTAAGCGGCATACATGGGTGGCAATGGTTTGCTTTTGGCCAAACTCAGTTGTTCAGGCACACGAAAAATTTAGTTGTACGATTGCGGGCACACCTCAGAATTTGGTACGCTTGAAGTTGAGAAATTTTATTATTTGTCATTTTTCCTTCGACCAACTTTGATTGGGGGTGGAGCCTCGAAGACCGGATCGCCGCGTGCACAGGAAGGCCCCTGCGGCTTGTTGTCTGTTGTACACTCTGGTGCAATCGAGGTGTTGATTACGTTACTGGATTCGATTCAAGACCCAAAAGATTTGAAGCAACTGACGGAGTCGCAACTGGTGACGCTGGCTCAGGAAATCCGCGATTTCCTGGTGTCGTCCATCTCGAGGACGGGCGGCCACTTCGGCGCAAATATGGGCGTGGTCGAATTGACCTTGGCTCTGCACCGGGTGTTCGACAGTCCTCGAGACAAGATTTTGTGGGACGTTGGTCATCAGGGGTACGTACACAAGATCTTGACCGGCCGCAAAGACATGTTTCCGACCTTGCGCAAGCTAGGTGGCCTTGCGGGCTTTTTAAAGCGGAGTGAAAGCCCGCATGATCCGTTCGGTGCAGGTCACTCCAGCACCAGCATCTCGGCGGCTGTAGGCATGGCGGTGGCTCGTGATCTCCGTCGTGAAAACCATCATGTCATTGCCGTGATCGGCGATGGTGCACTCACGGGAGGCATGGCCCTGGAGGCGATGAATCACGCGGGTGATCTTGGGCTCGACCTGATTGTCGTCCTCAATGACAACGAGATGTCCATTTCCAATAACGTTGGGGCTGTGTCCAAATACCTGACCCGCTTGCGCACAGATCCGAGCTATGCCAAGGCCAAGGCGGATATCGACCACATTCTTAAACAGTTGAGCGGCGTTGGCGCGAAGGTGACCAAAGTCCTCGACAGAGCCAAGGACGCCGCACGCCATATGTTGTTGCCGATCACGCCTTTCGAAGGGTTTGGCTTTAAGTATATTGGACCCATCGACGGACACGACTTGCCTCAATTGATTTCTGTTTTTGAGCGCGCGAAGGAGATTCGCGGCCCTGTCCTCATTCATACGCTTACACAAAAAGGCAAGGGATATCCACAGGCGGAGAGTTCGGAAGACAAGTGGCATGCGTGGCCGAGTGCTGTGAAGGGCAATCAACCACCTTCGTACACGAACGTATTTGCGGCGACGGTGGCCGAACTGGCGCGCCGCGATGAGCGCATCGTGGTCGTGACACCTGCAATGTTGTCGGGGAGTGGCTTGACGAAATTTCAGAAGGAGTTTCCCACGCGCACGTTTGACGTAGGGATTGCCGAACAGCACGCGGGCACGTTCTGCGCAGGTTTGGCGGCTGCCGGCAAGCGTCCGATTTTTGCCGTCTACTCCACCTTCCTGCAACGCGCGTACGACCAGACCATCCATGACATCTGCATCCAAAACTTACCAGTTTTACTCGCGGTCGATCGCGCTGGCATTGTTGGCCCCGACGGCGAGACGCACCAGGGCGTATTCGATGTCGCGTATCTGCGCACGGTGCCGAACATGGCGGTCATGATGCCAAAGGACGAAAACGAGTTGCGGCACATGCTTTATACAGCCAGCCAGCACGATGGGCCGGTTGCTGTTCGCTATCCCCGCGCAGATGGATTGGGCGTGCCTCTTGATGAAACGCTGCAGACTTTGCCATGGGGGAAGTCGGAAGTGCTTCGCGAGGGGGCGGATTTGACGATTATCGCACTCGGCTCGATGGTCGATCCGGCGCTGAAGGCCGCCCGCACGCTTGCCGATGATTATCAAATCGAATCGACGGTCGTCAATTTGCGGTTTGTCAAACCGCTCGATGAGGATCTCATTGTGCAATTGGGTAAAACGGGAAGACCCATGTTGACGGTTGAGGAAGCGGCCTTGGCAGGTGGTGCAGGTTCGGCCGTTGCCGAATTGCTCATCGATCGCGGTCTTGTCGTTCCGATGCGTCGCAAAGGCGTGCCTGACACATTCGTCGAACACGGGGGACGCGACGAGGTATTGCACAGGTTGGGCTTGGATGCCGAAGGAATTGTGGCGGATGCATTGCAACTTTTAGGTCATAAAGGGAAGTCGACGCATATATTGGACAAAGTAGGGACGTAAGCACGGCTGCGGCCCTGTTCGCGACAGAAAGAAGGAGACGGAACATGGCGAAAGTGGTTGGAGATCTGCGGCAGCGCCGCAAGGTCGAGCACGTCGCTGCGGTGCGCGCGCTCGGCGACAACCCGGCGAGCACCAACTGGTTCGAGGACGTGTCCCTCGTTCCATGCTGTGCACCAGAGTTGGCAGTGGACGAGGTGTCCATCGCGAGCGAAGTGTGTGGCGTGACGCTTCCGTCTCCCATTGTGGTGAACGCCATGACCGGTGGCGCAGACGAGGTCTATGAAATCAATCGCAAACTTGCCGGAGCCGCTCGTCGGCATGGGCTTGCCATGGCCTTGGGTTCCGGTACCGCGGGTGTGCGTTCGCCTGAAGTCGCATACACGTACAGCGTCGTTCGGGAAGTGCACCCAGATGGCGTCGTGATCGCGAACGTCGGCATGGGCACGGACGTGGAAACTGCGAAGGCGGCTGTTGACATCGTGGGAGCACAGCTGCTGCAGGTGCATTGGAATGTCGCCCAGGAGATGTTCATGACCGAAGGAGATCGCGACTTTCGCGGTGCGCTCGCGAAACTTGTGGATGTGGTGCAAGGCGTAGGCGTACCGGTGATTGCCAAGGAAGTCGGCCAGGGAATTGCGGCCGAGCAGGCAGTTCAGTTTGTCGAGTGCGGTGTGCGGGGAATTGATGTTGGCGGTCGCGGGGGAACAAATTTTATTGCGGTCGAGGCGTGGCGACGAGGCTTACAACTCGCGGATTCTTGGCAAAACTGGGGACTATCGACGGCTGCGTCGCTTGCCGAAGTGATGGACGCTGTGGGCGATCGCGCGGACGTCTTTGCGTCCGGTGGGATGCGTACAGCCGACGAGATCGTCAAGGCGATGGCGATGGGGGCGAAGGCGGTCGGAATTGCCGGTCCGCTCGTGCGTTTGCTTGGTCAGCCAGATGGCGAGGCGGCATTGGATCGCTATTTGGAAGAGTTACATGCTGGGATACGCACGTTGCTCGTTTTGACCGGGTGCCGAACCTGGGCCGATTTGCGGAAGAAGCCAGTTGTCGTGACCGGGAAGCTCCGCGAATGGCTCGCGGCGCGAGGCAAGCATGCGTACTTAAAGAGCTTGCAGCAGCGCGACGGCATCGCGATTGTGGGTGACATGTAGTTGCCCGGAATTTGCTTCTGACCCCGAATATGGGATATTGTTCCCTCAGACAGGATTCATTTCTATCTTCTCATTCGTCGAAGCGGATTGACTAGGAGGGGATTAGGATGGCAAGACAGTCGTTGTCGGCGACGGTAGACATGGTTAAGTACCTTGCCAAGAACAAGGTCAAAGGTGTCAAACGTTATCCCATGGTATTGATGCTGGAGCCGACAGAAATTTGCAACCTTACGTGTACCGGTTGCGGAAAGATCAGGCAAAGCGAAGAAGTGCTCAAACTGCGCCTGACAGCGGAAGATTGCTTTAAGGCGATCGAGGAGTGCGGCGCCCCCGCCGTTTCCATTGCAGGCGGCGAACCGCTTGTCCACCCCGAGATTGTCGATATCGTCAACGGCATGCTGGCGCGCAGAAAGCTCGTGATGCTCTGCACTAACGGTATCCTGTTGCATCGCGTGCTCGACAAGTTGAAGCCACATCCGAACTTCACGTTCGTGTTTCACCTGGATGGCAAACGCGAGCACCATGACCGCATGGTCGAGAGGGCTGGCGTCTTCGACATCGTGATTAAAGGCATCAAGGCAGCGAAAGAGCGAGGCTTCCGCGTTGCGACCAATACGACCTTATATAAGGGCGCAAGTGCCAAGGACACGGCCGAACTGCTCCAAGAGTTGATGGATCTTGGAGTCGACAACTGCATTGTGTCGCCCGCGTTCACCTACGAAGAGGTGGATTCCGCACACAGTGATATCTTCCTCCACCGCAAAGAGGTCAATCAGCTGGTTTCGGAAATCCTCGAACACGCTGGCGACAAAATCCGCTTCTACGATACGCCAATTTACTTCGACTTCCTCACAGGCAAAAAGGACTTGCGCTGCACGCCATGGGCGATGCCAAACCGCAACCCAAAAGGTTGGAAAGGTCCTTGCTATCTATTGACGGACGATCACTATGATTCGTTCCAAGAGATGATGGAAAAGACGAATTGGGACGAGTTCGGCTATGGCGAGAACCCGCGTTGCGCGAGCTGCATGATGCACAGCGGCTACGAGATGTCCGCGGTCAAGGCTGTGTCGCCGGCGGATACCTGGAAGCTTGTGCGTTGGTTCTTCGCATCATAACGAAAAATGGCTTCCAGACTGGTTTTGACCGCACTTGCGTTTGAAGCAAATGCCCTCCGTCCTTTGCGATCCGCCCTGGATTGGGGCGTGATCGCAACGGGCGTGGGTCCAGCGCGCGGCCGTGCCACTGCAGAACAGGTATTTGCGGCTGCTCGCCCGGCATTTGCGTTGGGGGTGGGCGTGTGCGGGGCACTTTCCGCGGACGCGCGGCGCGGCGAGATTGCGTTGCCACAAACGGCGGTTTCGGATGCCGGCGCCGTCGAGCGGATCGCTCCTTTGCCGGAGCCCTTATTGGAAGCCGTGCAGATGGCCGCGCGCAAAGTTGGGGTGGGCGTGCGGGCCGACCAAGGTATCGCTTCGGTTGGGCGCATCGCTGCATCGCCTGCGGACAAGCGCGAACTGGCACTTCGTGTGGGCGCTCGCTGGGTGGACCAGGAGACATTTGCCTGGGCACAGGCGGCGAGATCGCAGGGCGTTCCGTTTTACGCCATTCGCGTCGTGCTCGACACCGCGTCCGACCAACTGCCGTCCTGGCACCCCGGGACTTGGGGGCATGCGTTGCGCTTGCCGTTGCACGCTCTGCGCGCGCGTCGGATTTTGCAGCAGATCGGGAGGGAACTGGCGTGCTTGCGCTGGTGACAGGAGGCACAGGATTTGTCGGCTACCATGTCGTCGCCGCTTTGCGCGAACGCGGGCACAAGGTGCGGGCGCTCGTGCGCGATCCCGTGCGGGCGCAGCCGCTTATCGCCCTTGGCGCAGACGTTTGCGTAGGCGATCTCGCGACAGGCGCGGGCATTGAGGCGGCGGTGCGCGGCTCTGATGCCGTCTTTCACGTGGCCGCACACTACTCGCTGGATCGCCGGGATGACGCTGTGATGTACGCGGCGAACGTCGAGGGGACGCGCAGGCTAATCGACGCCGTGCGCCGCGCGGGCGGGCCAAGGCTCGTCTATACCAGCTCGACCGCTGCCGTGAAGTTGCGGCACGACGGAAAGCCGGCGACGGAAGAGGACGGTTTTAACGATCCGGACAAGGTGTACAGTACGTACAAAAAAACGAAGGTGCTAGCGGAACGACTGGCGATGGATGCGGCGGCGTCAGGCATGGACATCGTGATCGTCAATCCGTCGACACCGGTCGGACCGTACGACGTGAAGCCGACGCCCACAGGGCGAATTGTCCTCGACACGATGCTTGGACGGATGCCTGCATACGTCGAAACAGGGCTGAACTTAGTCGCTGTGGAGGATGTCGCCTTGGGTCATCTCCTTGCCTATGAGCGTGGGCGGCGCGGCGAGCGCTATATTCTTGGCCATCGCAATATGCACTTTGGCGATCTTGTCGCCATGGTGGCGCGCCTCTCTGGTCGCCGCGCGCCGCGGGCAAAAATCCCGTTCTGGGTCGCCATGTCGGTGGCTGTGGTGGACGACTACATGTTGTCGCGCTTGTTGCGCCGGGCTCCACGGGCGCCGGTGGCAGGTGTCAAACTGGCACGGGAACCAATGTATTTTGACGCGACAAAAGCCGTGCAGGAACTCGGCATGCCGCAGTCCTCGGTCGAAGACGCATTGCGTCGGGCGATTACATGGTTTCGCGAAGCGGGTATGGCGCCTGTCTCGAAATGACAGAACTGACGTGTAAGGGGGTTGTCGGATGACCAAGCAACTAGCTGAAATTCCAGCTTATATGCAGACGCTCGACAACGGCGTCGAGTACCTGTTGAGCCGCCAGCATGAAGAAGGATATTGGTGGGGGCCTTTGCTCAGCAACGTGACCATGGAAGCTGAATACGTGCTTTTGTGTCACTGTTTGGGCAAGGTGGACAAAGAGCGCCTTGAGAAGATCAAGACATATCTTTTGCATGAGCAGCGAGAGGATGGCACATGGGCGCAGTACCCAGGCGGGCCACAAGACCTCGACACGACCATCGAGGCCTATGTTGCTCTGAAATATATTGGGTTATCCCCTGACGATGAACGAATGCAGAAGGCCTTGGCTTTTATTCAAAGTCAGGGTGGGATTGAATCAGCCCGCGTATTCACGCGCTTATGGCTGGCTTTGGTCGGCGAGTATCCGTGGCGTAAGTTGCCTGTCGTTCCGCCTGAAATCATGTTCTTGGGCAAGAACATGCCTTTGAATATCTATGATTTCGGTTCGTGGGCGAGGCCGACAATTGTCGCACTCACCATTGTGATGAGCCGCCGCGCGGTATTCCCGTTGCCTGCGCACGCCAAGGTGCCTGAGTTGTTTGAGACCAACGTGCCTCCCCGTCGGCGCGCGGCCAAAGGCGGCAATTCAAGCCTCTTTTTATCCATCGATAAGTTACTGCAAGGATACCAGAATGGATCGTTTCATCCATTTCGCAAGGCTGCCGAGCAGCGTGCCATCGAATGGCTGATCGAGCATCAGGCTGGCGATGGTAGTTGGGGTGGCATTCAGCCGCCATGGTTTTATGCCTTACTTGCCCTAAAAGTCATGAATATGACCAGCCATCCTGCGTTTATCAAGGGGTGGGAGGGACTCGAACTCTATGGACTAGAGTTGGAATACGGCGGATGGATGTTCCAAGCTTCGATTTCCCCAGTATGGGATACGGGACTTTCCATTCTCGCACTGCGAGCAGCCGGTCTAGCTCCAGACGAGCCTGCTCTGGTCAAAGCGGGACAGTGGCTTCTCGACCATCGCATTGCCACGAAGGGAGACTGGGCAGTACGGCGGCCAAACGCGAAGCCAGGTGGCTGGGCATTCCAGTTTGACAATCCACATTATCCAGACGTCGACGATACGGCGGTTGTCGTTTGGGCGTTAAACGGCCTGAAACTGCCGAACGAGGCGGAACGGCGCGATGCCATGACGGCTGGCTTCCGCTGGCTGACGGCGATGCAGAGTTCGAATGGCGGCTGGGGGGCGTACGACGTCGACAACAACAAGGAGCTTCCCAATCGCATCCCGTTCTGCGACTTTGGTGAAGTGATCGATCCGCCTTCCGAAGACGTTACCGCACACGTCCTGGAGTGCTTCGGCAGTTTTGGCTATGACGAAGCTTGGAAAGTCGTCGCGCGGGCAGTGAATTATCTGAAGCGCGAACAGAAGCCTGACGGCTCTTGGTATGGGCGTTGGGGTGTCAATTACATCTATGGCATTGGTGCCGTGGTGCCAGCTTTAAAGTCGGTCGGCGTCGATATGAAGGAACCTTTTGTTCAGAAGGCACTCGACTGGTTGGTCGCACACCAGAATGAGGACGGCGGCTGGGGCGAAGACTGTCGTTCGTATGTCGACGAGCGCTTTGCCGGAGTGGGGCCGAGCACGCCATCACAGACTGCTTGGGCGCTCATGGCCTTGATTGCCGGTGGGCGTGTGCAAGCGGACGCGGTTTCGCGCGGCGTCGCATACCTCGTGCGCACGCAGCGGCCGGATGGCGGTTGGGATGAACCGTACTACACCGGAACGGGCTTCCCCGGAGACTTTTACCTGGGCTATACGCTTTATCGACACATCTTTCCCGTTATGGCACTCGGTCGCTACAAAGATGCCTTGGGCAGGTTGACGAGGTAATGGCGATGCAGTCGGTCCCAGTCGGTTTGCGAGCTGATTTCGAGGTGTGTGCGCGCTTGACGGCCAGTCATTACGAGAACTTTTCAGTCGTCTCGCTCTTTGTCCCGCGCGAGCTTCGTCCGCACTTTTGTTCTATTTATGCATTTTGTCGCGGCGTGGACGATCTCGGTGACGAACTGAAAGGGGATCGGCTGGCGGCCCTCGATGCGTACGAAGAAGAACTGCGGCGAGCGTACGGTGGCACGCCGCAGACGCCCGTTTTTCGAGCCTTGCAACACACGATCGAAGCGTGCGGGCTGCCGATGGATCCGTTCCTGCGTCTGATTGAAGCCAATCGGCGAGATCAGCGCCAAGCGACATACGAGACCTGGGACGACCTGCGGGATTATTGCCGGTATTCGGCGGATCCCGTGGGCCGTCTCGTGCTTGGCGTCTTTGGCTGCTGCGACGAGGAGCGTGCCGCATTGTCCGATTACACATGCACAGCCTTACAAGTCGCGAATCACCTTCAAGATATTCATCGCGATTTGAAGAATGGTAGGATTTATGTACCGAAGGCGGATCTCGAGTCATTCGGGGCCTCTTTGGAAGATATCCGCCAGGCTCGAATGACAGATGGTGTGCGTGCCTGCATCAAGTTTGAGGTCGAGCGCACAGCCGAGTGGTTTACACAGGGGGCTCGCCTGGAGCGTTTGGTGCCGCAGCGACTCGGGCTACAGTTGCGCCTTTATCGGCTCGGCGGCGAAGCTGTTCTGGAAGCGTTGCGCCGCCAAAATTACGATCCGTTTGTACGTCGACCGGTGGTGACAAGCGGCCAAAAGCTACGTATTGCGATGCGAGCCTTCATGGGCTTCGCGCAACGAGGGGTGGCTCCCGGATGAACATCGACCAGGCCTATCAACACTGCACAAAGCTGACCCGCCAAGCTGGAAGCTCGTTTTATTACGGCATGCGTCTTTTGCCTATACACAAGCGCCTCGCGATGTACGCGATTTATGCCTGGAGTCGCATTTGCGACGACGCAGTCGATGACTACGAGGGTGAGGAAGCCGAGGCGCATCTCGCGATGGCGGAACACATCGTCGAGCAAGCCTTTGCCGACGGCTATCAAAGCTCAGACCATCCGGTCGTCTTGGCATTGGGCGACGCCGTCCGGCGGTTTCAACTCCCCATACAGCCGTTTCACGATATGGTGCAGGGCATGCGTATCGATATGCGCGCGGTTCGCCTGCAAACCATGGCGGAGCTTGAACAATACTGCGACTACGTTGCAGGAACGGTCGGCATCATGTGTGTCCACATTTTTGGCTATCGCGATCCCAAAGCCCTTTCCTTGGCGCGGGACATGGGGCGCGCGTTGCAGTTGACCAACATCCTTCGCGATCTTGGCGAGGACATCGAGCGCGATCGCGTGTATTTGCCTTCTGAAGAGCTCGCCAGGCATGGTTATACGATTGACGATCTACGATTAAAACGTCTGACGCCTGGCTTTCTGGCGCTGATGCGCGAGCAGGCCGAGCGGGCTGAGATGTACTATGAACGAGCCAAAGGGCTGTTCCCGCTGGTTGAGGAGGACAGTCTTCGCTGTTTGCGCATGCTGTTTCTCATGTATCGCGAATTATTGACGAAGATAGAAGAGAGTCGGTTCAATGTGTTTGATCGCCGAATTGCGTTATCCAGTTCGCGTAAATTGCGCTTGGTGTGGGGTGTGTTATGGAACGCATCAGCGACAGTATAGTCATCATCGGTGCGGGATGGGCAGGGATTGCAACTGCCGAGGCCTTACTATCCAAGGGCATAGATCCTAAGCGCATTGTGCTACTCGAACGCACGCCCTATCCAGGAGGGCGCGCGTTTTCCTTTGTCGATCGCGAAACTGGACTCGCATTGGACAACGGTCAACACGTGCTGTTGGGGTGCTGTGATCGATTCATTGCGTTGTTGAAGCACCTCGACGTACGTAGCGGCTATCGGCTGCAGCCTTTGCTTGACATTCCTGTCTACCACGATGGGCAGATGTATCGCATCGCCAGCAGACGCCTTGTAGGGCCGTTGCATTTGTTGCCCGCGCTGTTGGCTTACGGGCACTTGTCTCCGAGCGAGCGCGTGTCGACGCTTGCGGGTGCGCTCGCCTTTATGCGACCACGGGCCGAAAAGCTGGATGCCGTAAGTTTCGCCAAGTGGCTTCAGACCACAGGACAATCGGATACAGCCATTCGTTTGGTGTGGGATTTGGTTGGGACGGCGATTTTAAACGGCCACGCTGGTGAGATCAGTGCTGGTTTGGCCGCCCATTCGTTTCACATCGGCTTTATGCGTGGGTGGCAGCCCGCGCGGCTAGGCTTGTTTACGCGGCCCCTTGGCGATCTCGCACGCGACGCCATCGATCGCTTGGTTGCACGGGGCGTGACCATCCGCTATTCGACGTATGTGGAACGAGTGCAGGTTGCAGAGAACAAGGTGTGTGGTCTAGCTCTGCGCGACGGTTCGTTCGTCGCGACGGAGCAAGTCGTTTCCACGGTTCCACATGATGCTTTACTCCGTATGTTGCCAGACGACTGGGCAGGAAAAGAGCCGTTTCGCGGCATTGCAAAATTGCGTTGGAGCCCCATCCTCAATGTGTTTCTCAACTATGACCGTCAAGTTTTGGCCGAGGACGTGTTTGCCGCGACCGACTTTGATGGCATGTTCGTGTTTAACCGCGGTCGCTTGCTGCCCGATTCGGGACAAGACGGGCGCTGGTTATCCGTTTCGATCTCGGCTGCGGATCGATTCCGCGATTGGACGCATCAAGAAATTATCCGCGGCGTGCAAGATGCCATCGGCAAAGCGTGCAAAGACGCACGCGATGCCAAACTGCTTGCCGCGAAAGTCGTTTGGCAGCCGAAGGCGACGTTTCTCGCCGAACCTGGTACATGGCATTTGCGCCCGCAACCGGTGACGCCCATGACAGGCCTCTTCTTGGCCGGGGATTGGACGCGCACAGACTGGCCTGCCTGTCTCGAAGGGGCGGTGCGTAGCGGCGAGGCGGCGGCTTTTGCCTTATTGCGATCACGCCAAGCATTCTTGGTCTGACCTTTTCGATACGGTTTCAAGGTTTACGATGCATACTAAAGGCATCAAAGCTGACTTGACGTCGAAAGGTGTGAACAGGAATGGGCTATTATCGTTCGAGGCAGGGCAACGGCTTCTTTCGCGAGTCTGCTGGTGCGCTGAAGTGGGCCGCAACCGTGGTTGTCTCGGCGCTTGTCGGTGCAGGCGCGACGCTCGCTCTCATGCCGATGGTGCGAAACGCACAAACACCGTTGGCTTCGGAATCTTCGTTGCCGACCTCGACTACGTCAGCGAGTAAGCCGATGTCTGTGAGCGTCAATATAAATGACGATATTACGCAGGTTGTCAAAAAGGTTGAGCCTGATGTCGTTGCTGTCGTCAACTACACGACGACCAGTGACTTCTTTACACAGCAATCACAGACTCAGGAATCTGACATCGGGTCTGGCGTCTACTTTTACAAGAATGGCAACAATGCTTATATCGTGACGAACAACCACGTTGTGCAGGGCGGATCGAAGGTCGAGATTGTCCTCAACACCAACAAGCAGGTGAGGGCTACGGTGGTCGGCACGGACCCGTACACAGACCTTGCGGTGTTGAAAGTCCCGGCGTCGACATTCCCAGGCATTCAGCCTGCGCAGTTTGCGAACTCGGATGACATTCAGGTCGGCGAACCGGCCATTGCCATTGGGACACCGATGGGACTTGATTTTGCAGACACCGTGACGTCGGGTATCGTGAGTGGCGATCAGCGTATGATGCCCGTCGAGGAGCCAACTTCGGACACGACACTTGATTATCAATCTGTCATTCAGACCGATGCCGCCATCAACCCCGGTAATAGTGGTGGGCCCTTGTTGAACGCAGCGGGTCAGGTCATTGGCATTAACAGCAGTAAAATTGTCGAGCAGGACTTCGAGGGGATGGGCTTTGCGATTCCGTCCAACGAAGTACTGAACGTTGCGGACCAAATTATCCGCACAGGGCATGCTTTGCACCCGGCTCTTGGCATTGAAGGCATTGATCTGTCGAGCATACCGTCTGGCTACTTGCCAGGAAACATTCCGGTCAATTACGGTGTGTATGTAGAGAAGGTCGATTCGGCCAACGCGAAGAATGCTGGTTTGCGAACGGGCGATGTGATTATTTCCATCGACGGAAAGACCATTCAGTCGATTGCGGATCTGCGGACCGAATTGTTCACGCTTAAGCCGGGTGAGACGGTGCCAATCGTCGTGTACCGGGGCAGCCAAAAGAAGACGCTCAATGTGAAAATCGGTTCGGAAGAGTCGCCGAATACCACTGCGTCTGGCGCTTCGAGTCAAAATCAAGCGGCCGGCAATTCCGGACAGGATCCGTTCTCGTCGGGCGGCGGCAGTGTGATGCCAGATCCCTTTAACTCGACCAGCCCGTTTGGGTATTAAGGGCTAACGTGTTTGATCACGGCAACTTTGCACAAGAACATATGGATCATGGTGGAGCTGGCCTTGGTGCATGGGCACCAAGGCCAGCTTCGTTATGTCTATGGATAAAATACTGTTTGGACTTACATATTATTCTTTGGATGGAGGAAGGTGAACGTGAGCGGACGAGTGTTGATTCGCAGACGTCGCAGACGCCCGACGGAGTCTGTGCGTGGTCCGGAACAGCAGGGAACGGAACTTGATGCGTCTACACCCCTGGAAATAGAGGGTGGTTCGTCATACGCGGCATCCTGCGAGGTCCCCATTTCGGACCACTTGCACGACAACCTGACCATGATGCTCAAAGTCTTCTCTGACTGCTCAGATTTGCAAGTTCGCCATTTGTGTGTGGGCCATGCGCGGGATGCCTGCATGTTGTATCTTTCTGGACTGGTCAATGCTACCGATTTAAGCGAGGAAGCACTTCGTCCTCTCATATACGATTTTCAAGCGAACGATGAGCATGTTATGGATCGGCTTTCGCCTGACAAGATTCGCGACGAAGGTGTTCTTCTGGCGCGGGTCGGTCGAGCGGATACCTTTCGGAAGGCCATCGATGGCATTGTGGGTGGTCAGGCCGCCTTATTTGTCGACGGCGTGTCGCAGGCCTTCTTGTTATCCACTTCTGGGCCAGAACGTCGCAGCATTTCTGAGCCAGAAACGGAATCAGTTGTCCGTGGGCCACGCGAAGGATTCACGGAAGATCTGTCGGTCAATATAGCATTATTGCGTCACAAGATTCGGACGCCACAACTTAAGGCGCATTCGTTTACATTGGGCACGTACACCAAGACGGCAGTCTTGCTCGTTTACATTGAAGATCTGGCGGATCCAAAGGTCATTGCGGAGGCCAAACGGCGCATTTCAAGCATCGAGATCGACGGCGTTTTGGAGAGTGGCTACATTGAGGAGCTTATTGAAGATCAGCCCATGTCGCCATTTCCCCAGTTTCAGTATTCGGAAAGACCGGATACGATTGCCGCACAGTTGTTAGAAGGCCGTTTTGCCATCTTCACCGAGGGGACTCCATTTGTGCTCATTGCTCCGGTGACCTGGTGGCAGTTCGTACAGGCCAGCGAAGATTATTATGAGCGGTTTTTTCTTGTCTATCTGGTGCGTGTCCTTCGCTATATTTCTCTTTTTCTGGCACTTTTTTTGCCAGCTATGTATATCGCGGTGACCACGTATCATCAGGACATGTTGCCGACAAGTCTTGTCATGAGTGTTGCGGCCGCACGTGAAAGCATCCCCTTTCCAGCGATTATTGAAGCTTTGATCATGGAACTCACTTTTGAAGCGTTGCGGGAGGCAGGAATTCGACTCCCCAAGGCGGTAGGACAAGCAGTCAGCATTCTTGGTGCTTTAGTTATCGGGCAGGCGGCCGTTGAAGCAGGGATTGTATCCGCGCCGATGGTAATTATTGTGGCCATCACGGGTATCGCTTCGTTTACATTGCCCCGTTACAATGCCGCTATTGCCATCCGCTTATTGCGATTCCCGATGATGCTTCTGGCAGCGGTACTCGGTATGTTCGGCATTGTCATCGGTGTCATGTGGATTTCCATTCACCTTTGCAAGTTGCGATCCTTCGGGGTTCCGTATCTTTCAGGACTCGCACCGTACAAGCGCAAGGAAATCAAAGATCTGTTCTTTAGACCGCCATGGTGGAAAATGGTCTTTCGTCCATCGTCTTTTGCGCATCACAACCGTAAGCGTATGGCGGAACGTCAGATGCCAGGGCCGGATAAGCGATCCGGTTCGCGAGGGGGAGCCCGATGAAGGCCAAAGTGGCAATGACCTTCGTCTGTGCGTTGTGTCTGGTGC
This sequence comes from Alicyclobacillus hesperidum subsp. aegles, assembly GCF_027923525.1. Classification (NCBI taxonomy): domain Bacteria; kingdom Bacillati; phylum Bacillota; class Bacilli; order Caryophanales; family Alicyclobacillaceae; genus Alicyclobacillus; species Alicyclobacillus hesperidum. The sequence goes on along the minus strand of NZ_BSBJ01000004.1, from coordinate 87,345 downwards.
CTTTGACCAGCGGCTGTTGGGACAGGCGCGAAATCAACGACATTGCCTTTGTCACCGCGGCCGCCGCCGATATCACTCCGGATAACCACTATCGAGTGACAATTCAGGTGCCGTTACCTGGCAAAATCTCTGACGTTGGTCAGAAAGGGGGCGGCGGTGGAGCGAGTGGGAATAAGGCCTATTTTCTCGACTCGACAATTGGTGATACCTTCCGGGCGGCGAACGCGAAGCAACAAAATGCAATGTCGAGGCAATTGTACTTTTCACATATGCGCGTTTTCGTCTTCGGCGAAGATTTGGCGCGAGAGAATATTGCTTCACCTATTGACGTCATGAGCCGCATACCACAAAATCGCATGACGACATATCTCCTTGTCAGTTCAGGGCCTGCGGCAGATTTGTTGAATGCGCAAGCAACCATGGAGAAGACCCCAGCCGAGTTTTTACGGGAATTGGCCAACGAATCGATGATCCACCCGCGAACCGTAAAACGGGTTACAGAAGCACTACTGGCTGAAGGACAAGATCCCATCATGCCAGTTGTATCATGGACGACGACGAAACCTGGAGATGCAGGCGATGCACAGACCAACTTAAAACTGAACGGGCTAGCTATCTTCCAGAAGAAAAAGATGGTTGCGATGTTGTCAGGCCGTGCCGCGGACGGCGTTTTATGGGCAATGGGTGAATTTCGCCGACCGCTCATTACGATACCTGCGCAAAACGGCAGTGGCTTTGTTTCGGTGATGGTGACGAGCTACCATGTGCGCACGACAGTGAAACCGACACCGGATGGCCGAATGGTGTGCCAGATCAAAGCGCGCGTAACGGGGGCATTAAGTGAAAATACATCCAATCTGACCTATGAGCGCAGTCAGAATCTTGCCAGTCTCGAACGACAGGCAAGTCAAGCCGTCACAGATGATATGCGCTTGGGAGTCGATCAACTGCAACGCTTGCACGCGGATCCGATTGGAATCTGTAATCGTGTTTATCGAAACTATCCAGGGTATTGGCATCACGTTAAGCACAACTGGCGAGACGAGTTCTACCCGAACATTCCAGTTCAAATCGATGCGCAGGTAGAGATTCGCAACAGCGGCAATGCGACGTCACCCGTGGGGGTACCTGAGGAGGAGCTACAGTCTTGATTTTGCTACTGATTCAGGCAGTCGGCCTAGTTGGAGGTTTGTTGTTCGTTCAATGGCGCGAGTGGAAAAAGAGCAATCGGGTCACCCGCATCATCTATGCTGTTTGTCTATTGTCAGCAGCAACCATGTGGGTGCTCTCGAACACCTTAATGTTCACACATACGTCATTCGCGTGGCTCCCGAAGTTCTCATTTGCGGGGTGAGTTGAGTTGGAAACGGCTTCGTCGCGCCAGATTGTCATCATGGGTCTTTGTTATGTATTCTCGGCGACGCTTGTCACGTGGCCTGGTCAAATCCTGCGCTTGGCGAGGCAAGACGCGTGGATTGGCGTGCCCACGTGTGCGCTGATCATGCTTGGCGTGCTTTGGGTGGTTAACCGCACCTTGCACGCTCATCCGGGCAAAGACTTGTTGACGCTCTTTGTCGAAAAGTATGGGTGGCTTGGCAAGTGTTTGGTTGGTGCGTACGTGCTGTTACTGACCCTCGACATGGGCAAAGATCTGCGGCTTGGGACGGATTTTGTTAACGTCGTCTTCTTGCCCAGAACGCCGTCCATTTTGATTGCAACGCTCATCGCAGCGACGTGTGTGTTCATGGTGCGCGGAGGAATTGAAATTGTCGGGCGCATGGCGGAGTTGTATATACCGCTGTTTATCGTTGTCGCTTTGTGCGCCGGGTTGCTCCTCATTCCGGACTTAAGCTGGCAGTATATGCAACCGTTTTTTGAAAAAGGGATGATTCGCCCTATGGTGGGGGTTTGGTATGCGTTGACCCCAATTGGCAACATCATGATTTTGCCGCTGATGTTCTCGAATCAGCATTTTACGTTTCGCCAGTCCTGTATGGCGATATTGATTTCCTGTGGTTTGCTCGAGTTTGTGCTCATCATATGTCAGCTCAATCTCAGCAGTACACTGGCAGGCCACCTCATGTATCCCGCGTATGAAGCGGTTCGCGAAATTCGCTTAACGGACTTTTTGGATCGCTTTGATCTACCAATTGTCGGGTTATGGTTGCCCACCATTGTCATCAAAATTGGCATCAACCTGTATGTGATTTGCACGGCTTTACAGCGCATTTGGCCCTCGCTCGAAGCCCGGACGGTTGTCCCCGCCGTGGGAGCCTGGATTGTCGTGTTTGGTTTTTGGCTGTTTCACACCTCGGTGGAAGTCGTGAGCGTCAATGATGCCTGGCCCGTGCTGGTCATCTTTTGGTGGATCATGATTCCCGTGTTCGCGTGTGTTGGCTTACTTATCCTTGCGCGCGTGCAACAGTCGCGCTTGCGGCGCCCGTCATGAGGCGCCAGCCAGCTGGGCTGGCGCCGTGGCTCAATACATCATGCGCTCATCGTAGTAGTACTTGAATTCGAGCAGGTTATTGGATGGATCGCGCAGGAAAAACATTTCATGTTCTTCAATCATTCCTTGAAAACGCTTCGACAGGTCTTGGAAAAACGGGATTTCGCGTTGTTTCGCCAGCTTGTACAGGTTATCAAATTGCCGCTTGTCCCTAAACGTGACGCCAAAGTGGCGCGGATACATCTTCACGTCGCGATCGAAATTGTCTGAGAGATGGCAAACCACTTGGTCACCGAAAAAGTCTAACGTAATTCGATCCGCATAGCGGCGTGCGAGTTTACATCCAAGCTTCGTCACATAAAAGTCGTACGTTTCATCGAGATCGCGGGCAGGGATCGCCAAGTGAAACACGTTATGGGGATCGCGCATACATAGTCCTCCTTCAGGCCGTGCCAGGGAATTGAGATTCAGCCTTCAAACAACATGAAAGTATCGGAACGCAGTCCGAGTCGCAACGTCTCGAGTGGAATAATATCGGCAAACGGCACGTTCGCAAGGTTGACGTTGCTTCCAACCTTCTCGATAAAGTGAGTTTGTAACGACTTGTTTGGCGCTTCAAAGACAAGTTTTTCGATCTCGATATTGGCATCGAGAATTTCTTCAATGAGCCCAAAGCGCAACTCGCCATTTTCGCGACAAATGCCACTTGTGCCGGATTCTCGAGCTTCGGTAATGACATAGCTGGCGCCCGCTGCGAAATCCTCTTGAATAAACTGAATCCAGCGATTGGGAGGCAGCATCAACGATTGATTGACATCTTTGTAGCCCACTTCACTGAGTACTTTAAAGCGCTCGGCGAAGTGTGCAATCCAGCGACATTTCTCTTCATTCGATAGCGGCGCGGTCCCGTTGGAAATTTCCACGTAACGGCACTCGTGTTGCAGACAAAACTTCTCGTATGCGTCGATTTGATTCTGCACGTAAAACTTCTCAAACAGCGTTCCACCAAAGAAATAATCGATACCCAGACGGCGTAAGCATGCGATTTTCTCATCCAGCCGCGGGGTCACCAGTGAAGTGCCCCAACCAAACTTGACGAGATCCACCCAATCGCCGGAACTCTCCATCACATCTTCAAAAAAACGAAGGGGCACGCCATTGTCGATCACGATGGTCAGCCCAGTCGTCCGTGGCTTCACGTCACGGGACGGTAACCGTAAGCCGAGTTCTAGTGTAGTTGACACCAGGGTTCACTCTCCTGAGGTTCTTTGCCTTTTGATCCCTTTCCGGTTTAGCACAGCATAACCAGCTAGCATTGAAAACGCCTTGAAGTTACCTGGTTCAATTGGATCTCACGATGGTCATGCGATGGTGAACCTTATTTTATCTCAAAAAATCGTCAAAATGAAACGGGATTCACTGGGTAGATCGCGTGGTTTAAGTTGTAAAAAGAGACATCGGCGAAGATATAGAGACAATAGATCGATTTTTGCGGCAGGATTTTCGAAGAAGTTGTCGAATAGAACTAGAAACACAGTGTTATTGATGGATTGTCGGGAACTGCAGGTATAGAATTCAAATCCGATATTGGCAGTGAGGAGCGAGTATGCAGATTAAGTCAAAATGGATGTATGGCGTATCCGCAATCGTAGCTTTGTCGTTTGTGTTTTTTCCACGTGACATTTTCGCAAATTCATTGGCTGAAGACCAACAGAAATTGGCGCAGTTGCAGAGCGAAAAGACCACTGTAGAACAACAAGTACAATCCGACGCAGCGAAGGAATTGGCGCTGAAAAACGCCATTGCCACGTTTGACAATTCGATACATACCGTAGAGTTGCAGATTGAGACGAATCATGCGCGTATGGCATCCTTGCGGGCGCAGGAACACCAGTTAGGCGTGCAATTGGCGCAGAATCAACAGGAGTTGGAAACTGACCAAAACGAGCTCGCGCAGATCGTCCGCAGTGAATACGAGGACGGGAATGTTTCCTATTTAGAGGTTCTATTTAATGCCACAAGCTTCACAGACTTTCTCTCTCGCCTCTATGATTTATCCGTCGTGTCCAAGACCCAGAATCAAGTCGTTCAGTCTGTCAAGACACTGCAACAGGCCATTGTCGATAAACAAAATGAAGTCAAGGCATCTGAGCAGCAGGTTGCCCAAGTAGAGGCTCAGTTGCAGGCGTTGCAGGCGACAGACGAAGCTCTTAAAGGTGAGAAGCAACACAATTTAGCAGTGGTTGAGGCTGACATCCAAAGTGGTAAGAAGCAACAAGGGCTGCTCGAGAGTCAAATTCAGTTGACGCAGTCCGATATCCAAGCGATTCAGGCAGCGACGCAAGCAGCCGAGCAACAAGAGAGCAACCCTCAATACGTTCAACAGCAACAGGCGGCGTTGGTTCCGGCGGATCCGAACTCAATTATCGGCTATGCAGAGCAATTCCTCGGTACGCCATACGTCTGGGGCGGTACGTCGCCAAGCGGGTTCGATTGCTCTGGATTTACGCAGTATGTGTTTGCCCATTTTGGTGTCTATATCAGCCGTACTTCGGAAGAACAATTTGCGGCAGGTGTGCCTGTTAGCCAAAATGATTTACAGCCGGGCGACTTGGTATTCTTCAGCACGTATGCACCTGGAGCATCTCATGTCGGCATCTACATCGGCAACGGATTGATGATTGACTCACAGGACATGGGTGTATCTATCGACAGCGTGTTCAATTCGTATTGGGGACCTAAGTATATAGGGGCTCGCCGCTACATCACGCACTGATGTCGCGATAGATGGCACTGCTAAACAAACAAGGTGCGCCACTAGCGGCGCACCTTGTTTTGTTCATATAAGCTAGAACGGCATACATGGCTCCCAAGTAGGTCTTAGTTACAGGCCGCGGCGAAGCTCGCGCAACGTATAGAATGTGTCGCGCCACACTAAGCCGCCTCGGCGAACGGCAAGAACTGCAGAGCGAATAAATGCATAGCTGTAGAGCAACATGCCAATAGGCAAAATGAGAAACTGGTGTTTTGGCAACTTTAAAAACACGGCATGCAATTCGTAGAGGATGCACATGAGCAACAACGCGTAGACATACAACAGACGGTACCACCCGGGCCCAACAAACGCCCCGATGAATGGCGTGCTGTATAAAGCCATCATCAGTACCATACTCAGAAAGAGCAGCAGTGCCGAGTAGCGAAACGCTGGCAAAGGTGCTTTTTCCATGCCCACTATCATCGACGATAGATCTGGATACCACTCAATCTCGATACATTGTTGCGCGAGGACAAACCGTTGCCGAAAGCCGTGGCGCTTAATCTGTTTGCCCAGAAGCAAATCGTCGTCAGGGCGCAGCGAGATAGCCTTGTGCGTGCCACTTTTCTCATAGGCTTGGCGGGCGACAAGATTAAATGCACCAATTCCCGCATGGGCCCGCGCACGCCTGCGGTACGCACTCTGTGGGCGTTTAAACAAAACGTAATTAAAGATGTACATTGCCGTCAGCATGCGCAACCAATAGCCGGTGGCAATCAGGCGTGGGGCGACGGTCAAATGCTGAAGTTTGTGCGTATGTACATACTGCATCGCGCGTTCGATTGCGTCCGGGTAGAAATACACATCAGCGTCCGCGAATAACAGCCAGTCGCCCGTCGCCTGTTTTGATCCCACATATAGCGCGTGGTTTTTCCCGAGCCAGCCGCGCGGTAGTTCTGTTATATGGATAGGTATGATGCTGTCCGCCAAAGCAGCTTGGCGGTCAATTTCCGCTCCCGTATCGTCGCTGGACCTGTCATCCACCAAAATGATTTCCATGTTCGGGTATGTTTGTGCCGTCAGTGACTCGACCGTTTGCCGAATGCGTTCGGCTTCGTCCCGTGCCGCGACGATCACGCTGACTTTGCCGAGGTCTCGTTTCGCGGCGCAGCGCTCGTCTTCAGCACCTCGCACCTGTTTCAAGCGCGGCGTGCGGACCAAGTCCGGTATGGTGCGCAAGAATATAAAGGTCCAAACGGCTGCCACCAAAGTGGGAATCACGGCGTGCCAGTGCAGTGTTTGGAGGATGGTTAGCCAGGTCTGTGCATAATCTGAAAACATAGACCAGTCCCCTTTATTCCCCATCTGTCTGTTCTCATTTATGGTAATCTAGTCGTTAGGCGTCGACAAGAAAGTGGGATGTGTTACTCTGTCTGTCTCATTATATGTCCAAGTGCACTGCTGTTGCTCGGTTTGGATGTCCCAGGCCGAGCGAAATGATACTTTATTCAACGTTGGGGTTGTGCAATGAGAAACTGGAAGGATAAACAAGAACAACTGACGGAAGAGGAAAAACGGCGCCGCCGCCGGGCGTTTCGCACGAACATGGTGTACGGGATCGTATTTTTATCGTTCACATCGCTCGTGTTGCGCGCTGGTTATGTCCAGGTCGCGAAAGGGAAGTCGTTCCGGCAGGCGGAGTTGACGACCCAAACGGCAAGAATCCCCATTTTGCCGCAGCGCGGATGGATTTACGACGCCAACGGCCAGGTGCTCGCGTGGGACAAACCCACGATGAGTATCGTGCTCAACCGCTATTCCACCGTCAGCGACGCGACATATCATCAGGTGGCGCAAGTGTTGGCACCCGTTTTACAAACCACCCCCGCAAAGCTGTATCAGACGATGAACAGCGCTACGGGTACCATTCAGGTGACACTTGCGAACAACGTAACCAATGCGCAGGTGGCATTTGTCGTAGAGCACCAGTCGCAGCTTCCTGGTGTGCAGGTGGTACAGGATTATCAGCGGCAATATCCCAATGGTGATCTCGCTGGCCAAGTTCTCGGCTATGTGGGTGCCATCACGGCGGAAAACGTCAACCAGTACAAAGGCTATCTGTACAGTCAAAAGGTCGGCGAAACAGGCATTGAGCAGGAGTATGAACCGATTTTACAGGGCAAGCCTGGCTACGAATTGGTGGCCATCAACAGCGCGGGCAATGCCATCGGCAGTGTTGGCGAGATCGCGCCAAAGGACGGAGACAATATTCAGTTGACTCTCGATGGCCATGAGCAGGCTGAAGCCCAGATGATCATGCAAAACATGATCAACAGCAGCAGCAATAAAAACAACGTCGAGGATGCAGCCGCGGTGATGCTCAATGTGAAAACGGGCGGCGTGATCGCGATGGTGAGTTACCCGTATCTCGATCCAAACTGGTATACGATGGGTACGCTGGGGCAGCATGCGAATTATTTGAGTACATCCGGTGCGCAGATGAATAACGCCATTGGCATGTACAACTACCCTGGATCGACTGTGAAGCCCGCAAATCTGATCACTGCTCTTAAGGCAGGCGTCGTCAAGCCTGATACCGTCATTGAAGACGATGGATACATCTATATTGGCACGTCGCGGAAAAACGAGGACGAAGGCTTTGCCTTTGGCGGCGTCAATCCGATAGAAGCCATTACAGTCTCGAGCGACGTCTTCTTTTATCAGGTCGGACTGTGGCTAGGCAAATGGTTTGGTAGCAGCACGTCGAGCGGTGGCGGCTATCCACCGACGGCGGGTAGTTTTCAAAACTACCTCAATACGGATTTTGCGAAGGGAATCAACCGACTTTTTCAGGGCGAAGTCGATTTTGGCCTTGGTTATCCTACGGGCATTGACTTGCCCTATGAAGCAGCCGGCAAGTTTTATGTCGAGGACTATACGCAGGGCAACAGTCAGGTGCAGTATAACCTGAAAGCAAGCGAGGCCTCGGTCGCAAAAACGGGGAAATATGTCAACTACGGATCGCCAGCCAGCTTGGCAGACGCTGCCATTGGCCAGTCGCAGCAGTTTACACCCATGCAGTTGGCTGAATATGCGATGACGCTGGCGGATCAGGGCTTGCGCTTAAAACCACATTTACTTGAGAACGTCTTTACGGAAAATGGAACGCCGAGTTCTGGCGCGAAGCCATTGCAGACGGTAAAGCCACAGGTTGAAGGGAAAGTGCAGGCTGCCAGTTGGCAGTGGAACTTGGTGAAGCAAGGGATGTATGGTGTGACCTCGAATCCGAGTGGAACGGCGTATTCAGCCTTTGTCGGCGCGCCATACCAGGTGGCCGGAAAGACGGGCACAGCGCAAATTTATCTCGGCGGCAAACCGACAGACAACTCGGTGTTCATTTGCTATGCACCGCTCAATAACCCGCAGGTTGCTATCGCCGTGATGGCTCCCGGCGGTGGTTACGGCGCACAGTTTTCGGCGGTCATTGCACGACAGATGCTCGATGCCTACTTCAATGAACACCATGAACCGTTTATGCCAAAGAGCGGCTGGACGAGTACTGCCATTCCATCGAATTGGAAGTCTTCGCCGGCCTATACCCTGCCGGAGCAGAGCCACTAAAAGGAACACATGATAGCGGAGTGATGCACGATGCCAAAGCGAGTCGATTTGCGCAGCGACACGGTAACACAGCCAACTGAACAGATGCGTCGTCTTATGGCGAAGGCCGAGGTGGGCGATGACGTATATGGAGAAGATCCAACGGTTCGCAGGCTGGAAGAACTGGCCGCGGATATGTTCGGAAAGGAAGCGGCGCTCTTTGTCACGAGTGGTACACAGGGAAATCAGGTAGCCATTGCCGCATGGGCCGAGCGCGGGGATGAAGTGATTGTCGAGGCAGAGTCGCACGTCTTTTATTATGAGGTGGCAGGGATCAGCGTGATCGCAGGGGCGCAGCCACGCCCCATCGTCGGGCAGATGGGCGCCATGGATCCGGAGGATGTTCGGCAGGCCATTCGCAAGCGGGATATTCATCAGCCTAGGACAGGGCTCATCTGTGTCGAGAACACGCATAACCGCGCCGGAGGTACCGTGTTGCCCATCGAGATACTGCGGGCGACCGCAAGCGTCGCGCGTGAGGCGGGTGTGCCGCTACATATGGATGGTGCGCGCATCTTCAATGCGGTCGTCGCATCCGGTATCGGTGAACGGACGTGGGCGAGCGAGGTCGATTCCTTGCAGTTCTGTCTGTCAAAGGGGCTAGGTGCTCCCGTTGGATCGGTGCTGGTCGGTCCACGCGCGATGATCGATCGCGCCAGGGTCTGGCGCAAGCGTCTCGGTGGTGGATTGCGGCAAGCGGGGGTGTTGGCGGCGCCTTGCATCTGGGCATTGACCAACATGGTCGAGCGGCTGGCGGAAGACCACGCCCATGCGAAGGTGTTGGCGGAGCGGCTCGCCAACATGCCGGGCATCACGGTGAACCTGGAGACGGTACAGACGAATATCGTCCTGGCTGAACTCACTCACAAGGATGTGATGGCCGAACAGTTCATCGCCGAACTCGCCAATAACGGAGTGTTGGCGACTGCTTTTGGTCCTCGCACGGTGCGCTTCGTGACGCACAAAGATGTCAGTCAGGCCGACGTCGAAACGGCGATTGATCGCATTCGCCAAACCATTGCGCATTTTGGTATTGCGCAATGACGGCATAGAGTTTTCATCATTCAAACATGACCCACGGCCATTGGTCGTGGGTTTTGCCTTCCATATTGTTCTAGACTGGATTCGTTTTAGCGGCCGATCGATTTTCGTTTCGTTTGGACATCCTAGCCTCGAGAGCATGGAAACGAGGAGGCATCTTGGGTGAGCGCGAAGCGATTGCTTTTCATTCAGGTCATCATTATCGTGGTCGTCGTCGCCGCTGGCTTCGTGGGGTACTACTTTTATCACCAATCCACACAGTACCTGCGCACAGACGATGCCCAAGTGACCGGGCAGCAGATTGTCATCGCTGCGCCCGCCAGCGGACAATTGTCGTCGTGGAACGGGACAGAAGGCACACAATTTGCGAGCGGCGACGTGATCGGCACGATTTCGGTGCCATCCGGTACGCGTACCGCCACGGTCAACATTACGGCACCACAAACGTCGACCATCGTCCAGAACTCGGCGGTGAACCGCGAGTTTGTCGCCGCTGGTACGCCACTGGCGTATGCGTACAATCTGAACAACCTCTGGGTGACAGCAAACATTAAGGAGACACAGATCAACGACGTCCATGTGGGGCAGGCCGTCGATGTGTATGTCGATGCTTACCCGGGAACGTCTTTTTCGGGTGTGGTCCAGCAAATTGGTCTGGCCACCGCGTCGACCTTCTCGCTGTTGCCGCAGACGAACACGAATGCCAACTTTACCAAGGTGACGCAGGTCATTCCGGTGACGATCCGCTTGCAGACCTACACGGGACAGTTGGCACCTGGGATGAGTGCGACCGTACGCATTCACAAGTGAGGAGGGGCAGCCGTGAGCGTGGATAACGATGCCCCAAAGCCGGTCGACCCGGGCCCGGGTGGCCCGACAGGCGAACCCATTGCACACAAAGCGCCGATTCTCATCTCGCTGATTTTGGGGGCGTTTGCAGCTATTCTCAATCAGACTTTGCTCAACGTCGCCGTGCCAAAACTTATGACCGAGTTCAATGTCTCGGCGAGTACGATTCAATGGTTGTCGACAGGCTACATGCTGACCAACGGCATTGTCATTCCACTAACCGCGTTTCTCATTGGCACCTTCACGACGCGGCAGTTGTTTCTTGGGGCGATGTTCTGTTTCGGCATTGGCACATTGTTTTGCGCCGCCGCTCCGGACTTTCCGGTGATGTTGATCGGCCGCATCGTGCAAGCCGCGGGCGCTGGTATCATGATGCCGCTGATGATGACGGTCATCTTGAACCTGTATCCACCAGAAACGCGGGGCAAGGCCATGGGTACCATCGGGATCGCCATGTTTTTTGCACCAGCGGTCGGTCCCACGCTGTCAGGCTGGATCATTCAGCAATATTCCTGGCGCGTGTTGTTCTATATTGTGATTCCGGTCGCCGTGATCGACATCATCGTGGCGTCCATCTTCCTGAAGAACGTGACTGAGCGGACATTCCCGAAGTTCGAAGGCGTCAGTTTCGTCGCGTCGACGATTGGCCTTGGCGCTTTGCTTTATGGGTTTAGTGAAGCTGGCAACAAGGGCTGGCACGCAGGCGAGGTACTTGGCAGCATCGCTGTTGGAGTGGTCTTTTTAATCGTCTTCGTCGCGCGGGAACTGACGTCAGACCATCCGCTCCTCAACCTGCGCGTCTTCCGCTACCCTGGATTTTCCATCGCCGCAGGTGTGAGTTGCGTGGTTAACATGGCCATGTTCGGTGGTGCGTTGCTGACGCCGATGTACGTGCAAAATATCCGTGGCTATTCTGCCCTCGACTCAGGCCTCATCTTGTTACCCGGGGCCATTCTCATGGGTATCATGTCGCCTATTTCCGGCGCCTTGCTCGACAAGATTGGCATTCGGCCGTTGGCGATCATCGGCCTCATCATCACGGTGATCACGACGTGGGATCTTGGTCATCTGACGTCCTACACACCTCTTCGTCACATCATGTGGGTTTATACGATCCGCATGTTTGGCATGGGGTTTATCATGATGACCATTATGACGTCTGGTCTCAATCATTTGCCGCGACAGTTCAACAGTCACGGTACCGCAGCGGCGAATACGGTGCGGACCATCGCCGGATCGTTAGGCACATCGCTGCTTATCACGGTCATGACGGATCGCTCGAATATGCACTATAACCAATTTGTCAACAGCGTCCTTTCGACGAATCCGCAACTGTCGACGACTTTGTCCGAGTTGACCGCCATGTTGGCGCGTATGATGTCACAGCCTTTGTCGGTGGCGCACGAACTCGTGACATACCTGATGTATGGGCAGGCACAGATGCTGGCTTCTGTCCAAGGGGTCGACGATGCTTATCTGGTAGCGGCTGGCATTTCGCTCTTTGCGTTGATTTTGTCGCTGTTCTTGCGCAATGCGAAACGCCCTGCAGCGTCGCCACAAAGAAGCGATGAGGGGGGCGACGAATCGCGTTCTTCGTTGCCAGACGGACGAGCGCGGCGGGCGGTGGTCGTGCGCCGAACGCTCGCGCCGCGACCGCAATAAGAGCATGCAAGATGTCATTTTGCAAAATGGGGTGTTTTCCCTGCCCGCATGTCGCGGCAGGGGAGATGCCCCATCTTCGTTTTCGCATCGACACAGGGAGCGATTTACGTCCTCAGATTGTATAGAAGCGCCTTTACCTTTACATCACGCCTTGTCCTCAGGAAACTTTCAGTTTGCTCTCAAATCCGCTTCAGGTTCAAGTTCCATGATAGCCATCAGCCAGGCCATGGCTATTTTACACGGGAGTTGAGTCTATGCAGCGACGATGGACTTGGAAGTGGAACCACTCGCTACTGACTTTGATTTTGGCGGTATCGGGGTGGCTCAACCTTTACGCGTTGAATAAGGAGGGGTACGGCAACGAGTATTACGCGGCGGCCATTCGCAGTATGCTCGAGAGCTGGCACAACTTCTTCTTCAACGCTTTCGATCCCGGTGGCTTTATTACCATTGATAAGCCTCCATTCGACTTTTGGCTGCAAGCTGCGTCCGCCTGGATTTTTGGCTTTCATGGCTGGGCGCTGTTTTTACCACAAGCCTTAGCGGGTGTTGCCTCCGTTTTCGTCATTTATCACTTGGTTTGCCGAGTCTTTGGCAAAGCGGCCGGGCTCATCGCGGCGGCAGTGTTAGCATGCACGCCAATTGCTGTTGCCGTGCAACGAACAAATCAAGTTGACGGTTTGCTGGTTTTGCTTATGCTGATGGCCTCGTGGTGCTTGCAAAAGTCGATCGAGACAAATCGCTTGCGCTGGCTCATTGCAGTTGGCTGTATTGAAGGTATTGCATTCAATACCAAGATGATGGAAGCCTATCTCATCTTGCCGGCCATTTATTTGACGTATGCTTTGGTTCATCACGTCGCTTGGCGGAGCAAACTTGTCAACCTCATTGCGATGACCGTGGTGTTGGGCGTCGTTTCCTTCTCGTGGGCGACGGTGGTTCAACTGACGCCGGCGAACGAGCGTCCGTATGTCGGCAGTACCACCGATAACAATGAGTTTACACTCATCTTCGGGTACAACGGGGTCAATCGTCTCACGGGTGACATGTCGGTGGGGGCCAGTCCGTCGGGGCTTCTTGGTCACGAGTTTGTCGAATCACGTGGTCAGGGGTTTCCAGACATGCCTGGATTTCAATCGACGCAATCCAATGTGAAAAGCCGGCAGGGTGGGGAGTTCGGCGCACCGCCTAACGGGCAAACCGCGAATTATCCGTACGCTTTCCGCCATTTTGAGGGAACATCTGGTGACGGGGGCACAATTCCACCGGGCGTGAGTAACGGGCATTTCGGCGGTGGGGGCATGTTTGACACTGGACGAGCAGGCATCCTACGCTTATTCCAATTGCAGTTAGGCCCACAGATTGGTTGGCTCTTGCCAGTGGCCTGCTTGTCACTGCTTCCTCTGTTACGTAACATTCGCTGGCGAAAAACGCTCACGAAACGGCAACTGGGAACGGTGTTCTGGACCGGTTGGTTGATCCCGGTTGGCGCATTCTTTAGTATTGCAGGATTTTTCCACCAATACTATCTCATCACACTTGCTCCAGCGATTGCGGCCTTAACCGGAGCGGGGCTTGTGCGCATGTGGAACGACCTGTGGTCGAACAGCGCGTGGAGGTTCTATCTACCTGGCGTGTTCCTCATCGCTTTCGGCTACGAGTGTTTTCTGGTTTGGCACTATCCAGCGATTCGCACTGTACTCATCGCCCTCGCGGTCTTATTAGGGTTCTGTGCGGTACTTCTGGCGCTGCTGCGACGACGCTCGAGATCTGCTCGGATGATCGGCGCGGTCATGGGCCTGCTCGCATTGTTGGTCATCCCAGGTTATTGGGCTGCAACACCTATTCTGTATGGTGTGAACGGCCAGATGCCTGCGGCTGGTCCCGCCAACGCATCGCAATCCAGGCTGGGCACAAATCTTGGGTCTTCCATGAATGATAATGTCAGTCAGGATAGTGCACTGATCAAATATTTGGAGGCGCACTACCGGCCTTCCAAGGGTTCGTTTCTCGTGGCGACGCTGAGCGCCGGCGACGCTGAGCCGATCATCATCGCCACAGGTCTACCTGTGATGGCGATGGGTGGGTTTAGCGGACAAGACGGCGCCATGACCGTCAGCAAGCTGGAGACGCTCGTCGAAGAAGGCAAGGTCAAGTATTTCTTGCTTGCTGGCATGGGTGGCGGTATGGGTGGTCAAGCCAAGTTGACCGCGTGGATCACGGCGCATTGCAAGCTCGTGCCGCAGAGTGCTTGGGGCGGATCGAATGCTTTGCAGGCCGATGCAAGTGGTTCGAGAAGTTCGGCGTTTGGGTTTGGTTTTCACGGCATGGGAGGAGGTACAAGCCTCTATGAATACGACGCTTCGACAAAGTCGTGATGTGCATGCTGCGGACGGGGCGGTCGCGAGCGACTGCTCATGCCAAACGGCATCTGGTGATATATGGTCATCACCTGTGCGAATCTCCGTCGTCATTCCTGTATTCAATGAGGAGGCGGTCATTCGTGCCACGTACGAACGTCTCACCGCCGTGATGCAGAGTGTGGGTGTTCGCTACGAGTTGATTTTTGTAAACGACGGTAGTTCCGACGCATCGGCCAGCATGATCGTCGACTTGGCAAAGGGTGATCAAGCGGTCAAACTTCTCAACTTTTCCCGCAACTTTGGTCATCAGATTGCAATTAGCGCAGGCATGGATCACGCCATGGGCGATGCCGTCATCGTGATTGATGCGGACTTGCAGGATCCGCCTGAATTGATACCGGACATGATCAAACGCTGGGAGGAAGGGTTCGATGTCGTCTATGCCAAGCGCGTTCTACGCCATGGCGAAACGTGGTTCAAACGTTTCACTGCAGCTGCCTTCTACCGCGCGCTGCGAGCTTTGACCGAGATCGATATTCCGGTCGACACAGGCGACTTCAGGCTGATCGACCGAAAGGTGTGCGATGTTTTGCGCATGCTGCCCGAGCACAGCCGATTTGTGCGTGGACTCGTGGCATGGTCGGGATTTCGTCAGTGTGCAATCGAGTATGTACGGCAACCGCGCTTTGCGGGCGAGACAAAATATCCGCTTAAGCGGATGCTGAGACTCGCTTTCGATGCCATCACGTCATTTTCAGAAAAGCCTTTGAGGTGGACACTCTACGCGGGGCTCATCACCTTTGGGCTTAGTGTCTGCGCGCTTATCGCCTTCCTCATTGCGCCTATCTTCACGCATCGCTGGTCGGTTGTGGCGTTGGTGCTGGCATCTGGTGGCTTGCTCAACAGCATGGTACTCGTCGGCCTTGGCATTGTGGGCCAGTATCTGGGGCGTCTGTACGACGAAGCCCGCGGTCGGCCACTTTATATTCTCGATCACACAAAATCTTGAAGAATCGCATGCAGAAGTATGTCAAATGGCGTGAACAGCCGGCTTCACAAGCACGTACGATGTCAGAACGGTCAACGCGAAAGCGAGCCGGGCAACGTGCGTAGCAGGGACACAAAGCGGTTGCCGCCGTCCTCGAGATCAGATGCCAGCGCTTGCCGCAACGCCTTGGCAGTCGCAGGAGAAGCGCCGCCTGTGGAAATCGCCACTTGTACAGCGCCGCAGTTGACGAGGCTTGGCAGGAAAAAATCACTTTCCGCCTGCATGTCGGCAATATTGCACAGGATGCCGCGGTCGCGGGCGTCGCGCCCGATGGCCGCATTGACGTCACGGCGGTCTGTCGCCGCGATGACAAGCTTGGTGTCGGCCAAGTAAATCGGCTCATAGCGGGCGGCGATATGCTCAATGTCGCCGCGCTCTAGCATCGTTAGCAGTTCGGCACAGAGCTGTGGGCTGACGATCACGACGCGCGCACCGCAGTTTACGAGTGTCGTTGCCCGCCGCAGTGCAATCCGCCCGCCGCCCACCACAAGGCATTTGGTGCCTGCCAGTTTCAACCACACAGGATACAACACATCCCTCTCTCCTTTGCCGACGAGCTCAGATTTCACGTTGACTTTCTCGCTATACAAGTTTACAGTTACGATAGGATTAATTCCAGATATGTTTATCGGAATATGAGGTGAAAGGCACATGTCCACGACCGAAAAGGAACTTGGTTGGATTGAACGGCTTGCCGATGAATTTGAAGAGGCGCAACCAGAGAAGATCATTGAAGAGGCGCTAAAGCGCGTGCCGAATATCACGTTTGCTTGCTCATTCGGCGCGGAAGACATGGTTCTTCTCGATATGCTGATGAACATCGACAAAGAGGCGAACGTGTTTTACCTCGATACGAATGTCCTGTTCCAGGAAACCTATGACCTGCGCGATCGCGCTGTGGAAAAGTACGGAATTCCGAATTTGCGCCAAGTGTTGCCTGCCATCACATTGGAACAACAAGCAGAGCAGTACGGGGAAGCTTTGTGGGGACGGGATCCGAACCAGTGCTGCAACATCCGCAAGGTGCAGCCTTTGACAAACGTACTCCAGGAGTACGACGGTTGGATTACTGGCATCCGCCGCGAACAGGCACCGACCCGCGCCAACGCGAAGGTTTTTGAATGGGATGGCAAGTTCAACTTGGTGAAGGTCAATCCACTTGTGCGTTGGACCGAGGGGCAGGTTTGGCGCTACATTAAGCAACATGACGTGCCGTACAATCCGTTGCACGACCAGAACTATCCAAGCATCGGTTGCCTGCATTGCACGCGCCCGGTTAAACCAGGCGAAGACCCGCGCAGCGGCCGCTGGGCAGGCTTTAACAAGACCGAGTGCGGTCTGCATCCGAGCGCGTGAGATCCGAGTCGAGTCGAAAGTGAGGCGAGGTGGCAGCGTGGAAGAGGAGAAGAAGCTCTCGAAGATCGAGCACATCAAACGCGAAAGCCGTTTTCTGCGCGGTTCGATACAAGAGGCGTTGGAGGATGGCAGCAGCCACTTCAGCGAAGAGAACATTCAGGTATTGAAATTCCACGGAACCTATCAACAGGATGACCGTGATTTGCGCAAGCAGTTGACCAAAGAGGGCAAGGAGCGTCATTACATGATGATGATCCGAGCCCGCATCCCAGGCGGCGTGTTAAACGCAGATCAATATCTGCAATTTGATCGCCTGTCCGACGAATATGGTAACGGCACCATGCGCATTACCACGCGGCAGACGTTCCAGTTGCACGGCGTGCTCAAGGGGAACTTGAAGGCCACCATTCGCGCCATCAATGATGTGCTCATCACGACGCTGGGCGGTTGTGGTGACCAAGTTCGCAACACGGTTGGTTGCGCCTTCCCGCACGAAGGACCCTTTTACGATGCGGTTCGTCGAGATATTCTGGCTTTGGTCGATTCTGTCTCGGCTAAAACCCACGCATATCACGAAATCTGGCTCGACGGTGAACGAGTCGATCCCGAGGTCGACCGCCAGCAGGAGACGCTTTACGGCGAAACGTACTTGCCGCGCAAGTTCAAGATTGCCTTTGCGTATGAAGGTGATAACTGCGCCGACATCTATTCCAATGATATTGGCCTCATTGCACACCGCGATGGCGATCAAGTGGCTGGCTATACGCTGGTCATCGGCGGCGGTATGGGCCGCACCGCCAGCGATAAGCAAACGGCACCCCACTTGGCAAAGCCGTTTTGCTTTGTGACTCCGGATAAGCTCATTGACGTGTGCCGTGCCGTGATTTCCATTCAGCGCGATTACGGAAATCGCGAAAATCGGAAATTTGCGCGAATGAAGTACCTCGTGCTGGAACGCGGTATTCCGTGGTTCCGCGAAGAGGCGGAGAGGCGACTGGGCTATGCGCTCGAGGATCCGCGCGAACTCGTATGGCATTCAGCGGACGATCACCTTGGCGAGATCGTGCAAGGAGACAAGGTGCATCTTGGCTTGTTCATCGAAAACGGACGGATTGTTGACAAGCCTGGGATGGCGCTGAAGTCCGTTTTGCGCGAAATCATGATGGCATACAGGCCCGGCGTCCGTTTGACGACGCAACAGAATCTCATTTTGACTGATCTCACGCGTGAACAGGCAGCCGAAGTGGCCACAAAGCTCGAAGAAGCAGGCGTGAAGTTGGCTTCATCGTATACACCTGTGAAAGTGCGTTCGATGGCCTGTCCGGCATTACCAACCTGCGGTTTGGCCATCGCAGAGTCGGAACGCGCGTTGCCTGGCGTTGTGGCCGACTTGGAGAAGGCGTTGGAGGAGCTCGGGTTGCAAGATGAACCGATCACCGTGCGCATGACGGGTTGCGCAAACGGCTGTGCGCGCCCCTACATTGCGGAGATCGGGTTTGTTGGCCGCGTGATCGGCAAGTATGACATTTTGTTGGGTGCGAATGTCGTGGGGACGCGGACGAACCGCGTGTATCGGGAAATGGTGCCGCTTTCCGAACTCGTGCCGACGCTGTATCCACTGTTGCAAGCGTATCGCGACGAACGCCAGCCGGGTGAAGCGTTTGGCGATTATTGTGAACGCGTCGGGATTGAGCAACTGCAGGATCGGTTTGTACCTGTTTCGTAACTTGGCATGAAGCGGAGGTGCGCGGTGGTGGCAGCGGGGAAGGTTGCGCTGGTCGGTGCCGGGCCAGGCCATCCTGGACTCTTTACGGAGCGCGGGCGGCAGTTGCTCGGTGAGGCGGACGCCATTGTGTTTGACCGGCTCGTCTCACCGCGCATTTTGGCCCACGCTCGGCCCGATGCGACATTGATTTATGCGGGCAAGGAAGCGAAATGCCACACATTGCCCCAGCGAGATATTGAGGAATTGTTAATTCAGCTCGCAGAACGCGGGCTGTTTGTCGTTCGCCTAAAAGGTGGCGACCCATTTGTATTCGGACGTGGGGCTGAAGAAGCGATTCGTCTGGAACAGCGCGGCATTGCCTGGGAGGTCGTTCCGGGCATCTCGTCCGCCGTGGCTGTGCCGGCCTTTGCGGGAATTCCGGTGACGTTGCGCAATGCGGCGCCCGGATTTGCCGTCCTAACAGGTCACCGTGCGGATGGCACGCTCGGCGATGTCCGCGGCGCCGCCAACGTCCATGGTAGTTTGGTCATCCTGATGGGAGTCGGTCAACTCGCGGAACTTGCGGCGGAACTCATCGCCGCAGGGCGGGCATCCGACACACCGGCGGCTGCCGTCGAATGGGGAACGCGATCGCGCCAGCGCTCGGTGACGGGGACATTGGCGGATCTCCCGGCCATTGCACGCCGCGCGGCGCTTTCTTCGCCAGCCGTGATCGTCATTGGTGATGTTGTTCGTGTGCAGGAGCAACTGCGTTGGTTTGAGAGGTTGCCGCGGTTTGGCGAGCGCATCCTGGTCGCCGCCGGAACAAACGCCGAAGCCCTGAGTATCGCGGAGCACTTGGAAAGTGAAGGTGCAGAAACGTGCATCGCAACGCTTGAACAACGCTGGCGCCCTGATTGGCAACAATGGGCGAAACTCGTGGAGGCTTGTGCGACTGGTACGGCACTCGGAGTGCTTTTTCGCACGTCATTTGCGGTCCGGTTGTTTTGGCAGTCCTTGCAAGTCGCCAAAATCGACCTGCGCCGACTTTCCCAAGTGCGCTTTGCCGCGCTGGATGCCGGTGTGGCAGCCGAGTTGCGGCGCTACGGCATCGAGGCGGACTTCACGAGTTTGGGCGAGGTTGCACGTGCGAAGGTCGCTGCCTGGTGGGCGGAAGACGTACCGCAGGTGGATCTGAGCCCCGCACTTCGCGCGGCGATCGAGGCGTTTGGTGGGCCTGTGAGGACGTTCAAAGGTTTCACCGCACCTATTTTCGAAGATATTGCAGGGGTAGATGCACTTCGTTATACGTGGGCCGACGTGCTTCGCGCTTGGGTCCGCGACGGAAAGCCTGATGCGGTTCACATCGTGGGCGACCCGGACACGCTTGCGCCGCTTTATCGCGATGTGGTTGGTGAGACGTCCATCATGGCGCACACGCCAGCGGAGAGTCTGTGTTTGTCAGGCGATCGCGCAAGCCCGCCCTACGTTTTGGCGTCGGAGTGGAGGTCAAATCGGTGAAGCCTGGTGTGCTGTTTATTGGGCACGGAACGCGGCGGCGTCATGGCGTGGTCGAATGGCTCACGTTTGTGCGACAAGTGGTGGCATGGGTGCCAAACGGAGGTTCACGGATGACTTGTGCGTTCGTCGAGATCGAACCGCCGATCATCGAGGACGCTTTACGCCAACTCGTAGCCGCGGGGGCGGATCAGATCCTTGCGGTTCCGTTACTCCTCTTTGCAGCAGGTCATATGCACATAGACATTCCACGGGCGTTTGCTCTGGCAGAGAACGATTTGCATGGCGTGCCTATCCGCTTGCTGAAGCCGTTTGGCGACGAGCCTGAGTTTGTCGACGTAGCGTCCTTGCGCGTGCAGGAAGCCTTGGGACTTTGGGGCAAAGCGCCAAACGAGTCTGCCATTGTGTTGCTTGGGCGTGGCAATCGCGAACCTAGTGCCCAACAGGCGTTCGCGCAGGTGGCGCGGAGGGTAGCGCAACGGGTGGTACCGTGGCGGCTGGAAACGGCTTATCTCGCTGGAACTGGAAGTTCGCTCGAACAGGCTCTGGACGCATTATGGGTGGAAGGCGTGCGGAATGTAACTGTCGTGCCGTTTTTGTGGTTTTCAGGCTGGCTGACGGATACGTTACCAACGCGCGTGGGCAAATGGGCAAGCGTACATCCGGGCGCGGATGTGCGCATCGGCAGCCATCTAGGTGGCCATCCGCTGCTGGCGCAAGCCGTGGCCAGGCAGATCCAAGCGCATATGTAGATAAGAACGCCGATCCAATGCAATTGGGATCGGCGTTTTTGACATGCCACGGTCTCTCGGCCTTATATGAGTTTACCACCAATACCCTGGATAGCCGTAGCCATACCCATAATACGGGCGGGCCAGCGCACCCAGCGTAAGTCCGGTTAACGCGCCAAACGCGAAGTAGCTCGCGGGTGCATAAACGTGCTCCAGCGCGTCGCCGGACGGTGTTTCCTGCAAAGTGACAAAGGACGCCTCCCCGTCGGATGACGCTTGCGTCGTGTGAATCAGATAGATGCCGTGATCGTAAACGCTGTGCAAAATGCCAGGGTACGACCTGCCGTTGATGTGATGGGCGATGACGTGACGGCCCACGAGGCGCCGCGCAACAGGGTACAACGGATGTGCCATGCTGCATTCCCCTCCTTTCGCTTCAGCGTATGCCTCGCGGCAAATGGCCGAAGCGTACACGTGCCCGGGGAATTGGGCGCAAGAGCTCGTCAGGCAAATACGATGGTTTTGTTGCCGTGCACAATCACCTTGTCTTCGAGGTGCCATTTGACTGCGCGGCTGAGCACGGCCCGCTCGACTTGGCGTCCTGCGATTCGCAAGTCGGATGCATCAAAACGGTGATCGACCCGCGTGACATCCTGTTCGATGATGGGCCCCTCATCCAGCTCTTCAGTCACGTAGTGTGCCGTTGCGCCGATCAGCTTGACACCGCGATCGTACGCGCGCTGGTAGGGATTGCGACCGATAAATGCCGGTAAAAACGAGTGGTGAATGTTGATGATCCGCTGCGGAAACCGTTCGAGAAACGACGGACTCAAGATTTGCATGTAACGCGCGAGCACAATGACGTCAATGCCCTCGGCGAGCAATTCGAGTTGCCGTTGTTCCGCCTGTGCTTTTGTGTCTGCCGTCACCGGGACGTGATGAAACGGAATGCCAAGGCTTTCGACGAGTGGCCGGGCATCTGGGTGATTGCTGACAACCATTTTCACATCGGCGTCGAGTAAACCGTCCTGCCAATCCCAAAGCAGTTCCTGCAAACAGTGAAGTTCACGAGAAACAAAAATGGCCATGCGCTTTTTCGCACGCGCTGGAGCATAGCGCCAACGCATTCCGTATTCTTTCGCCAGTTGCCCGAAGTCCTCGCACAGTGTGTTTTCCTTTTGGGCAAGGTCGTCCAGTTCGAACTCGATCCGCATGAAAAAGTCTCCGCCCTGCGGCTCGGTCGAATATTGGGCGGATTCCGCAATATTCGCACCGTGCGCGGAGAGAAATTGACCGATGGCTGCGACGATGCCCAATCGGTCTGGACACGAGATGAGCAGCCTACCCCGATTGTCTCTTGCTGCCATTATGACAACTCTCCAATCCCCAATTCTTCTTTCTGTGCTTTCGTCAAAACGATCATCTTCGCCTTCGACGACGCCTTTTCCTCGCCGTCTTCCCCTGTGATCTTCGCGTCGACCAATAGCAACCGCGACGATATTTTCGTCGGATGCGCCTCAATGCGGACGCGTTCACCCACGCGAATCGGCTTCTTAAACGCAATATTGAGCTCTGCCGTCACCGTCACCAGGCCCAAATTAAGTGGTACGTACGCAGACGCCTCGTCGAGCAGCGAGCTCGTGATGCCACCGTGCTGTACGTTGGGCCAACCCATATGATGCGGTTCCGTTTGAAAGTAGCCGACGACCCCGTCGCCGTCCTTCTCGAAATGGATGTGCAGGCCGTGCGGATTGTTCTCACCGCAAACAAAACAGTAGTCGAACCCCAATCTAGACACCTCCACAATCGCCCAAGTATCTATCACAGGGCGCAGTCAAGCCGTTTCTATTATGAATGTCACGAGGGTAGGACGGCAACGCCACATGTCTTTTTCGGCAGTAAAACTTGTCCGATCGCGCTGCAGAGAAAGGACGGTATTTGTAGTAAGATGAGGATGCGTAAGTGATTTCGTGAGGAGTGTGTCGAATGGACAATGATTCAGTCGCAACAGCGGATCGGAAAAACGCAGTGAATAAGGTGACATCCTTCAGTCTACGGACGAAAATCATCCTCATCGTCGTGCTGAGCCTCATTGTCAGCGCACCTATCGCCAATGAGCTCAACCGATTGGTGCGGCGCGCCCTTCCGAATACGCATTATGGGGTCTATATCAACACCGCCATCAGTATTATCGTATCGGCCCTGATTATCACGTGGCTGGTACAAATGCTCGCGATTCGCCCATTGCACGGCGTGATCGCCGTCTTGCGCGACATTGCGGCAGGCAATCTAACGGCTCGCTCCGGCTATCGATCCCGTGACGAAATCGGCCAACTCGCCCACGAATTAAATGCGATGGCAGAACAGTTGAATCGCTTGGTGAGCGGGGTCGGCGCTGCCGCCGAGCAACTTGCCGCAGCGGCTGAGGAGCTTGCGGCCAGCGCCGAGCAGACGGGTCAGGCCTCCGAACAGATCGCCGTCACGGTACAGGAAGTTTCTGTCGGTGTCGGGCGACAAGAGGAACGCATCGAGCGCAGTACCGATGTCTTCACCGCCATTGCACAGGGCATTACGGATATAGCCGAGCGATTTCGGGCAGTCTCGCAGTCGGTCGCGGCGGCAACCGATTCTGCGACTGCGGGTGGTTCCACGGTGCGCGCGGCCATGGAGCAGATGGCTTCGATTCAGCAATCGGTTGCCGCTTTGGCCGGCGTCGTGCAAGGCCTCGGCGAACGTTCGGCAGAGATTGGCGCCATTGTCGACGTGATGACGCGCATCGCCCGCCAGACTCATTTGTTGTCGCTTAACGCCGCGATCGAAGCGGCAAGGGCGGGTGAGAGTGGCCGCGGCTTTGCGGTCGTCGCCGATGAGGTGCGCAAATTGGCTGAGCAGTCGGCGGATCAGGCGACACAGATCGCGGAGTTGATCGAATCCATTCAGGCGGAGACGAACGCGGCGGTCGAGTCGATGACGGCTTCCACTCAAGAAGTGGCTGCGGGTATGGATATGGTGCGCAGCACTGAAGTGTCGTTCGCGGAAATTGAGGCGTCTGTACACGCTGTGACGGATCACATCGGTGAAGTTTCAGGGTTTATGGACCGCATCGCGAACGGGACACAGCAGCTGCAGGACGGCATTGCTGAGTTGACACGCGTCTCCAGCATGACCAACGCCAGCATGCAGACCGTGGCCGCCTCGACCGAAGAACAGCTTGCTTCGATGGAAGAAATCACAGCTTCGAGCTCGGCGTTGACGCAAATGGCAGAGCGTTTGCAGTCACTTGTCGGCGCATTTCGCTATACGGCGGTCGATACAGAGATGTGAGGGACACTCAGAGAGGCAAAGGAGATTCCGCAGCGATGAATCAAGACGTATACACCCGGTTAGCAAACTGCAACTTGTTTATCTTCGATCTCGATGGCACAGTGTACGCCGAAACGGATCATTTTGAGCATTATCTGCAGCAGTTGGCGAGATTTGTTGGCGACGAAGCGCGGGAGGCCTTTCTTCGCGAGGCGCAGGAGAGTCTTGCCGAGCAGGGCGGACGGTTTTATGGTCAGGCGTTTACGCGGCTAACGGGAGAACCCGTCGCAGTGGAGGACGAACCAAGCGAGCAACATCTGCACGTCGACGACCCCTGGGGCGTATTGCAGGCTGTTGCCGCGCGGCATGGTGTCTCCGTGACGGATCGCGATAAGGCGTTTTTGCGGACGCGTGACTTTATGGCAGGGCCGTTTCCGATGACACCGCTTGCCGGGTTGCGCGACGCGATGTTGGCGCTGCGCAGCGAGGGACGTCACGTCGTGCTCGCAACCAATAGTCCGGAACCGGACAGCCGCGCCATCCTGCGCAAATTAGAGCTGGAAGACGTGTTGGAGGACTATGTGTTTCAGGCGCGCAAGCCCTATCGCACGGCAGAGCACTTCACACGCTGGCTCGCGCATTATGACATTCCTCCAGAGCAGGCGGTCAGCGTTGGCGATCACTATCGCAACGAGATGCGCCCAGCCATCAGGCTTGGTATGAACACCATTTATATTGATCGCTACATAGGTCAACCCCGCGCCGATGTCACGGTACAGCTTCGACATCCCGGCGAACTGGCTGACGTATTGCGCCGCTCTTTGCGAAGCGCAGCAGCAGAATAAAGCGATACACTTTCTCATCACTTGTCTTAGGAGGTATCTGGTATGGAGTATCGCGAGTTTGGTAAGACAGGAATGAAAGTTAGCGCCCTCGGCTTTGGTGGTTCGGAAATCCGTGGGGCCGACGGGGGGACGGTCGAGCGGTTGCTTGGCAGCGCGCTTGACGCGGGTCTGAACGTCATCGACACAGCTGCGTGCTATGGAGATAGCGAAGAATTAATTGGCAAGGCGGTGTCACATCGTCGATCCGAATATTATGTATTCAGCAAGTGCGGGCATGCATCTGGCTTGTCTACGCCTGATTGGGATCCGCGCACCATTCGCGACAGCATCGATCGCAGCCTGAAGCGTTTGCAGACAGACTATGTGGATCTGATGCAACTGCATAGCTGTGGCGTCGCCGTGCTTCAAGAAGGCAGCGTGATCGAGGAATTGCAAAAGGCAAAGCAGGCAGGGAAGATTCGCTTCCTAGGTTACAGCGGGGATCGCGAGGCGGCCCGCTTCGCGGTGGAGTTGGGTGTCTTCGACAGCCTGCAGACGTCAATCAACGTCGCGGACCAAAGCGTGCTCGACGAGGTTCTGCCGCTGGCCATGGCCCATGGTATGGGCGTCATCGCCAAACGGCCGATCGCGAATGTCGCGTGGCAATATGCGACGACGCCTGATGTCGACTACTACGTCGAGTACTGGCGGAGGCTGCGGAAGTTGGCTTATCCGTTTACTCAGTTGCCCGTTGCAGAGGCGGTCGGCGTTGCACTTCGCTTTACCCTATCGACGCCTGGCGTGAGTACGGCCATTGTCGGCACGCAAAATCCCGGCCGTTGGCAACAGAACGCCGCGTATGTCGATGCAGGTCCATTGCCGACCGATGAGTACGAAGCAATTCGCGAAGCATGGCGGCGCACGGCCGAGGCGGACTGGCTCGGACAAACCTGATTCCAGTAACAGGTTGCTATACGCGAAAGAGCGGGGCATGCGCCCCGCTCTTTGCTTTCCACACTGTACCTTCTATCTCTCATCCCGAATTTTAACATGAACATACAAAAACGTCCATAGAGGATTTTGTATCATTTGTGACAGTGTGCTTAGAACGATGTTTTCTGCCAAATGAGCACACCGTTTTGGCCGCCAAAGCCGAAAGACGAGCTCAGTGCCGTCGCAATGTCGGCCGCACGGCTCTCGTTAGCCACCACGTCGCGAGGAGCAAACTCCTCCTTGTCGTCACAGTTTAGAGTCGGCGGGAGCATGCCGGTCTCCAGCGCTTTAATGCAGGCGATGCTTTCGATGGCGCCAGCAGTTCCCAACATGTGTCCGACCGCCCCTTTGATAGAACTCACAGGGATGACGTCGATGTGATCGCCGAACGTCTCACGCAATGCGGTCGATTCGGCGAGATCGCCCGCAGGCGTCGCTGTGGCGTGGGCGTTGATATAGTCGATGTCCGTAGGGTTGAGCCCCGCGCTTTTGAGCGCGCGCTCAATGGCTAACTTTGCGCCGCGTCCGGTCGGATCGGGCGAGGTTTCATGGTAGGCGTCGTTGGACGAACCATACCCAGTCAGCTCCGCATAGATATGGGCACCCCGGGCCTGTGCGCTCTCGAACGTCTCGAGCACGAGCATCGCCGCACCCTCGCCCATGACCATGCCCGTACGTGCTTTATCGAATGGCCGCGACCAGGCGGAGAACGACGCGGGCCCCTCCGTCGCGAGCGCACCAGCTGCCCGCAGTCCTGCCAGAATGGCCGGACTGAATAAGCACTCCGCACCCCCTGCAAGCACCATGTCGACCTCGCCCAAGCGCAGCCAATAGCTTGCCTCGCCAATCGCGTTGGCGGACGATGCACAGGCGGTCGAATAGGTCATCACCGGGCCGCGGATGCCATAGCGCATGGCGATGCCGGCTGCCGCCGCATTCGGTATCGATTTTGGCACCAGGCGCGGGCCGACGCGCGACGATCTCCCGGATGACAAACGCGCCGAGCCGTCCTCCAGCGTTTGGACGCCACCGAATGCACAGCCAACAGAAATTCCAATGCGGTCCATGGCATACGCTGCGAATTCGCCGCTCTCGCCAAGTCCTGCGTCGCGAATGGCCTCCATGGCGGCGACAAGCCCCATCTGCGTGAATCGATCACTATTTTGAATTTGCTTCTTGTCAAGGTACAGCGTTGGATCAAAATCGTGCGCCGCGGCGACGACCGGGGCCCAGCTGCGAAGATACTCGTCTTCGGTCTGCCGCACAGCCGATTTGCCCCCTACAATGCCATCCCAGAACGTGGTTACCCCGACCCCGAATGGCGTAACGGCACCCATTCCGGTGACGACGATGCGCGTCTTTTCCGCCATGTATGTTCTCCTCTCGCTGCGAGGGCGACGTGCGTGCCTCGCATCCCGGTGAATTTATGACTTGGTCATAGAACTGATTCTATGATACCACGTCGTTGGACTTGCTGCGATGACAATCAGGTGCTAAAGGCCGCTCGAGTTTGCTATGATGAACGAAGTTAGGCCCTAGCGCGGCTACAGGAGGCACGAGAATGGGACAACCGTCAGGCAATCGCTATCAGAATCGAGTCGTCTGCGTCACGGGAAGTTCGCGCGGCATTGGCCGCAGGCTTGCTGTGCGCTTTGCCGAGGAGGGCGCGGACGTCGTCATCAACTATTTCCGAAACGGGGATCAAGCGCGCGAGGTTGCGGCGGAGATTGAGGCATTGGGGCGCAAGGCCTTGTTGGTTCGCGCCAACATGGCGCAGGAGGAAAAGGTCGTCGCCATGTTTGAACAAATTCGCGAGGCTTTTGGGCGGATCGACGTCTTCGTCCATAACGCGGCGTCGGGTCGCAATCGCTCTGCGATGGAGGTCGACACCAAGGGCTGGGATTGGACGATACAGGTCAACACGCGGGCGTTTCTCATTGGGGCCCAGCAGGCCGCGAATCTGATGCCGGAGACAGGCGGTGCCATGTTGGCCCTGTCTTCGTTTGGGGCGGATCGCGTCTTTCCGTATTATGTGTCCGTGGGATCGAGCAAGGCGGCGCTCGAATCGATTGTCCGTTATTTTGCGATCGAACTGGCGCCGCGCCGGATCAATGTCAATGCCATCTCGGCGGGTGCGGTGCTGACCGATGCGCTTGGTCATTTTCCGGAGATGGACAAGACGTTGGCGGCGGTGGAAGAGAAGATGCCGTATCATCGCATGGTGACGCCGGACGACATCGCAAACCTGGCCTTGTTCCTTTGTTCGCCGGAAGCTGAGATGATCCGCGGCCAGACCATTCGCATCGACGGCGGTATTACCTTGCCGATACCGTGATCGGCCATTTGCGAGTCCCGGTGAAGGAGAGGTTGAATTGGAGGGTTTTCGATTTCACTACGACATCCGCGTGCGCTGGCCTGAGGTGGATGGCCAGTTAATCGTGTATAACGCAAATTATTTGATGTATCTCGATCTCGCGTTTCAACAATTCTTCCGCCATGAACTCAAGCTATACGGCGAGATTCCCACAACCGTGCTCGCCAAGTCGACCTTGCAGTATCATAAGTCGGCGCGGTTTGAGGACGATTTATCGATTTGGGTGCGGACCCATCACATCGGCAATACAAGCATCGTCCTCGACTTTGCGATCACGAGGCAGGACGAACTGATTTTCGAAGCGCAATCCATCTATGTCCACGTCGATGAGGCCGGAACTCCATGTCCGGTACCTGAGCACTGGCGGACGGCTTTGATGAGTTACGAACAGGGGGATGCGGTGTGAATCGATTCGACGGGCGCGTCGCCATCGTGACAGGCGGAGCAGGAGGTATTGGCGGCGCGAGTGCGCGATTGTTGGCCGAGCAAGGGGCCAAGGTCGTCGTCGCCGACATTGACGAGGCGGCCGGGGCCAAGGTGACGGCCGAAATTCGTGCAAAGGGCGGTGAAGCGTCGTTTTGCCGTGTGGACGTGACCGCTTACGAGAGCGTCGAAGCGCTCGTACAGTTTGCCATGGATACCTATGGCCAACTCGATATCATGTTTAACAATGCTGGTGTGTTTGGTGACGGATTGCAAAACGTGATCGACATGCCGATGGAGACCTATCATCGGACGATTGCCATTAATCAGCACGGCGTCTACTACGGCATTCGCGCGGCGGCGGCACGGATGCGCGAGCGCGGCGGCGTCATCATCAACACAGCCTCGATTTATGCCTATATTGCGGATAGAAACCAGTTTCCGTATCACGCGAGCAAGGCGGCGGTCGTCGGCATGACGAAGGCGGCCGCCTTGGAACTCGCACGCTACAATATCCGGGTGGTGGCCATTGCACCGGGGATGATCGACACAGGGTTGGTCGATGCTTGGCGGGCGGATGAGCGCGTGTGGAACACGATTCAAAAGGCGCACATGCGCCGCAAGCTGGGCACGCCGGAGCAGGTTGCGCAGGTCGTGGCGTTTCTCGCGAGCGACGAAGCGTCTTTCCTCAATGGGCATGCCTACTTCGTTGACGACGGGGCTTTGTCGTTTAAACGTTAGAGGTTGGCGTCTCGGCCCGAACATGGAGTGCCTTCTGTTTGGCCGTCGATCCGCGTTTTGATGAACGTGTCGTGCGTTGGCGGGACTTGCTCAATACTCCAATTCGACTTTGCAGACGCGCGTGTGAAAGGACTTATACCAACGTTGTTTCGCTTGTTCTTTGGCAATCCGGTGAAACGCATCTTGGCTCCAAGCTTGGATGGCGTCCATTGTCTCCCAGTAAGACACGACGACACTGATCTCAGATTCGGCCATTTCGACACCCAGAAAGCCGGGCTGTGTTTTAGCCTTTGCGACGAGGTGCTGACACATCTCGCGATAGCCATCGAGATCGTCGCCAGGCACGACGGTCAGTATGACGGCGTAGTGGGGATGGGGATTGCCGATGGTTGCTAGTTGTGTCATATCCATTCCTCCGTGGCCTTATTGTGGTCACGGAGGGCAATGTGTATCCGCGTATGCGATGAAAGGACATCGGTCACGCGGATTTGAACGCTGCGTGATCGTGAAAGGGGGGCTTAGTCATGGGACAGCTCGCAGATATTCAGAAGGAAGTCGTGATTGACGCGCCACTCGACTCTGTGTGGCCTTTTATTGCGACGTCGGAGGGACTCGCGAAGTGGTTTATGCCGAACACGTTTGAACCGGTGGTCGGACATGCGTTTGTATTGCATGCAGGCCCGTACGGGGATTCGCCGTGTAAAGTGACGGCTGTCGATCCGCCCTATCGCGTCGCTTTCGATTGGGATGAAAATTGGCATCTTGAGCTGGCTCTACAACCTGTCAATGACGCGAAAACACGGTTGACACTCGTTCATTCGGGCTGGATGGAGGATGGCGTATCGCCGCTGGGACAGCCGTACAGCAAGGTGCGCGAGGTCATGGCCATGGGCTGGGAGCGCAAATTGCATGAAAGTTTGCCGGAGTTGATCCGCGAGCAGGCGTGATGGCCCTGCTTGCGGGCCATCGTTTGCCGCCGGATGCTCCCTGTTCAACTATCCGACAAGTCCCTCTTCGGAAAACTCGTCCGCGCGGAATAACGTTGGAAACAGCCTCGACCATAAAAGTACCACGGCAATGGTCGCAAGACCGCCGAGGACGGCGGCGGGAATCGCACCGAACCATGAAGCTGTCAGCCCTGATTCGAAGGCGCCGATTTGATTGGATGTGCCGATAAACACTTGGTTGACGGCATTGACGCGCCCGCGCATGGAGTCGGGTGTTTGTGTCATCACCAAGGTCGAGCGAATGACCATGCTGATCACATCCGATGCGCCAAGTATGATGAGTGCCGCGATGGATAGCGCAAGCGATTTGGAAGCTGCGAAGACGATCGTCGCGCAACCGAAGATGAGCACTGAGAAAAACAGCATTGGGCCGACGCGTTGGCGAATAGGACGCCACGTGAGTGCGATGGACATCAGTGTGGCGCCGATTGCGGGAGCGGCCCACAATACGCCAAGACCTGTGGCCCCGATGTGCAGGATCGTGTTCGCGTAGATGGGTAGGAGCGCGGTCACACCACCGAAAAGCACAGCGAACAGGTCGAGCGAGATGGCCCCAAGCACGACCGGACGGGATCGGATGAACGTGAGCCCAGCGAGCACAGAGCGAAGGCTGATTGGCTCGTCGTCCGTCGGCTGCTGTTTGTGGGCACTGATTGCGAGCATGAGGAGCGCTGCTATGCAACATCCGACGGCCGCTGTGCCGTAAACCACATTGGCTCCCAGTGCGTATAGTACGCCGCCCACTGCAGGTCCAACCATGACGGCCATCTGCGAGATGGACGTAACTTTGGCCATTTGTTGCGATAGTTGCTCAGGTGCGACGAGACTGGACAGAAGAGCTGGCATCGCGGCGTCGAGAAAGGCGCCACTCACACCGAGGACGACGACCGCCCCAAACAGCGTCATTTGGCTGACCCAGCCCAATCCACTAGCCGTTGCTAGCCATGCGAAGAGCACCGCTTGTGCGGCCAAGGCGCATCCAACAATCCCCTTTCGATTCCACCGATCCGCCGCATACCCGACGATGAACGTGAGGAGTAACACGGGGGCAAACTGTATGAGACCGATGAGTCCAAGGTCGAAAGCCGAACCGGTTAATCTGTACATTTGCCAGGAGATCGCCACGGCGGCCATTTGTGTCGTGAAATCGAGCACGACCACGACGAGCATATACAAACGAAAGGCGAGCGATGCGCCCTGTCGATGAGGAAGTAACACGCTGATCGAATCCTTTCCTAATTGCATCAATCGTTGCTGACGTTTTCGAGGCATTAAGGCAAGAAGCCGGGTTGACCGACTTGTCCTGCACGGAACAATCTGCGCAAGTCTGGGATGTGGCGGCGATCCGATAGCACGAGTAGATGATCTCCCGCTTGGAGCTTGGTTGCGCCGCGCGGCACGATGACCTGGCTATCGCGAATAATAGCGTAACAAAGCGTATTCTGCGGGAACTGAATTTCGACCATCTTTTTGTGCACCAAGTCAGACTCCTCTGGAATTTCAATCGGCATCACAACAGCGTGTTCACGCGCGATGGCCACCAGTTCCAACAACCCTTCGGACGGCGACGATTCAAACAAGCCAAGCTTTTGCGCCAGCGGTTTGACGGTCAATCCCTGTAACAATGTGGAGGCGATCACGACGAAGAACACAGCATCGAGCATGGTCGCAGGCGTGTACGTGGGCGACAGGATGGCCGTGAGCACTAAAACGATGGGAACGGCTCCACGCAAGCCCGCCCAGGATATAAAGACTTTCTCTGTGCGGGTGTAGCCCATTCCGATGGTGGATAGCCAGACGGCCGCCGGTCTGGCTATGGCTAGGACACTTACGGCCAGGCCCATTCCCGGCAAGAGAATTGCCCAAAGGCGAGCAGGCGACATCTGAAGGCCGAGCACGACGTACATGACAATGTGCATCGTCCATGACAGTCCTTCGTGGAAGCGCATGATACTGTAGCGATGTTCAAGCTTGCGGTTGCCCATGACGACCGACGCGACGTAGACTGCCAGAAATCCACTGCCATGTAGCAGAGCGGCGCCAGCGTAGGAGGAAAGCGCAAATGCCAGCGTTAACGTCGGATACAGTCCGCCGGTATCCAATTTAATACGTTGATTGGCGAGCGAGCCAAGATAGCCTGCGAGCAAGCCGACAGCCAAACCAACTAGCATTTGCAAGGCTAAGGTACCGATGACATACCAGGCCGCTTGCTCAACGGTGCCGAATCCGTGGATAGACCATTGCATTAAGACAATCGTGAGAAAGAATGCCATCGGGTCGTTGGTGCCCGATTCAACTTCGAGGACATCGACGAGGCGTCGACGGAGTGGTTGGCCTCCAAGTATGGAAAACACCGATGCGGCATCTGTCGAACTGACGGCGACCCCAAGTAATGCGGAGGGGAAGAACGGCAACTTGAGCAAGTAGTGAGAAATGGCTGTCATGATAGCCGAGCTGACAAGGACACCGACCGTAGCGAGCGATATAGCAGGTTTCCACACGTTGCGAATTCTCGCTGCAGGGGTATGCAATCCGCCCTCAAACAGGATGAGGATGAGCGCGACGTAACCGATGGATTGCGCGACAGACAGCGGGACTTTCGGACTCACATGCAGGCCGCTCGGTCCTAGCAGCATGCCGATGGCGACAAAACCGATAAGAACCGGAAAGCCTAAGCGGGTTCCGACGCGAGCAGACCAAACGCCAGCTAGTAAAATGAAGGACAGCAACAAGAGGAAGTACCCCATCTTCTCCTCCTTTGATATAAAGTTTTGACATTTTAGAGTGAACAGATTGAAGCAAGTGGCACGCTCTAGTAGAGACAGGGGATAGTCTGAGCACGAAACATACCTGTGAGTGAAAGCTTCACCCCGTGGCAAGCATGATTTTGCGCTCTCAAGGGTGGCTCCTTACTTATGGTACGTGAACGGCAGGTGGGAAATCAACCAAAAGACATAGATGCCCATGATGTAAAGAGGGCATGCTGCTACCACTCATATTGCAGCCTGCCCCCTTTACAGCTTAGAAAGCCTTCGGCTTGTCAAACGCCGACAACCGTTTTTTCACGGGTGCCGTGTAACACATCCGAGATCCGATTAATCTCCTCTACCATCAGCCCGAATTCTTGATAATCGATCGTCTGCGCCGCGTCGGACATCGCTTGATCCGGTGTCGGGTGAATTTCGACGATCACGCCGTCAGCCCCAGCTGCCACACCTGCACGTGCCATTGGACGGACGAACGCACGCTTGCCGACGCCATGCGACGGATCGACAATAACCGGCAGATGAGTAAGGCTTTTGACCACCGGTACGGCATTGAGGTCGAGTGTATTGCGCGTCGCCGTTTCAAACGTGCGGATACCTCGTTCGCACAAAATAACGTTGGGGTTGCCTTGTGCCAAGATGTATTCGGCAGCCATCAGCCATTCCTCAATCGTTCCCGACAGGCCGCGCTTGAGAAGCACAGGCTTCATCGACTTGCCCGCTTCGCGCAACAAGGGGTAGTTCTGCATGTTGCGCGCACCAATCTGGAGAATGTCGACATACTCCGATACGAGCGCAACTTTGTCCGGCTCCATCACTTCCGAGACGATGGCGAGCCCAGTGATCTCGCGCGCCATGGCCATCATCTTGAGTCCCTCTTCGCCGTGACCCTGGAACGAATACGGGCTCGAACGCGGTTTAAAGGCGCCGCCACGCAACACATGGCCACCCAGGCGCTTGACCGCCTTCGCGATGTCGACGATATTCTCGACCGACTCGACAGAACATGGACCAGCCATTACGACCGGTTTCGATCCGCCAATGACGACGTCGCGTACCTGAATGACGGTGTCTTCCTGCTGGAACTCGCGGCTGGCGAGTGGGTAAGGGCGCGCGACGGGGACGACTTCCAGCACCTCGGGCAGTTGGGCCAGGCGATTCGCCAAATCGGCGTCGTTACCAGCAATCATGACCCGATTGGCACCCGCAGGGTAGGCGGTCACGCCGAGTTCGGCCAAGGATTGTGCCAACAGTTGCTGATTGTGCTTCGGGTTCAGCATGACAATCATCCGCGATTTCTCCTTTCACGCGCCGCCTTCACCTTGTCCAGCACGTCGCGCGCAATCACCATCTTCTGAATTTCCGACGTTCCTTCTTCAAACCGCTGCATCCGCGCATCGCGGTACAAGCGTTCGATCTCACTCGACTTAAAATAGCCCGGCCCACCATGGATCTGCAGGGCTTTATCGGTGACCCGCTGCAGCATCTCCGTGGCAAACATCTTGGCCATACTCGCTTCCACCGTGATCGGCTGACCTGCGTCGAACTTGCGGGCAGCATGAAGGACAAGGTGGCGCGCCGCCTCGATGTCCGTCGCCATTTCCGCAAGCCACATCTGGATGATCTGACGCTTGGCGAGCGGTTGCCCAAAGGTTACGCGCGCGAGCGCGTGTTCCGCCGCCAACTCGAGGCTACGTTTGGCCGCGCCGACGCACGTCATGCCGATTGCAGTGCGCGAGGGATCGAGAAAACCGCGAAACGCAACTTCCAGGCCATCGCCTTCTTCACCCAGACGATTGGCGACGGGCACACGACAATTGACAAGCCGCAAGTGGCCGTGCTGGGTACCGGTGATGCCCATGGCCGGAGCCATCCATTCTATCTCGAGGCCGGCTGCATCTTTGGGCACCATGAGTGCCAACGTGCCTTCACCGCCACTCGTTCCCTCGAGTCGGCAGAACAAGAGAAAGTAATCTGCAACATCGCTGAAGATGATCATCCACTTCTCGCCGTTGACGATGTATTCATCGCCTTCGCGGCGGGCAGTGGTCTTGATGTCTGCTCCAGATCCCGAATTGGGCTCCGTCAACGTAAACGTCGCCCGCAGTTGACCGCCGATAAACGGTTTGACAAACCGCTCCAACTGCTCCGCTGACGCCTTGCTGGCGAGCGATCGCCACAGGCTATTCGTGACATGCACGATGACGCGCAGCGAGCCGTGCATGGCGGCGAATCTCTCGAGTAGCTGCAGATAGTCTGTAAAGGAGAGGCCGTAGCCACCGAGATCGCGCGGGGCTGCAAGGCGTAAGTAGCCGCGATCGTTCAACTCTTCCCACACCGCCTGTGGCACGGTGCCCGTCGCTTCAATCTCTTGCGCCCACACGGCAGCAGGGCCTGCGACATAAGCATCGACGTCCGCCATCCAATCGGCCAATGTTCGCGTCTGCATTGTTCGTCGCCCTTCCTTTGCTCTAGGCTTGTGTGCGTTCCTGCTGCAGCTTGTTCGCGATGTCGTTTCGCAACACATATTTTTGGATCTTGCCGCTTGCCGTGCGAGGCATTTCGTCGATGACCTCGACCCGTTCCGGCCAATAAATCTTTGCCATCCCGCGTTCGCCGAGAAAGTCTGTGATTTGCGACAGGTCAATACCCGCTTGGCCAGGTTGCAGCACGACGTATGCACACGCACGTTCACCGAGCCGTTCGTCCGGCATGGCCACGACCGCTGCATCCGCGATGGCAGGGTGCTGGTAAAGCAAGTCTTCGATTTCTACAACCGGGATCTTCTCACCGCCGCGATTGACGACGTCCTTTTTGCGTCCGGTAATTTTCAAATAACCATCCTCGTCGATCACGGCGAGATCGCCAGTGTCAAAAAATCCGTCTTTTGTAAAGCCGGCTTCGTACCACTCATGGTGGTGCAAGTAGGTGGCGAACATCGCCGGCGTCTTGATTTGATAGTTACCTTCTCGCCCTGCTGGGAGAACATGGCCCTCGTCGTCGACGACGCGGATCTCCATGCCGTCGATGGCGCGGCCATCGGTACCCCATAGTTTTTCCGGCGGATCGTCCGGGCGGCCGACGGTGACGAGACAGGCTTCCGTTGACCCCCAAGCGCCGACGATGGAGCAAGCCAACTTTTCGCGGGCTTCTTGCGCCAATTGCCGGGGAATCGCCGCGCCGGTTGCAATAAACAGGCGCAGACCCTTTGGCGGTTGCGCGCTGCGCGTAATATCGGACAAGAACGGCATTGCGGCCTGCACGAAGGTCGCGCCATGCACTTCGATGGCCGCACGGGCGGTGTCGACGTCCCAAACCGCTTGATAGATGCCCGTGCCCCCGATATAGAAGGAAACGAGCATTCCATAGAGAAATCCTGTCTGGTGGGCAAGCGGCGATGGCACCCAAATGCGGTCGCTCGCGCTCAGTCCCAGTGTCGTCGTATGCGCGAGCAATGCGTTTGACAGGCTTTGGTGCGTGTGCAAAACGCCTTTGGGTTCACCGGTCGTCCCGGATGTGTAGAGCAGTTGTGAGTAGGATGTCGCCGTCGCGCGCCGTCGTGTCACTTCCGCCAGCATGTCCTCGGATATCTCGCCTTGCCACAGGATGCCGCCGAGATCGTGTGCGGCGGGATCGTACTGTTGCTGGGCAATTACAATCACGTGTTCCAGCGCGGGCAGTTCTGGCCGGATTCTATCCACAAGCTGCACATAGGCAAACCGTCGAAATTCGTCCGGGACAATGAGGAGGCGGCTGCCGGAAGACTGCATGATGAACGTCACTTCTCGTTCGCGCAAGGAAGGCAAGAGCGGGCAGGGAATGGCACCAAGCTTCCAGAGACCAAGGGTGATGACAATAAACGGCCAACCGCTTGGCAACTGATAGGCGACTGCATCGCCCGGTTGCACACCGCGCTGTAATAGGCCGATGGCCGCGCGGGTGGAGAGTTCGTCCAATTGGGCATACGTCAATTGAATAGGAGATGAGCCAGCGAGATCGATAACAGCCAATTGATTCGGGCTCTGCGCCCGGAACATGTCAAATTTGTCGAGAAACAGCGGAGCGCTCACAGTGGCGCCGCTCCTTTCATTCCGAAATTCGTACCTGGTTATAAAACATTCTAGCACGCTTGTCGACGAATTCAATACCAGGTGTTAATATCAGATTATAAAAATGGCTTGGGAATATGCGCGGGTAACAGGTTGTTGCGCCGCAAGCCATGGTTGAAGAGGTGTTGAAGGTGGCACCGCAGAACGTATTGCGCCAGTTTGAGGCCTTGCGTCAACCCGGACGGATTGGCTCGCTCACGCTGCCTCACCGTATCCTGATGGGTTCTATGCACATGGGTCTGGAGCGCAACCCAGAATATATCGAGCGGCTTTGCACATTTTATCGCGATCGCGCAGAAGGTATGGCGGCACTTATCATCACTGGCGGTGCCGTGGTGCTGCCGGAGGGCGGTGGCGAGATGTACGTGCTCACGAATCCGGAGCACATCGACATGCTCGCCAGGTTGCCAGAGGCTGTTCATGCGGGCGGAGGTCGCATTGCCTTACAATTGTTTCACGCTGGTCGCTATGCGTTTTCTGACGAGATTGGCATGCAACCTGTGGCCCCGAGCGCAATCCCGTCGCGATTGACGCGAGAGACGCCGCGTGCGATGACGGCGGAAGACATTGCGCGCACGATTTTGGGCTTTGCCAACGCAGCGAGCACGGCGAAGCGGATTGGCTTTGACGCAATTGAAATTATGGGATCCGAAGGTTATCTCCTCAATCAGTTCTTGTCGCCACTCACCAATGTGCGCGACGACGAGTATGGGGGAGATTTCGAACGGCGGATGCGCATGCCGCTGGACGTCGTGCGCGCTGTTCGCGCCGCGGTCGGGGCCGAATACCCCATCATCTTTCGGATGTCAGGTGCGGATTTGATGCCGGATAGCACGACGGATGAGGAGACCATTCGGTTTGCGCAGGCCTTGGTGGATGCCGGGGTCGATGCGTTAAACATCGGCATTGGCTGGCACGAGTCGCGCGTGCCGACGGTGCAGCAGGTGGTTCCGCGCGGAGGGTTTGCGGCGGTTGCCGGGCGCATTCGCCAACATGTGTCGGTGCCGGTGCTTGGCGCCAATCGGCTCAACGTGCCGGAAGTGGCGGATCAGTTGGTGGCCGACGGCTATCTCGACTTCATCGCGCCCGCACGCCCTTGGTTGGCGGATGCGGAATTTGCGCGCAAGATCCTCACAGGGGATCGGCAAGGGCTCAACGTCTGTATCGCTTGCAACCAATCGTGTTTGGATCACACGCTCGTCAAGCCGTATCAACCAGTGAGTTGCCTGGTCAATCCGCGCGCGGGGCAGGAGTCGGAATGGCCGCTCGTCAAGGCGGGCGCGCGTCGCCGCGTCGCCGTGGTCGGCGGCGGTCCGGCCGGATTGGCAGCCGCCACTGCGGCTGCGATGCGTGGCCATGCGGTGACGTTGTACGAGCGCGATCGCGAATTGGGCGGCCAATTTCGGATGGCGGGCCGGATTCCAGGAAAAGCGGAGTTTTACGAGACCATCCGTTATTATGAAGAGATGCTTGAACGGTTTGCCGTGACTGTTACAATGCAAACAGAGCCTACGGTGGACGAGTTGTCTTCGTATGACGATGTGATTGTCGCTGTTGGTGTCGAGCCGAGACGGCCAGGCCTCCCCGGCGAAGACTTGCCGCACGTGGTGACGTACGCGCAGATTTTGACTGGACAAGTGCAAGTGGGGCGCAACATCGTGATTGTCGGGGCGGGGGGTATCGGCTGCGATGTCGCGACGTATCTCGCCGAGCATCGGCATGCGACGCCTGAGGCGACGTCGTTCTTCCGAGCGCAAAGGCTGGCGGAGCCTGCCTCACTCGCTCGCCATATCACGGTACTTGCGCGCAGTGAGCGCTATGGACACGGAATTGGGCGGAGCACGCGTTGGGTGGTCAAGCAGGAGATGCAGCGCCTTGGCGTCGATGTGTTGACGGGCGCGTCCGTGTGTGAGATTCGCCCGGACAGCGTCGTGATCGATCACGCTGGTGAGAAGAAGGTCATCCCGGCGGATCAGGTCGTGCTCTGTACGGGGCAAGAGTCGGCCAGCGTCGATTGGCTGGACGATGTGGCGAAGAAGGTGCGCGTGCACGTCGTCGGTGGTGCGCGCGAGAGCCGCGGTATCAATGCGGCGCGGGCGATTCGCGAGGCGTTTGCGGCGGCGTATGGAATCGAGTAGAGGCGCTTGTGGAAAGCGGCGTTCTGTTTGTCGCAAGGAGGCATGACATACGTGTTGTTGGCAGGGAAAAAGGCGTTTGTGACCGGTAGCAGTCGCGGCATTGGACGGGCTGTTGCGATCGCGATGGCGCGCGAGGGCGCAGATGTCGTCATCCACTATCGGCGTGAGCCGGAGCAAGCAGAGGCGACGGCAGCCGCGGTCCGCGAACTGGGGCGTCAGGCCTTGGTCGTCAAGGCGGAGATGGAGAGTCAGGAAGAATTGAACGCTGCGTTTGACGAGATCGAGCGCGTCTTCGGAGGCCTCGATATCTTCGTCGCGAATGCGGCAGCCAGTGCGTTTAAGCCCATTGATAGTCTGAAGGACTATCACATTGATAGGACGTATCGGGTGATCATCCACAGTTTCGTATTCGCCGCCCAGCGCTGTGTGCCGTTGATGGAGAAACGGGGCGGCGGGCGCATCATCACGATGTCGAGCATGGGAAGCACATACACCTTGCCGCGCTACGCAACGCTGGGGTCCGCGAAGGCGGCTCTCGAAGCGATGACGCGTTATCTCGCGTCGGAAGTGGGCGACAAGGGAATCACGGTCAACAGCATTAATCCTGGTGTCGTCGACACCGAATCGGCGCGTTTTTATGGCGGGGACAACTATGATGCGTATCGGCAGGACGTCATTGCGCATACGCCGCTTGGTCGTTTGGCGACTCCAGAGGATGTCGCAGACACCGCGGTCTTTCTGGCGAGTGACCTGTCTCGCTTCATCACCGGGCAAGTGATTCGCGTCGACGGCGGCTTGACGCTTCTGACAGGCGGTTTTGAGAGTTTTTAAGAGTGTAGAGGGCTGTGGCCAAAACCACGGTTTTATAGAAGCAACCTAACGCAAACAGCAAAGGAGAAGACAGATGGC
Organism: Alicyclobacillus hesperidum subsp. aegles; assembly: GCF_027923525.1. Classification (NCBI taxonomy): domain Bacteria; kingdom Bacillati; phylum Bacillota; class Bacilli; order Caryophanales; family Alicyclobacillaceae; genus Alicyclobacillus; species Alicyclobacillus hesperidum. The sequence continues at coordinate 46,622 of NZ_BSBJ01000004.1, read as the reverse complement.
AGAGGCATTGAATAAGCAACAGATCGAAGAACGTGTGCGCAAAGTGGTTGTCAACCAGCTTCAGGTCGACGCGGCAGAGGTCAAGCCGGACAGCTTGTTTGTCGATGACCTGGGTGCCGATTCGCTCGACTTGACTGAACTTGCGGTCGCGTTTGAGGACGAGTTCGACATCGAAATTCCAGAGGCCGATTTTGGCCAACTTTCTACCGTTGAAGGTGTCGTTCAATACATCAGCGGGCGCTTAGCACACTGACACAGATAAAGGGCGGCCAATGGCTGCCCTTTTCCCCTGCTAGGGCGGATCGCACAAAGCGACAGCGCGTCTCGACATGCAAATCTTTTGTACTTCACCAACTATGCGAATGAGGGGGTAGTCGGATGTTTGATTTTGAAGGTAGGACCTTGACGCCTGAACGCGCTCAGTTGTATATCGACAAAGGCTTCTGGACGGAAGAATCGTTTGTCGACGTGTTCTATAACGATGTTCAACAGTATCCAAACTTTGTCCATCGCGACGAGGAACGCGAAGCGACCTATGCACAGCTTTGGAACGAGATCGAGGCCGTCGCTGCAAACTTGTACGAGATGGGAGTTCGCAAGGGCGATACGGTGGCCTTGCAATTGCCCAACGCCCTCGATTACGTAGTCGGGGTATTCGCTGCCGCACGTATTGGCGCTATTGGTGTGTCACTGCAAATTGATCTCGGGCGTCAGGCGTTGTTGACGAGCCTTAAAACTTCGCGCGCCAAGGTCTGGATCATTGCGGATTACTTCCGTGGCCAGCCTCTGTACGACATGGCAGTTTCCCTCAAGGCCGAGTTGCCTGATCTCAAGGAAATTGTCCTCCAGGGAGATCCAGAGCGGGCGCCGGAAGGTGCACTGACGTTTGCCAGCTTGCGCGATTCTGGAAAACAGTTGGACGAAACAGACCTTGCTGCAAACCGCCCGGGTGCCCTCGATGCCTTCCTTATGGTGTTTACATCTGGCACAACCGGTTCGCCAAAGGGTGTCGTCCATTATCACGCCAACTACCTTTGGGCGGCGCGTGCCTACGCAAAGAATTTCGGCTACGGGCCCGGGGAAGGGGTGCTCTGTCTGGCGCCCATCTGTCACCAGACCGGCATGCTTGCGGGCGTCATGATGACTGTCGCCAAGGGTGGGCGAATCATGTTGCTCGAGCGGTTCTCCGCGGCACGCGTCTTGAAGTGGATAGAGGAATATCGCCCGGCTTATTTAGTGGGTGCGCCACCGCATGTGATTCACGTCGCAAACGCACCGAACCTAAAAACGACTGATACGGCAAGTGTCAAGCTGTTCATCTACGCAGGGGCGCCTGTGCCAAGTGCCGTGCTTTCGCAATTACAGGCCGATAGTGGCATCAAGGTCGGTTGCATGTTTGGCTGGTCAGAAGGCTTTTTGGCAACCGCCACGCGCCCTGACGATCCGCTGGAGGCTCTGTCGTCTACCGTCGGCTTCGCCATCCCCGGTACAGAGGTTCGTCTCGTCGACGAGGATGGCCACGACGTAAAACCGGGTGAACCGGGTGAGATGTGGTCGCGTGGCCCGAACTTTAGCGCGGGCTACTACCAAAATCCGACGGCGGCGCACAAGCAATGGGACGCCGACGGCTGGTTCCACTCAGGGGACATCTTGCGACAGGATGAAAATGGGCGTTATGTGTTTATCGCTCGCGCCGACGACATTATTAACCGAGGCGGTACGAAAATCGATCCGAAGACTGTCGAAGATGCGATTTCCAAGCATCCATCGGTGGAAAACGTCGCCGTGGTCGGAGCTCCAGATGCGACCTTGGGGCAGCACACGGTTGCCTGTGTGATTTTGCGCGAAGGGCACGAGGCGTTGTCCCTGAAAGAACTACGGGAATTTCTCGCGGAACAGGGATTGGCAAAATTCCAATTCCCGGATCGCCTCGAACTGATGAAGGAGTTCCCGCAGACGCATTCCGGAAAAATCAAAAAGAAAGATTTGCGTGAACGCTTCCGCCTTGAAGCGGAAGGTCAGGCAAACGGCCGCTAGGAGGACTTGTCATGAACATTCTCAACCCGTCCATGCGTGACGCGATTTGCCCGCAGTTGCCGCAGTATGACGAAGCACTTGTGCAGCGGGCGAACGAAATTCGCAATCGCGTCATCCAGTTCCGCCAAGAGGAGGCGGCGGAGTGGGGCCTGCAGATCGAACGCGACGAAAAGATACCTGCTGAGCTGTGGGCGCGGATGCGCGAACTGGGCTTTCACAAGTTGACACAGCCCACCTGGGTCGGCGGTGAAGGTTTGCCGCTCGGCCTGTATTTTCCGATCCTCGAAGAAATAGCTCATTGTCACGGTTCAATCCGCATGGTGTTTCATGCGTACAACAGCATCTGGCGAACCGTCGGACAAGGTACGCGCGAACAGCAGGAGTACTGGCTGAAAAAGTTGGTCGACGAAGGCGCACTCGTCGCCTTCGCGTTGACCGAGCCGGACAATGGCACCGGGATCGATCTGCGTACGACCGCGACCTATGAGAATGGCAAGTACGTCCTCAACGGCCGCAAACACCTGATCACGTTTGCGGAGGAAGCCGCCGTTCTTGCCGTGATCGCGAAGATGGAAGGCGGTGCCGGCCGCGGCGGGTTGACTGCATTCCTCGTGCCACAAGGTCGCAAAGGCATGAAACTGATCCCGATGCCGCACATGATGGGCGACAAAGGATGTTCGCATGCCATCATCGAGTTTGACAACTGCGAGGTCAGCGAGGATGAAATCCTCGGCGAGATCGGCGAAGGATTTGGCGTGGCTGTGCGCGGTTTCCTGGATCAAAGCCGAGGTTGCATTGCGCAGAGTGCGGTCGGCCTTGCCCAAGAATCGCTGGATAGGACGCTCGAGTTCGTGCGCCAGCGCACGACGTTCGGCAAGGCCTTGGCAAGTCGTCAGGCCGTGCAGATGCGCCTGGCAGAAATGCAGATTGCCATCCAGGCGGCGCGCCTGTTGTGCCTTGACGTCGCTTATAAGTACGATCTCGGCCAGGATATCGCGCTGGAAGCCTCGATTGCCAAGGCAAATGCGATTCGCATGGTCGGCGATGTCACAGACGGCGCGCTCAGCCTGTTTGGTGGGATTGGCTACGCAGTGACCAGCCCAGTCGAACGGCTGTATCGCGACGCGCGTTCGCTCTGGTTTGAGGAAGGTACCATCGAAATGCAGAAGATGACGATTGCCGAAGCGCTTTTGACCAACGCACGCCGTCGCGAGCGCGAAGCAAAGCGGGCGGAATAAGATGCGGGCGTTGCAATACGCGCCGGATCGCGGCACGGATCTCGTGGATTTGCCTGTGCCGGAGGCGGCCGCAAACGAAGTGTTGTTGCAGGTAGACGCCTGTGGCGTGTGTGGGAGCGACCGGCAGATTGTCCGCGGTGAGACGCCGCCCTTTGGCACGCAGTTTCCCCTTGTGTTAGGGCATGAAGTTGCAGGTACCATCGTGGCAGTGGGCGATGCCGTGGACGGGTGGAACGTTGGTGATGCGGTACTCGTGCACCCGTTTTGTCCGTGTGGGAATTGTGCGGTTTGCCGTCGGGGTGAATCGCATCTCTGCACACAACAGGGCTGTATAGGCTTCACGCGACAGGGTGGATTTGCCGAATATGTCGCTGTACCCGCCGACCAACTCGTTCGCCGTCCCGCCCATCTCGATCCGGCGGCAGCAGCGATTCTGGTCGACGCTTATGCGACGCCGCAGCGAGCGCTCGTTGCCGCGCACGCGGACAAGGCGGCGACGGCCTTGGTCATCGGCACTGGGGGATTGGGCCTGGCGGCCATTCAGCTGCTTAAGGCGGGCGCGGTCGCACGCGTGGCGAGTGCAAGCCGCCGCGAGGCTGGACTCGATGTGGCGCAGTCTGCAGGAGCTGAGGTCGCCGTCGCGTTGACCGATGCTCGAGGTGCTGCGCGGGCGATCCGCCGCTTCGCCGGCACCGGTGGGGCCGATCTCGTGCTCGATACGGTTGGCGATGGACAATCGCTTGGCTTTGCCCTAGATGCGTTGCGCCCTGGTGGTACCGTCGTGATCGTGGGAATGCCGGCAGGCGATGTGGCGGTACCCATGGCGCGACTGGTGCGGCGCGGCGTGCGCTGTATCGGCAGTTACGGTTCGCAACGAAACGACGTCGTGGAGGTCGTCAAGTTGGCGGCAGACGGGCGGATCGACCCGGCGGCCCTACTCGGACGCAGACTCGCCCTCGCGGACGGGCCCTTGGCGTTGGCGACGCAAAGCGGTGGCCGCGACGTTATCTTGCCGCAGCGTTGAATCGGTACAGGACGAGCCGGGACGGAGGCGATGGCATGCGCGACGAGGAACGCAATGCGATGCTTCGCAAGGCGTGTGAGATGCTGTACCACGACGTGCGCCTGCCGCTGTATGAGCGTTCGCATGTGTGGCCCGAACACTTTGCACAGGGGCTGGAACAAGCAGCGGATCGGGAGATTGCTTTACGAAAATGGCTCGTCGAGTTGTTGCGGGTCGAGGTGGTGGAACCCATCGTGCTCGCAGGGGTGAGAAATGCGTTGTTTCACGCTTTTGACGCGTTTAAGTCCCATCTCTCTGCCGCGCAAAGGCACGACTGGCTGGAGCTGATTCTGCGCGATCCAGCTAAGGCCCGATCGCGCATGCACCTTTTGCTGCTTACCTATCCTGACGCCATGTTGGCCAGTTCCTATTATTGGCGTGCGGATCGCTGGCGGATCTCGTGGTTTTGGCATGAGAACGCCTGGTGGCAGTTTCGCGTTCGCGATGTCGGCGTGAATGATGCGGCGGTTACGTGGGAAATGCGTCCGCGCGCTGAGGTGCTTGCCGAGATGCGGCAGGTCGGGAGTGGCTACGACGTCGAGTGGATGCACGCTGAACGGCTGGCAGTGCGCTTTGACAACGGCGAGTACATCGCGTATCGTTGGCTGGCGGAAAGTCACTAAGGAAGCATCGGTATATGAGGAGGCGGCAGCGTGGAACGCGAGCCGAATATCCAAAAGGCAAGGCGTTGGCTTTATGCCTTAGGCGGCTTAGGTGCCGTCATTGTCATTTTTAGCGTTGCGGTCAACCATATTGATTCGGGTATTTCCATCGTGGGCTATGTCGTGGGCTTCGTCTGCCTGTTGTTGGCCGCCATGGCGGCGTTTTCGAAACAAGACGCAAAGCCTGAGCGCCCCAGCCATTCGGAGAAACGGCGGCGATGAGCGGATGTATCGCCAATAAATCGAAATCATAGAATGGACGAACGCGTAACATCCTAGCGGTGAACATCACCTGGATGGAGGGATGAACGCGATGGCGAAACCGGATAATCGCGCGGACAACGTCGAACATTTGCAGCAAGCTCTCAACCACACTATGGAAAACATTCGTGAGGCGGAGACATTTTTGGCTGCTCATGGGGACGACATGAATCCGAAGGATGTGTCGGCGCTCGAACGTAAGAATGAACGGCGTCGCGAGGCTATTGCAGGGTTTCGCGAGGAAATCAAGGACGAAGCGGCACACCAGCGCAAACATCATTAAGCTGCAATACTACACAGAAAACAGGCCATTTCGCATGATGCGAGATGGCCTGTTTTGCATACGCGGCCTTTCGGCCAGATCAGTACGCCTTGGCGAACCAAACTGCGTATTGCGCCGGCTTGCCACAGGTGACACAGTGCTTTGGTTGCGCCGGCGGATCGAACGGGATGTTTCGGCTGGTGGCCGAGCAAGCGTCTTTGACGGCGCGCTCACAGGCGTCGTCGCCACACCAACCGGCAAGCACCAGGCCGCGTTCGTTTTGGATGTAGCTGACCAACGCCGCGAGATCGTCGGCGACGTATGAATGCTCGTGCAATCGATTTTTTGCAGCTTGGAACATATCGGCCTGAATCGTCGCCAATAGCTTATTCACCGTTTCGCCGACTTGCGTCAATGGCACAGGCAACTTCTCTCCCGTATCACGGCGAACGAGAATGGCTTGGCCGCTTTCCAAATCGCGCGGGCCGATCTCGATGCGGATGGGAATACCGCGCATTTCATATTCATTAAACTTCCAGCCTGGACTGACGTCGTCGCGAGCGTCAATGTTTACACGGACGCCGGAACTTTGTAGCGATGCGACGATTTGTTCGGCGGCAGGAACGACGGTTTCACGCGTCTTGGCTGGGCCAATGGGAATTACGACGACTTGAGTCGGCGCGACCTTCGGCGGGATGACCAAGCCTCTGTCGTCGCCGTGTACCATGACGATGGCGCCGAGTAGTCGTGTTGTGATACCCCATGAAGTGGTGTACACGTACTTGCGTTGGTTGTCTTTATCCAGGTACTGAATGTCAAACCCCTTGGCGAAATTTTGCCCAAGATAATGTGACGTTGCCGTCTGTAGGGCTTTGCCGTCCTTCATCAAGGATTCGAGCGAGTAAGTGTCGACCGCTCCGGCAAACTTTTCACTTGGCGTCTTTTGTCCGCGAATGACGGGAATCGCGAGAAACGACTCGACGAAGTTGGCGTAGATTTCGAGCATCTGCATGGTTTCCGCACGCGCCTCGTCCTCGGTGGCGTGGGCTGTATGACCTTCTTGCCAGAGAAACTCGCTTGTCCGTAAAAATGGCAGTGTACGCTTTTCCCAGCGCACCACATTGGCCCATTGGTTTAAGAGTACAGGCAAATCGCGATACGATTGAATCCACTGAGCATACATATGGCCAAACATCGTCTCGGACGTCGGGCGCACCGCAAGGCGTTCTTCCAAGATATCGCCGCCTGCCTCTGTCACCCAAGGCAACTCTGGGTTAAAGCCTTCCACGTGCTCTTTTTCCTTTTCGAAAAAGCTTTCCGGAATAAAGAGCGGAAAGTAGGCATTGCGGTGGCCTGTGCGTTTGAATTCGCGATCCAACTCCTGTTGGCATCGCTCCCATATTTCGTAGGCGTCCGGTTTAAAGACGATGCATCCACGCACTGGCGCATAGTCCATCCAGTCGGCCTTTTGAATGACGTCTAAATACCAACGAGAAAAGTCCTCGGATTGAGGGGTGATTTCCTTCACGAATGATTTGTTTTCCTTTGCCATGACGGCCCTCCTACGCAGGTTCCTGCTTGCCATCTTACGGAATGCAACAATCGTCGTCAATTACAGCATACTTTGAATCAGAACGGATCGGGGGTAGCGCTTGTGGACAACTTGACACACGCTTGTCTCGGGCTTGGCGTGTATGGCACCTACGTCGCCGCGACAGGTCACCCAATTGGCGGTGCCGTCGGTTGGGCAGCATGCGCCGCTGCGGTGATTGGTGCGGAAGCCCCAGATGTCGATATCGTCGCGCGCATATTTGGCGATCCAGTTACTTATCTGTATCAACACCGACAAGTGTCACATAGTGTGCCGTTTTGGTTTGCCTACAGCCTGATTATCGGTGGTGCCTTAAGTTTCTGGGCAGGGGGACACGCGCTCCTCTTGGTTAGCCTTGCGTTTCTTGGGGTGCTCACGCACATCGGCTCAGATATGTTGACAACGTACGGCACCAAAGCTCTATGGCCATTGACTAGCCAGCGCTTCCGCGGCGATAGCCTCTTTGTCGGCGAACCTATCTTTGTCGTGCTCGCGCTCATCGGTATCGTGCTGTATCGACAGGGAGTGCCTTTGCAGAGCTTCGTCTTCGCTCTTGACGCGATCGCGCTCGTATACACGTGCTGGCGCGTTCTGCTGCACCAATTTCTCCTGCGCCGGCTGCGGTTGGCGTTACCCAATCTCGTCGGCGCGGCGACAGCAGAAACATGCAGGGTCCGCGTGACGCCGATGTTATTGCCCATCCCGCAGGCACACAAGTACGTGATTGTGAACGATCAGCGATACTGGTTCGGATCGTTCACTGCGAGCGGGCGACCCGTGCCAGAGGCCGAGGTCATCAGCGACGCGACACCGGCCGTCTCCTTCGCCTTGCAGAACAGCCGAGTCGGGCGAGCGATGGCGTGGTTTACACCGATGCTCGTCGCAAAACAGGAGCAAGAAGGACAATTGACAATTATTCGCTTAGCCGACGCGGGCGTTCGCTATTTTGACACGCTGCTCTTTAGTGCGGCCATTGATCTGGCGACCACGCATGATGGTTCGTATGCGCTCGTCCATGAAGGGTTGCGGGCGCAGAGCATGCACATTCGTCGTTCGTTCAGCGATGGCTGGCAGCGCCTGGGCCGACGCATGCGCTTGACGATAGCCAGCCCGAAGGGCTATCGGTCTGGTCGTTGACCGTCCTCTTCGGATGCGGATTTGCCGCCATCTTCGCTTGCATGCGAGTGATATTGTTGTTCCCGCTCGCGCAGATAGGCCGCCAGGACTTCGAGAAGTGCTGCAGGATTGGCCAAGGCGTCCGCTTCGGCGAGACGCTTGGCCATTTCCGCATAGGAAACGTCGAGGCTCGCGTCCGCATCTTCAACATCGTGGTGACTGGGGAAGAGATCCGGATCGAGAAACGAGTCGATAGGCACGCCGTACGTCCGAGCGAGTTTCGCCACGACCAGAAACGACGGATTGGGACGGGTTCCGTTTTCGATGGCGCTCAGGTGACTGATGGAAATCCCGGCCGCGTCGGCTACCTCGGCCAACGTGAGTCCGCGCTCTTCCCGCAGTTGGCGCAAACGCCGTCCTATTTGCATGGCGCAGCTCCCTTCCTGGTGATCTGTCTACAAATGTAGAATGAATGAGACGCAGAATCAATCCACAAATGTATAATCAATCGTGCAATGGTGTGATATACAGCATGATGGGAGTGCCTGCGGCAAATTGGCGGCGGCGCCAGTAAGAGTACCAAGGACTTGGACGTTCTCCTTGATACACAACGAACGCGATTGGGAGCTTTGCGTATGCACGCCTAGCGCGTTCGTTGGCGAGCGGGATGGATGCGACGAGCCAGTCCGCGTCATAGATTTCTTTGGCTGCATGGAGGGCGCGCAGTTTCAGCTTCTGATTGAGACCGGAGCCACGGGCGGCTGGCGCCAAATACGTGCCAATTTCCATCGCGCGTCCAAGATCCGGATGTTCTCCAAATGCCGTCGTGAGCGATGCAAAGCCGATAGGGCGTGCGCTTGGCTGTGCGATGGCGATTTCGACTTGGCCATCCCTCAGCCATGCAGACAGCGACCAAGCCTCCATCATTTGCGCAAACGCCTTTTGACTTCGCAGATCGAGCGGCCAGTTTGGCTCTGTCGAGTACGTGTTATAGAGGTGCCAGAGCGATTCCCAGTCGTCTAAACGAAATAACGTTTCGGGGCTATCTGGTTGATTCGCCATCGTGATCCCTTCCGGTTGGCCTTATAGCCATGTAATGACGTTCTACGATTGAAAAATCAACCTACCGAAATGAGGGTTGGTTTGATATCATTTTCTCAATCGTAGAACTGTCATGGAGTGGTTCGGTTGGGTGAACTTGCTCAGCGGTTAAGATACTATCGCAAATTGCGCGGCATGTCAGTCCGCGAGTTGGCTGAGAAGGCTGGCGTCAGTGTCAGTTACATTTATGCCATTGAATCGGGAGTTCGGGGAAGCAATGTTGTGAAACTGGGGCAGATTGCCGAGGCGCTCGGAGTTCAGTTGAGCGAACTATGGGGCGACGCGCCGGAACGCCCATGGTAAATCAGCCTTGGGAGATCATTGCCGGGGCGAGGCGCAGTCATGGGCTGACACAGCTGCAGGCTTGTTCAGGCATCTGTTCACAAACCGTGTATTCGTTGTTCGAGCAGGGGGTGCTCATGCCCAGCGATAGCGAGATCGAACAAATTTGTTTACGCGTAGGTGTGCAAGATGTAGAAGGGCTTACGCAACTGTGTTCACTTCATAGAGAGCGGCTTTCGCAAAAAGTCGCTCTTTGGCGAGCCTTTGTGCATCAGGATACGCATGGTGTAGGTCGTTTACTGGCAAACCTGACCGACGAGGCGCTTCTTGTGGATGCACTTTGTTATCAGACGTGGCTTTTCACAGTCGCACCAGACGTTGCTTGTACGTTTACGCAACCACCTGCCGTAGCCAGCCTGGCAGAATTGCACAGCCTTGTCGTCACGGCGCGGAGTTATCTGCCAAAGAGTATGTTGGGGCGCGGTGATATTCGTTTGCTTGTGGTGCTTGCCGTCATCGAGGCAGACTTGGCTACGACGCGCGGGCGGCACACAGCCGCCACATATTGGCGCGATCGCGCTCAAGAACTTCGGTTGCAGGTGCCTAGGTACTGGGTGTAAGGTAGTGCGGTGAGAACAAGCTCCTATTCTGTGGGAGGCGATGACGTGGAGACGGAAGAACAGCGCGGGTATCTGGATGCCATACGGCACGTCGAACGTGCACTGGAGCACCGCAAGCATCATCTGCAGGAGCAGTCCCCAGAGTCGCTTCCCGGCGGTGAGGAAGAACGACAGGCGCGCCTCGATGAAATCGCGCACATCAAGCAGGTCATTCGCTCGTTACATCGCTAGAGGTTGCATGGCATCTTGAGCGGTTGTCTGGTACACTACTTTCGTACGTCAAAGTGGTAAAGGATGAATGGCAATGGCGCTCGAGAGGCTGGATACGCACGACGTTCGCCAATTGTTTCAGGCCATTCTGGCCTTGCAAAACGAACAGGAGTGTTTTCAATTTTTTGAGGATCTGTGTACGGTCGGAGAAATACAGTCGTTGGCCCAGCGCCTGGCTGTCGCGCGTATGTTGCGCAATGGTGCAACGTATCACGCCATCGAAGAGCAGACCGGGGCGAGTACGGCGACCATCAGTCGTGTTAAGCGTTGCCTGCATTACGGGGCCGATGGTTATCGGTTGATCCTTGAGCGACTCGCGGAAAATCAGACAGAGGACTGAAGGATAGAACGACCTGGCAAAAATGTTTTGCATCCAGTTGACATAGGACTGCGGCAGAGCGTTCCATTGCGGAATGTCCAATGTCGCAGTTTGTTCATTTGACATTCTCACACGTTCTTTGTAATCTCATATGGTGCGGATGAATTGTCTGTGTTATGCCGATAATTTAAACAACAGAAACAATTCATCGATTGTAAAGGCATTCGATGATTGCACAAAGACGCATCGATTTTTTACGAAGGAAAAAGGTGACGATAGCTGTGAAGCTGTTAGAACAGGTTCAGGAATTGGGGCAACTGCTCCATCGCTCGCACGAACAGGTAGAATTTCATGAAGTTGCAGAATTTTTGAGTAAAGTCATGCACAGCAACGTGTATATTGTCGGGCGCAAAGGGAAAATCCTCGGGTACGGTGTCGCGGAACACGCATTGACCGAGGAATGGCTGAATATTATGACCAAAGATCAGCGCTTCCCCGGCGATTTTAACAAACATTTGTTGCGCATCGAACAGTCTGTTGCCAACTTATCTGATGCGCAGAAGCAACCCTTTTACGTGTTTTCACCAGAAGAGAACGAGTCATTCCGCAGTAAATATATCGCCATCACGCCGGTGATCGGCGCCCGTGAGCGCCAAGGTACGCTTGTCTTTGCGAGATCGGAACAGCCATTTGACGAGAACGACGTCATCTTGGCTGAGTATAGTGCCACCATCGTCGCACTCGAGATTGTCCACTCGCGCCAGCAACAGAAGGAAGAAGAGGGTCGGCAACGGGCGTTGGCGCACTTGGCTGTAGAATCGCTCAGCTTTTCCGAATTGCAGGCTGCCAAGTATCTGCTTGACGCTGTTCGCAACTCGCCAGACGGTATTGTCGTCAGCAGTCAGATTGCCGATGAGCATGGCGTGACCAGATCTGTCATTGTGAATAGCATTCGCAAGCTGGAAAGCGCGGGAACGATTGAAAGCCGCTCGCTTGGTATGAAGGGCACGCACTTGCGCATTTTGAACCAGTTTGTCGAAGACGAAATCAATCGCCAGTTTGAGCGTTGATGGCTGTCTATGTATCCGTGTATGACAAAAGCCACCCGAGTGCGGGTGGCTTTTGTCCATCCTGCGGTGGATTACGCTTGGCCCATCGCTTGGGACAAATGTGTGTAGTAATAGCACAAAGTGCGCAATCCCTTGTCAAAGTTGTCGAGGGAGAAATGCTCGTTGGGCGCGTGGAAGTTTTCGTCGCCAAGGCTGAAGCCCATCATCACGACCGGGATGTGGAGCACGTTCGAGAACGTCTCGACCACCGGGATGGAGCCGCCCATGCGCGTGAACACGGCTGGTGTACCGTAGGCGTGGGCATATGCCTCAGAAGCCAGTTGGATGGCTGGGTGGTCATAAGGCGCGAGATACGGCTTGCCGCCATCTTGACGAACCAATGTGATTTTTGCCCCTGGTGGTGTATGCGTCGCCAGGTGGTTCTCAATCAGGTCGAGAATTTCCTGCGGATCTTGGTTGGGTACCAATCTGCATGTGATCTTCGCGTGCGCTTCGCAAGGAATCACCGTTTTCGTGCCTTCCCCTTGGAACCCGCCGTATATGCCATTCACTTCGAGGGTTGGGCGCGCCCAAAGCCGCTCCAGGGTCGTGTACCCAGGTTCGCCATGCAATTGCGTAAGACCAAGCGATGCTCGATACGCTTCGTCGTCATGGCCCAACTTTGCATACTGTTCTTTCTCCTCCTGGGCAAGGGGGGCGACATTGTCGTAAAAGCCTGCGACTGCCACGGATCCGTCGGCGTTGTGAAGGCTATTGAGCACCTCCACCAAGGCGTGAATTGCATTGGGGACGGCGCCGCCATAGAGACCGGAGTGCAAGTCGCTCGCCGCCGTCCTGACGTCGATTTGACACGCGGTTAGACCTCGCAGACCATAGACGACGGCTGGTTGAGTCGGCGAAATCATCGTCGTGTCAGAAATGAGTATGAGATCTGCAGCAAAGTGCTCGCGTTCTTTTTCCATAAAGGCGTGTAGATGAGCAGAGCCAATCTCCTCTTCGCCTTCGATGCAGAACTTGATATTGACGGGGAGCTTGCCCAAGACGGCGAGCAAGGCACCTAAAGCATGGATATGCATCAGCGTAGGACCCTTGTCATCGCTTGCGCCGCGCGCGTAGATTTGGTTGCCTTGGACGGTTGGCGTAAACGGAGGCGTCTTCCACAGGGAAACGGGATCGACAGGTTGAACGTCGTAGTGGCCATACACCAATACGGTTGGCGCATCTTCGGCGTGCAACCAGTCGGCGTAGACGACCGGATGTCCCCCAGTTTCCATGAGGGTAGCGTGCTCGAAGCCGGCATCCGTCAGTTTTTGCAAAATCCAGGTGGCTGCGCGGCGCACGTCCTCCTTATGTTCGCTTAGCGCGCTCACACTTGGAATCGACAACAACTCGACAAGTTCGTCCAAGTGGCGCGATCGGTTGGCGGACAAGTATGATTCGATAGCGTCCATTCGGTCTATACTCCTCTCTGGCCTGTCACTTCATCGCTGACAGGTGTTTCATATAGGAGCATATCGTAAAAAGGTCGTACGGAAAATGGTGTCCATTCTGGGATGCTCGAGGATGGGTAAAACCCACTTTGCACACGGGATTACAGAGTTTTTTGCAAACTCTCGGCGATGTATACTCGTAATAGATGGATCGGCAAAGGGAGCGAGAGGAGAAGAGAAACGGGATGAACACCCAGGAAATTGCTAGCCATTTGCTGCAAAACAGTTGCCGTATGTTTAAAGGGCGTACCTGTCATCCAGAGCCGGAGGCCATCCGGGAAATCGTCCTCTTAACCAGGTCATCCTTGTTGCCAAATTACTTCGAAGTCGAGGCGGATCGTCGCCTTGCCGATAAAATTGAACGGTTGCGCTCGGTGCTTGCGGAGCAGATTCACCGTGCATCGTATCAATCTTGCCTGGGCAGCGGCGGCACCGAGGAAACGCGCAAGTCTGCTTGGGCCAAGGCGGACGCATTTATCGAACATCTTCCAACTCTACAGGATTTCGTCTACGAAGATGTCGTCGAAACGCTTCATGGTGACCCGGCTGCGTCTGGGCACGACGAGGTCATTTTGACATATCCGGGCATTCTTGCCCTGCTCATCTACCGTGCCGCCAATCTTCTGCATCGCTTTGGCGTGCCATTGCTCCCGCGTATGATGACCGAATACGGGCATCGCATGACCGGTGTCGACTTGCACCCAGGCGCGACCATCGGCCGCGGGATTATGATCGATCACGCGACAGGCATCGTCGTTGGGGAGACGGCGGTCGTTGGGAACCATGTTAAAATTTATCAAGGCGTCACGCTTGGCGCACTGTACTTTCCGAAAGACGAGGGCGGTGAATTGGTTCGCCATATCAAGCGCCATCCGACCGTGGAGGATTATGTGGTGTTGTATGCGAACTCGACCGTGCTCGGCGGTGATACGGTCATTGGTCACCATAGCGTGATCGGTAGCAACGCGTGGGTCACACAATCGGTGATGCCGTATAGCAAGGTTGTGTATGAGACAGAAAGCGTCGTCCGACCGCGCGGTGTGAAGTCGTGATACGGGCTTAAAACGTCCCTCACGCCATGGAAAAATCTCCGGCGTTGTGTTACATTTGTATCAACCCTTTACCCCTGATTTGGGCCACCTGCTTGTAGGTGTGCCTCTTTTTTTATATTTGGATGGTTCGATGGGAGGAATCGAGGGTGCCACGAGCTGACTTGGGTGCTGTTGAGCTGTACTACGAAGTGCATGGAGAAGGGCAACCCCTTATTTTAATCATGGGTCTGGGTGGAAACGCCGACTGGTGGGGCGATGGATTTGTCCGTCGCCTTGCTGCCAAGCATCAAGTCATCGCCTTCGACAATCGCGGTGCGGCGAGGACAGTATTGCGTGGGGACGAGCACTTTACGTTGGCCGAGATGGCGGGGGACGTGGTCGGCCTTATGCGACACTTGGATATCGCGGTTGCCGACGTGTTTGGCGTCTCGATGGGCGGCATGATTGCACAGGAGGTTGCTCTTAATTACCCCGGTCACGTGCGCAAGCTGATTCTTGGGTGCACGACATGTGGGGGAAAGGAGCAGACGCCGCCGACAGCGGAGGCCGCCAGCATGCTGGTTGGACAGGCCGGCGCTGCGGAAGGGCAGATGCAAAGCCACCTTCGACTCCTCTTTCCTGATGCGTTTATCGCCGCCAATCTGCCGTTGCTCGAAAACAGCTTTCGCGCGCTGATGCGCCACCCGATGCCGCGGGACAACTACCTCCGGCAACTGCATGCCATCGAGACGTGGCCTGGGACCTACGACAGGCTGCCATCGATCACGCACGAAACGCTCGTCCTGCACGGCACGGATGATATCCTAATCCCGGTTGAGAACGGACGTACGCTTCATCGTAGGCTCCCGAACTCGACCCTGCGCGAATATTCCGGCGCCGGACATGGCTTTACGCTGCAAGCCGCAGGCGATGTCCTCCGCGACGTCGAATCGTTTCTCGACGCATGAGCCAAGATGTACGTCTCCCTACAGGGGAGCACGGTCGTGTACCAGGACACTTCGTCTATATTGTCGAATGCAGCGATGGAACGCTTTATACCGGTTACGCAAGGGACGTTTTGCGGCGGATTGCGATGCACAACGAGGGCCGCGGCGCGAAGTACACGCGCGGGCGCGGCCCAGTTCGTTTGCTATACGTGGAATCCTATGCCGACCAAGGTGCGGCTTTGCGGCGCGAAAGGGCCATCAAGCGGTTGACACACGCCCAAAAACTCCGGTTAGTGGCCACCTATCAGGACCCCCGGGGCACGGCCTAGTGCCCCGTCAGCGCCCCACGGCAAGCGTCAGCTTCTTGCCGTTGACATCCCATTCCTTCTCGAGATCGGCATCTGCAAGCGGAGTCTTTGCCCATTCGCGGATGAGTACCGTCGACTCGATGCGCGTGCGGTTGCGATCGATCACGCCGAGTAAATCCGCATCCCCGTCGGCGAAAAAGCGCACTTTGTGCGTCACGCCATAGTCCACCTCTTTGCGCATCATCTGCATTTTCGAGATGATCTCGCGGACAAATCCTTCTTCTATAAGTTCTGGCGTCAGTTCCGTGACAAGACCCACAAAACCGCGGTTGTCGACGCTGACCAGCCCCTCAAAATTCGCCTGATAGCGAATTTCTCCGTGTTCTGTCGTCAATGTCTCGCCCTCGAGCTCGACGGCACCGTGTTTGCGGAACGCCTCGATTTGTTCCGCCGTCGCCGTCTTCGCAGCCTGATTTAGTTGTTGCGTCTTCTTGCCAAAACTTTTGCCGACCGCGGCTAGGTGCAGATACAATTCAGGCTTCGCGATTTCATCCAGATCCACAAATCGTATCTCTTTGACGTTCAGCTCGTCCTTGAGAATCTCCGTGAACTTGCCGAGCACCGCTCGTTCGGCATTCGGCACATATATCGCAGACAGCGGTTGGCGCGTCTTCAACTTGCTTTCATTGCGCAGATGACGCCCGGTTTCGACGACACGCAAAACCGTTGCCATTTCGCGAATCAGCGCTTCGTCAACAAGCGTGAGGTCGGGGATCGGGAAGTCGCAAAGGTGCACGCTCTCGGGAACGTCCGTGCGCACGCCGTTCAACCGAACGATATTTTGGTAGATGTCCTCTGCCAAGAACGGCGTCACAGGTGCCGCCAGCATCGCCGTTGTCGCCAGTGCCTCGTACAGCGTCAGATAGGCCGATACCTTGTCGTCATCCATGCCTGGCGCCCAAAAACGATCCCGGTTGCGTCGCACGTACCAGGTTGAAAGCTCATCGACGAACGCTTGCAAGGCGCGAGCAGCCGTTGTCGCATCATAGCGCTCATATGCAGCATCGGCAGTTGCAATGGTCTGGTGCAAACGCGCCAGCAGCCAACGATCCATAAGCGGCCGCTTTGCCACAGGGATCTCCTTAGCCGTACGCGGATCAAACTCGTCGATACCCGCATACAGCGCGTAGAATTGGTGGATGTTCTGCAGCAGATCGATAAACTTCGCCTTGCTCTCCGCGACTGCGCGGTGGTAAAACAGCTGCGAATTCCACGGTTGTGTGTTGGCGACAAAATAGAAGCGCAGCGCGTCCGCACCATGCATGTCGAACGCCTCGAACGGGTCGATCACGTTGCCTTTCGACTTCGACATCTTTTTGCCGTGTTCGTCGAGCACATGGCCAAGCACCAATACATTCTTATAAGGTGCCTTGCCCGTGACGGCCGTCGAGATGGCGAGCAAGCTGTAAAACCAACCGCGCGTCTGGTCGATGGCCTCGCAGACAAAGTCGGCGGGATACAGTTTTTGAAACAGCGCCTGATTCTCGAACGGGTAGTGCAACTGAGCAAACGGCATGGAGCCTGAGTCAAACCAGACGTCGATCACCTCAGGTACGCGAATCATCGTCCCGTTTCCGCACGAACAAGGCCATGTCAACTCGTCGATATACGGCTTATGCAGTTCCTGTGGCAGACGCCCCGCTTTTGCTGCGAGTTCCGCCTTTGAGCCAATGCATTCGAGCCGTGCGCACGCCTCACAGCGCCAAATCGGCAAGGGGGTTCCCCAGTAGCGGCTGCGCGACAAGTTCCAGTCGATCACGTTTTCCAAGAAGTTGCCCATGCGCCCGTCGCGAACGTGCGGCGGAATCCAATTGACCGATTGCGAGTTGCGGATCAAGTCGTCCTTAAACTCTGTCGTACGAATGAACCAGGAGTCGATGGCGTAGTAGATAAGCGGCGTGTCACACCGCCAGCAGTGCGGATAGGCGTGCTCATGTTTGTGTTTCTCATAGAGTAGGCCGCGGTGCGCCAGCGACTTGACGAGATCGACGTTCAGTTCTTCGTCTTTGACGAAACGGCCCACGTAATCCGCGACGTCAGACGTGTAGCAACCGGTCTCGTCGACAAAGTTGATAAAAATGAGCCCAGCGCGCTGACACGCTTTGTAGTCGTCTTCACCGTGGGCCGGGGCCATGTGGACAATGCCCGTGCCGCTGTCGTCCGTGACGTGATCGGAGGCGATGACGATGTGCTTTTTGCCGTCCTGAACGACGTATGGGAAAACCGGCTCATAGGCCGTGCCAACTAGGTCGCGACCTGCCTTTTTGTCGATCACATTGTCGCCTTCGGCGAGGAAGTTTTCCTCTAAGCCTTCTGCAACCCAGACGTTTTCGCCGAGTTCTGCCTTATGAATTAATACGTACGTCAAGTCGTCGTGAACAGCGAGCGCGACGTTACTCGGCAAGGTCCACGGCGTCGTCGTCCACGCGAGCAGGTATGTCGGACGTCCTTCCACATCGCCGTCCTTGACGCGGAACTTGGCAGTGACGGACAAGTCTTTGACATCCGCATAGCCTTGTGCCACCTCGTGACTCGACAGCGTCGTTTCACAGTGCGGGCAGTACGGGCTCACGCGGTGACCTTGCACCAACAGACCTTTGTCGAAGATCGTCCTGAGCAAGTGCCATACGGATTCGATGTAATCGTCGGTGAGTGTCATATACGGGTGATCGAGATCCGTCCAATAGCCTAAGCGTTCCGTTAATTGGCGCCAGGTCATCTCGTACTTAAAGACACTGTCACGGCATGCCTGTACAAACTTCTCGACTCCGAATTCCTGGATCTGCTTTTTGCCGCTAATGTGGAACTTCTTTTCGATCTCGATTTCCACTGGCAGCCCGTGCGTGTCCCAGCCCGCTTTGCGCATCACGTGGAAGCCCTTCATCGTCCGATAACGGGGATATAAATCCTTGAATACGCGCGTCAACACATGGCCAGGGTGGGGCAGGCCGTTTGCCGTCGGCGGACCTTCGTAGAACACCCATTCCGGGCACCCTTCGCGATTCTGCTCGCTTGCGTGAAAAACGTCGCGATCGCGCCAAAACGACAGAACGCGTTCCTCGCGCGCCTTTGCGGGCTCTTTGGCATCGACTTTGCGGATCGACATGTTCATTTCCACTCCTTCGTTGTCCATCAAAAAACACTCGTCCGCGAAGGGACGAGTGTTTGCTCGCTGTACCACCCAACTTAGCGATTCGGCCTTATGATTCGAGCCGACCGCTCCATCCGTCGAATGTGTCCGCAATCGCGGCGCATATGCGCCCGACGAGGATCACCATTCGGCCCTCGATAACGGGAGGGAGCCGATGCTGCCTACTAGGCTGGCTTGGCGCCTTGGCGGGTTCAGCAGATGCCTTAGAGGGGATCTTCGCGGCGCAGTCGTGCACGGGCTCACACCATCTCCCGATTCGCTTGAGCACGCTCGTGTCGCCGCTACTCGGCCTCATCATGGGCGGTAGCAGTTTTCTGTATTGACGTATAGTATACTGACTGACATCGCTTATTGTAAATTTGTTTGCTCAAATGTCCAGTGTCGGCATCTCGATGGTTGGATATGCATCGTGACGCGTCTTCGCCGAGGCGCTACAATGGATGGGGAGAGGGGAGACACCTCATGCCGATCTTCACCAGTAGAGCGTGCCAGGAAATTGCACGGTTTCAGCGCGAGGAATTATATTCGGGTGAATTCATTCGCATCGCCCGTGCCTATCAGTGCGGGGGGCCAAGGTTTCAATTGACGGTCGACGACGTGATGACCGGCCTGGATCGCATCGTGCCAATCTCACAAGCGGCTGCCGGGCCGTCGTTGGCAGAGTCCGACGAGAGCATCACCGTCGTGATCGATGAGGTGTGTTTGCATTTGCTTGAGGGCGTCACAGTCGATTTTCTGGAGACGGGCTTCACGTTTGCCGATGCGCCTTCGGCGGTCTGTTGACGGTCGACCGCCTTACATAAGAACGGACAGTCGGACAAGCTATAGAATCGAGCCTAGAGAATGAACTAGAAATGGGGCGTATAGGAGTGGCGAAGGCAGTTGTCATTTTGAGTGGCGGGCTTGACAGCACCACCTGCATGGGGATTGCCCAGCACGCTGGGTATGAATTGTTTCCCATCACGTTTGACTACGGGCAGCGCCATCGGATAGAACTTGAGTGTGCGAAAAAGGTCGCGGCCCATTATGGAGTTCGCGATCATCGCATCGTGTCGCTCGACTTTTTGCGGCAAATCGGCGGCAGTGCATTGACCGATGATGCTATCGAGGTGCCGACGTCTGGCGTTTCGCGCGATATTCCTGTGACGTATGTACCTGGACGCAATCTTTTGTTTTTGTCCATTGCGGCTTCCTATGCGGAAGTCATTGAGGCGACGGCGATTTACATTGGCGTCAACGCGTTAGACTATAGTGGATATCCGGATTGTCGGCCGGAGTTCATCGAAGGCGTACAGCACGTCCTGCGCATTGGCACAAAGGCAGGCGTGGAGGGTCGGTCCATGCAAATCGAAACGCCACTCTTACATTGGTCGAAAGCCGAAATTATTCGCAATGGCTTAGCCCTGCGCGTTCCGTATGAGCTTACCACATCGTGTTATCAAGGCGGCGAGGAGGCCTGCGGTGAGTGTGACAGCTGTCGGCTGCGCTTAAAAGGTTTCGCCGAGGCTGGTGCACGCGATCCAATCCCATACCGCGTGTCTGTGGGCTGACGTTGCCGTCCATAAGGCAGAACTCGTGAACTTGTGGCGGCTGGTTCAAGCTTGAAATGCTTGAATCAGCCGCCAGGTTTTTTCTAATTGCTTGCGCTTCTCGGCATCGGCCGTTACAAGTGTCTGCAAAAAAGGCATGGCGTCGGGGTGCATGCGCACAAAGAGGATAAGTCTAGCCTCTTCACGGGTTAGGGCGAGCTGTGTGACACCCAGCCCGTCAGCAGCGGCGTCCTTTTGGCTTGACTGGCTGTGAACTTTCAACGGACTTGTATTCGTGACAGGTCCATTCGGCACGGCTTGGCCCAAGGGAGCAACGGTCGGTTGGTCGATGGGGGCGTCAGGCCTGAGCATCGCAATTGGGGCTTCCAACGCCGCTGCCAACTCGGCTAATGTAGCATCGTCCGGTTGTCGCCGATTCGTTTCGTACATCGCGATAGCGCTCGTCGAAATGTTGGCCCGTTCCGCGAGCTTGGCTTGAGTCAATCCACGCTGTTTGCGCAATTGGGCAAGCCGTTCACCTAATGTGCCAACAGGTGTTTCATCTTTCATATGCCCCTTTGTTCCTCCTCCAGTTCCGTATTGACCATGTGATAGGCTGTTGCTGTCAACCGTTGTAACATGGCCTCGCGCGCCGGTGTAGGAATGTCTGCATCCGCCATTGCGCTTGCCATACAGCGCAACCATGCCTGTGCATGGCGCGTCGTGATCGGAAATGGCAGGTGGCGGGCGCGAAGCATCGGCTGGCCGCGGCGCTCTGTGTAGAGCCTGGGGCCACCAAATAACTGTGTCAAAAACCAAAATTGCCGCTCTTTCACTTCATCAAAGGTCGGCGGAAACAGCGGGCGCAGCAGGGTGTCAGCAGCTACTTTGTCGTAGAACGACTCTACCAGTCTGCGCATCGTCGTCTCCCCACCGATGGCTTCATACACGGTCAAGGCACTCATTTGTTCACGTCCTTTCCACGATGACAGTATAACCAAACGGACATAGCAAGTCTTGTATGACCTTGATGAAGACCAAACGGTGAGAATGGGATTTGGCCGATGGATTCGCAAGAATTATAATGCTTGGGGGGAGGGAGTTCGGTGAATCCGTATGACCATGCGCATGCCTTAGCCAGGGCGATTCGTGAATGGGAACCTTTTCAGCGAGCACTCGACGCAATACGCGCCTTGGACCAGGAGCCAGCGGCAAAAGACATGTTGGTCGATTATCTTCGCCGGCAATGGAGAATGGAAGCTAAACAGCTCCGCGGGGAAGCACTGACGGACGAAGAAAGATCGACGATGCAAAAGCTTACGGAAGTCGTGCAATTGAACCCCAGTGTTCAAAAGTATTTGCAGGCGGATCGAGAATTGCAGACATTGATGATGGACGTACACACCATTTTGTCAACGACATTGGCCGACGTGCACGTCGTATCGGCAGCCGAGATATTTGAAGAAATGGGGCGTGACAAATGAAGATTACATATCATGGGCAATCGTGCTTTGTTATCGAGAGCGGAGAGCATCGGCTGATTATTGACCCGTTTCTCAGCGGTAACGAGAAGGCTGTCATCAAGCCTGAGGACGTTAAGGTTTCACACGTTGTCTTGACGCATGGCCATGCCGATCACGTCCTTGACGCGGAAGCCATCGCTCGCAACAACGATGCGACGATCATCGCGGCAAATGAGTTGGCGGTGTACTATGCACGCAAAGGGCTGAAGATACATCCACTGGGCATCGGCGGCAAGGCTGATTTCCCGTTTGGGCGTGTCAAGGTTACATTGGCATTCCACGGATCTGGGGTCGAGACGGAGCAAGGTCTGGTCTATGTGGGCCCGCCGGTCGGTTATTTGCTGACCATTGAAGGAAAGACGATTTATCATGCTGGCGATACGGGTTTGTTCGGTGATATGAAAATTCTTGGTGAACTGAACCAGATCGATCTCGCTCTGCTTCCGATTGGCGACAATTTTACGATGGGGCCCGAGGATGCTTTGATTGCAAGCGAGTGGTTGCGGGCAAAAACGGTCATTCCCATGCACTACAATACGTTCCCGCTCATCGCTCAGGATGGTGCACAATTCGTGCAGGATCTCAAGATGCGCGGAATTCAAGGTGTCGAATTGAAAATTGGCGAAACGTACGAGCTGTAACCAAGGGTAGCATAGAAACGGGCGAGCCGCACTTGCGGCCCGCCCGCGCCTTTTAGTGCGCCTTGTCGGCCATTTTGACCATCACACTGGCAATCGCGTTGCGCTCCTGCTCGTTTGCGCTGTCCCACATCTCTTTAAGCAAGCGCTGTTCGTCATTTTTCGGATCAACTTTATCCGCCAAGAATTCACCCATCTTTTTCGCTACGTTCGAGATCTGCTCGTCGCTAAATCCCATCGCTTGTGCCTTGTCGACGTGTTCCCCCAGAAACTCCCGCCACTTGTCGAAGCTGTCGAGTACGCTCATGCGTTCTCCTCCTCCACATAAGTGATTTCGGACTCAATGTTCCCCATGCGGCAGATGGTCATACTTCATCGGGCACATACATATACGTGGACAAGGTGGAAAAAAGGAGTTGGTTGTGGTGCGAAGGAAAGTCGGGGTTCCACGCCAAATTCGGCGCCAGTCCATAATCTACACGTGCGCCGCAATAGCACTTGGCGCTTACGGCATTCCGCGGCTGCCGCGAATGTCGCACGGCATAGCAGGTACATTTACTGCAGCGTGGATGCTGGTCTTAGCCTTGTCGATCTGCGCCAATCTGTATTTTGTTTTGGGGGCAGACAAGGAGCGCAAGCGGCTCCTCGAAGAGCAGCAGTATCGAGCGGAAGCGGAGGCGCCGTTCTCACATGTCCGCGCACGTGCGCGTGGGTGAGCACCTCCGCTGTCCACGAAGCTCGCCTATTCGCGTTTGCTCGTCCAAGCCACAAGCCCAATGGCCAAAACAAAGCAGGTTAAAATCGCAACGATTGGATCTAGATTCCCATTCATGACTTCCATCTGTTAGACTCCTCTTCATGTAGGTTGTCTGTCTGCAACGACGTGCCGCGAGCGCGCTGATCTTCAGCGGCCCGGCCGTCGTGGTCAAGCATTCGGCCGCGGACGACGACATGCTCACCAAATCGATTGCGCAACGAATCGGTGACCTCCGTCAACTTTTGCAGGCGCAGCCGTTTATCAAAGGCAGCGCGATCGCGTGGGCTGTCGAACAACCCAAGCTGCCACGTGATGTCCACCTCATTGACATCCACTAGCTCGCTGACACTGATGCCAAGCAGACGGATTGGTTTTTGTTCAGGCCAATTCGCATTGAGCAAGGCCATCGCATCGCCATAGATGTCCTCCGTCAAACTGGAGGCCAGTGCGCGTTTGCTTTGGCGTGAAATGGTATGCATAAACTTGTCGCGGATGGTCAGTGTGACGACGCGCCCAGCTTTTCCGTACTTGCGCAGGCGTCGGCCCACTTGGTCCGCGAGTTGCAGAAGTGTCCTTCGGATGATTTCCTGGTCTGTGGCGTCGACGGCCAGTGTGACAGAATGGCCCACACTTTTTGGCGAGGGACGTTCACTGACGACGGGACGTTCATCCAGTCCGTTTGCATGTTGCTGAAGCACGGCTCCGCGACTGCCACAGGTGCGCTCGAGAACCTCCAAAGGGGCAACGGCGAGATCGCCAATCGTGCGAATGCCAGTCTTGTATAAGGCGAGCGCGGTGCGGCGTCCCACACCATACATTGCGGAGACGGGTAACGGCCAAAGTAGACTTTGATAATTCGCCTCGTCAATGCGCGTGATGGCCATCGGTTTGCGCAGATCGCTCCCCATCTTCGCAAAAAACTTGTTCGTGGCAACGCCGATGGAGCAGGGAAGCTGCAATTCAGCGCGAAGGATAGATTGAATCCTACGGGCGATCTCCATGGCGTCACCGAATTGCCCACTGCCGGTCACGTCCGCGTAGCATTCGTCGATGCTGACAATTTCGACAGCAGGCGTAAATCTACGCACAATGTCGAATACTTGGCGTGCGAATGTTCGGTACAGTGGGAAGTCAGGGCGAATGACAAGCAATTCGGGGCACGCGCGCATGGCCTCGGCAACGGTCATCGTCGTGCGCACGCCGCGCGCCCGCGCCTCATAGCTCGCTGTAACGACGATGCCGTGGCGGGTTTCTGGATTGCCGGCGACGGCGATGGGTTTGCCGCGATAACGATCAGGTGACTGGGCAACGTGGCACGACGCGTAAAACGCGTTCATGTCGATGTGGAGAATTTGTCGCTCCCGGTCCATCGTTGACCCACCTCTCGTAACTAGTGTAACGGACGGCGTCCAAAAAGGGAACGCAGCAAGGTCAACGGTGGACGGATGTATCAAATGGCAGGAGGCAACGCATGTGAAAGAGCAACGGTTGTTGCGGATACGGGAACTGGTGAGCCAACAGGAAATCGAAACACAGGAAGAGCTGGTTCGTGCACTTGAGGAAGCCGGTTTTCAGGTGACGCAGGCGACCATCTCACGCGATATTAAGGAACTGCAGCTGATTAAAATCGTCGGGTCCAATGGAAAATACAAATACGCAATTCCGACGGCGACCAATACGGTATCGCTAGACGCTTTGCGCAGGCGCCTGGCTGACGTGTTTATCTCTCAGGCGCGTGCCAGTAACCTCATTATCATCAAGGTGGCGCCAGGCAACGCACACGCAATTGGGGCGTTGATGGATGCGCTGAATCCCCCTGGTCTTTTAGGGACGATTTGTGGAGATGACACGATGTTGCTCGTGTGTCAGGACGAGCAAAGCGCCATCGATTTGCTGAACGATGTATTGGATGTGGGCTAAAGGAAACGGGTTCGGCTGAGGCCACAACTGAAATTTCACTTTTTCCGAGTTATACTATAAGAGTTGAATTCATTTTGGTGATGCTCGGTGCTGTGCTGGCTCAAAGCACTTAGCTCAACGCGAACAAGGAGTAAATGCCATGCCATTGTACAACTCGATTCTCGAACTCGTCGGCCACACGCCTACAGTTCGCCTTAACCGGCTTCCGGATCCGAATGGTGCACAGGTTTACGTGAAATTAGAAGGGAAAAATCCAGCCGGTAGCGTAAAGGATCGGCCTGCTTTAAACATGATTCTGCAAGCCGAGAAAGAGGGTAAGCTGATTCCGGGCAAGAGCACCGTGATTGAAGCGACGTCGGGGAACACCGGTATCGGCTTGGCGATGGTTTGTGCTGCCAGAGGGTATCGCTGTATCATCACGATGCCGGAAAACGCCACCGAGGAGCGTGTCAAATTGCTTAAGGCCTATGGGGCAGAAGTGCACCTCACACCAGAAGGCCAGCGCATGACAGGAGCCATCAAAGAGGCTGAACAACTGGCGGCAAGTATTCCGTATAGCTTTATCGCCCAACAGTTCGATAATCCGGCCAATCCAGACGCCCATCGTGGCACGACGGCGGTTGAAATTTATGAGGATTTCGAGGGTAAGCTCGACGCTTTCGTGCTGACGGCAGGCACGGGAGGCACCGTTACTGGCACGGGTGAAGAATTAAAGAAAAGGATCCCAGGCCTCAAAATTTATGTCGTCGAGCCCAAAGGGTCTCCTGTGTTGTCGGGAGGGCAACCAGGGCCGCATAAGATTCCCGGTACCGGCCCAGGCTTTGTTCCTAGCATCTTGAATCGCAAGGCTTTCGATGAAATTCTGCTGATCGAAGACAAAGACGCACAAAACACGGCGCGGCGCTTGGCTGCAGAAGAAGGTATTTTGCTTGGTGCATCGGGGGCGGCTTCTGTGTTTCATGGTTTGCAAATTGCCAGCAAACTGCCGAAGGATGCACGAGTGCTCTGCTTGGCGCCTGACACTGGAGAGCGCTATCTATCATCGGATCTATACCAGATATAGGTGCTTGGTTGGCCTGGCGGGCGGAAGGGCATTGCGTAAGGGAGAATTTTTTTCGCAAAAGATAGGTCTCAGGACTCATGTGTCCGGCATGAAGGGCCAGTATACTACATGGTGTAGTGTAGACGAACTGTTCTACACTGTACCTAAACCCGAATTGCCCGGTCTGCGGGCAGGCTCATCGGCCGTATGCTGATGGGTCTTTTTTTTGTCTTTGATCAAGAAATCTCTGTGCTTTCCTAAGTTTGGGTCATTGGGATTGGGATATGTCTTTATACGACCGTGTGTACAACGGAATTGATCAGGAAACTCGCAGTCGATACGTTTACAGACACGCAAATGGCTCCTCATGAATGCGTTTACAGCCGCGTTGTCCCGATATATAATGCCTTCAAAAGAAGTTTGTTTGGTATCAGAGCAAACAAACCTGCTAGGGAGTGTGCAGAAGTGCGTATGGGAACCGTCGTGCGCAACCTGAATCGTGCAAATGTTTTAAGGGAGGTGAGATTGCATCAGCCCATTTCTAGAGCTGACATCGCGAAACGCTTAGGTCTTAGTCGATCGGTTGTCTCCGAGATCGTCGACTCCCTACTTATGGATGGTTTTGTGCGTGAAGTTGGGACAGGAAGATCAACATCGAGAGGGGGGCGCCCTTCTGTTCGACTGGAGTTCGTCCCAACGGCACGATACTCATTTGGAATGGATATAGGCGGAACAAAGACGATATTGATGCTGACGGATCTCGCTGGAAGCGTCATTGCGCATCGCAAGATAGCATCGCATCCCGACGGGGCTGATATTGTCGAGCATTTGCGCAGGCAAGCGCAAATGTTTCTCCAGGAGTCTGGCGTTCCGAAAGATAAAATTGTCGGATCCGGAATTGGTGCACCAGGGCTTATCAATTATGAGGACGGCACGGTCATCGCTGCACCAGGGTTGAATTGGATAAACGTGAATTTGCGAGATGCCTTCCATTCATATCTGCCTGAGCCGATTATTGTCGACAACGATGTCAACATGGCGTTGATTGGGGAAAAATGGGTGGGGGCTGGTGGTGACGATGAGGACGTCATTTTTGTCGCCATTGGTACTGGCATTGGGGCTGCACTTATGCTTGGTGGCCAAATTCACCGTGGCTCGGCAGGATATGCGGGTGAGGTCGGATATGCTCCGGTTGATCCGTTTACAGATGCTAAAGGTGATCTGACCCGATTTGGACCGCTTGAGAACGTAGCATCGGGTACTGGAATTCGATTAGAGGCCAAAGCAAATATGAATCTATTTCCTCAATCAATGCTTCGGGGCAGAGAGATTCGCACTGAGGAAGTGTTTGAAGCCGCACGACATGGCGATGAATTGGGCCAATATGTCGTGGACAGGACAGTCAAATATTTAGCTTTTGCTTTGGCTCATATGGTTGCCCTAGTAAACCCTGCGCAAATCATTTTAGGGGGAGGCGTGATGCGGGTTGGGGATACCCTCCTCAAGCAAATTGATCAACGTTTGAAGCAAATCATGCCGATACAAGCGCGTTTAACATTGGCCCAGCTGGGTGAATTGGCAGGTGCGTATGGAGCTGCGGCAAGCCCAATTTTGGAGATGTACAGAATCTAATATGAACTCATTCTCGCGAGGTGAACAGAGCATGGCACTTCAGGAAGGACAACGGTTGGAGCGTGGCATCGGGCTGTTCCAAGCCACCGCCACAAATATGTCGCAGATGATGGGGGCTGGTCCATTCATCACGGTGCCCATCATTTTGTCAGCCATGGGTGGGCCGCAAGCGATTTTTGGATGGATGGTTGGCGCGCTATTGGCAGCCTTCGATGGTTTGGTTTGGAGTGAGTTGGGTGCTGCGATGCCGGGTGAAGGCGGAACTTATGTGTATTTGCGAGAGGCGTTCCAGTATCGAACGGGAAAGCTTATGCCATTCCTCTTCGTCTGGTCAACACTGATTGTCACCCCCCTCATTATGTCCACTGGTGCTATTGGCCTGACGCAGTATTTGGCTTATTTCTTTCCGCATATGACGGGCTTGGAATCGAAGTTGGTTGCCGTGCTTGTGACCATCATCACGATGGTGCTTTTGTGGAGAAGGATTACATCCATTGCAAGGCTGACAACTGTATTATGGATCGGTGCTATCGTAACAGTAGTCATGGTGATTGTGGCGGCTTCCATACATTTTAACGCACACCTAGCTTTTTCGTTTCCACCTAACGCTTTCGCGCCTTCAAAGTTTTTACTTGGGCTCGGAAGTGGCATGCTCATTTCTATCTACGATTACATGGGGTACTATACAGCTTCATACCTTGGCGACGAAGTGTCGAATCCGGGTAAAACGATTCCACGTGCAATCCTGTTATCTATTCTATTCGTGGCTATGATATATCTGTGCATGAACATCGGGATGATTGGAAACATACCATGGCAAGCGGCGATGAAAAGTACGGATATTGGCACTCAGTTGGTTGAAAGTGTATGGGGCCGTCCTGGAGCCATCGTCATTACCCTGCTCATCATATGGACTTGTTTTGCATCGGTGTACACGGGCCTTCTAGGGGCTTCCAGACTTCCGTATAACGCGGCACGTGACGGTCTATTTTTTAAATCGTTTGCGAACCTGCATCCGAGGCTCAAGTTTCCTTATGTCGGCCTGCTTGTCATGGGCGTGATCATGGCGATTTGTTGTTTCTTCAATTTGACCGAAATCATTAACGCACTCATGGCGATGGCGATTGTCATTCAATTCATGGGACAGATTGTCGCTCTCACAATTCTTAGAAAGCGACAACCGAATCTGAAACGGCCGTTCCGTCAGTGGCTTTATCCCATTCCTAGCATTCTTGCCTTCATCGGTTGGGCGTATGTGTTTTATTCTTCAGGTTGGGCAGCGATCCGTTTGGCGATTGTGTGGACGGTATTGGGGATTATTGCCTTCTTGGTATGGGCCTATCGGAAGCGAGAATGGCCGTTTGGTCAAAAGGTTATTCAAGAAGCGTATTTGGTACAACATATGGAGTCGGTTGAACAGATCTTTGTGGATTAGATAGACAGGCAACGTCGGAGAAGACCTGAAGGACGGTGGAGAGGTTATGAACATTCGCGTGTTTCGCACGCC
Source organism: Alicyclobacillus hesperidum subsp. aegles (assembly GCF_027923525.1). Lineage (NCBI taxonomy): Bacteria > Bacillati > Bacillota > Bacilli > Caryophanales > Alicyclobacillaceae > Alicyclobacillus > Alicyclobacillus hesperidum. The sequence continues at coordinate 17,195 of NZ_BSBJ01000004.1, read as the reverse complement.
TTCCGATGCTGGCATTTACGCTGCTTCAATGCTTGAAAGGGTCATTACTTCTTCGGAACGACCGGTCATCGGTCTGGCAACAGGCGAGACTGTCATTCCGGTTTATGATGCATTGGTCAATTTCGTTCGTTGCGGGCTGAACGTTTCTCATGTGACGACGATAAACCTCGACGAGTATGTCGGTCTCGCACCTGACCATCCGCAGAGTTATCACCAGTTCATGAATCAGTATTTGTTCTCAAGAATTGGCGTTCGTATGCAGTCGACGCATTTACCGAATGGAGTCGCCCCCGACCTCGTGGCGGAATGTGAACGATACAACGAGGTGATACGGAATCATCCAATCGATATGCAAGTACTTGGGATCGGCGTAAATGGACACATCGGTTTTAATGAACCGGCCCATACCTTGATCACGGGTACACACGTGGTGAACTTAACACCTGAAACAATAGCGATGAATGCAAGATTCTTTTCCAGAAAGGACGATGTCCCTCGGCAGGCCATTACGATGGGCATACAATCCATACTGCAAGCCAAGCAAATTATGCTTTTGGCGTTCGGGGAGCACAAGGCTGATATTATCTACCGAGCACTGAAAGATGGCATTCGTACAGATGTTCCAGCGAGTATATTGCAACTTCATAAGGACGTTACAGTCATCCTGGATCGTCAAAGTGCAGCACGCCTTGGTCTGTAAGTCGAGGAATCAATCAACAGGGCTGTCTCCCGATGCTTGAACTCAGTCGTCAAGCATCGGGCATTTTGGTATGGGAGAGTAGTTGCCGGTGTTTACGCACATAGTATTGTGTCGGCCTTAAATATCCGACAACTCGCCAACGATCCCGCCTCAGATTTAGACGAGGAGCGATTAGCCACGCTGTTAGAGGCGTTGCAAAAACAAAAAGGCCTTCCATGACCTGATCCGGCCAGATGTGTGAGAGGCCGCCCAACATGGAACGCACCTGTGGGGCGGCCTCGTGTAAAAACATGCACACATGAAAGGATCTGGTTCTAGTTATTTGGAAGTTTAGCAAGCAACGAGCTTGTCGACTTTTCTAAGATACGCGATGCCGTTCGAATATCAGCTACTTTTTGTTCTTCCTCTTGGGTCATGTCTGTCAAAATGGAGAGTATCGCCGATTGATCTTTTTCGGCTGCAGCCAGCCGTAAACTTTTCACTCCAACTTCTACTGCATTCTGATTGACGAGTGCATCTTCCAAATAGGAAATCACGTTTGTTGACTGCGGCTCTTGTGCGGTCAAGAGGGCGGTCTGGGATGTCGAGACGGCTTCCTGCAAGGCCGCGATATAGGCATTGACAGCGATTTGTAGTTGGGCTTGTGCCACCATGTCATTGTGCGTGGCCGTCTGATACGCATTCAGTGTCTGCTGCAGTGCCAAGGCCATGTCGTTTGGCGATGTCGGTTCCGGTGCCGTGTCGTTGTTGTCGTCAGGATGTGGAATTTTCTTTGGCTGAATGTGCTGATAGGGTGCGATAGCCTGCTCAAATTCTGTGATGATGTGGTTAATGTCCGATTTGTTGGACTTGTTCGACGAGGGGCGCGATGGCATGGTCGCGTTTCCGGTCCCGTTGTCTATCGCGTTGCTGTACGCAGTAAGCAGCGGAACCGGGTTCGATGCCGCAAGAACGTTTGATCCGTATGCTGTGACGACGAGCGCCGCAGCGGTCGAAAACAGTGCGACAAACAAGCCTCTTGCCACGGGATTCACCTCATTTGCGTGCTACCATAACATTCGCCGCGATGAGGTGTATCTGTGGGGGTACTTTTCCTGTTCTACGCCGTATTTTACGATCACGCCTTGCGCTGTCCGGCTAGTTGCCGCAAGCGCTCTGCTGCGTAAGCGAATGTGGCTGCGCCTGCGATAATCAACAAATGCTGAACGAAATGAGAGAAGTGTGCTTCATCGTTGATCAGTCCAGGTAGGAATACGAGTACCAGGACCGTTGCGGATACGTAGAGCGCGACAACGTACAGCAAAGGATTTTGCTTCACGATATCACCTCACTATCGCTGTCTTCATGCTGTGTAAATGCGGAGTCCTCTGCGCGCCGAGTCCACCAGGCCGTCTGAAAGCCCGCCAATGCACCTGCGAACGCAAAGAGGCCATGCACGAGTGCATGATGTAAGATGCTCACTTCTGACCAAGCATTGACCGCAGGCCACTCGCCAATACCAATGGCGATCATCGCCAATACCAACGGAAGCGGAATTTGTGCCACGAATCTCACACTCCTTGTCCAACTTGCAAATTCCATCACTATGAAGAAGTTTGGACAGGGTGTGTAAGAATTAAACCTATTGCAAGAACATGATGTGAATAGGTTGTTATGGATTGTTTTGCCGAAAGTGGCCAATCACTTCAGTGGTATCGAGAATCGTGATAAACGCATTGGGATCGATAGACTGTACTAAATCTCGCAGGTCCGACATTTCGAGATGTGTCATGGCACACAAAAGCACACCGCGCTCACGCTGTGTATACGCTCCGTAGGCGCGCATGATGGTGCTGCCGCGTACGAGTTTTTGGCCGATTTCACTGCTGACTTCTGCCGGCTTTTCGGTGACAATAAGCGCTGTTTTACGCTGTTGGAAATGCATGAGGCCGCTGACGACACGCGATGCTGCATACATGCTGACGAGCGTATAAAGTCCCGCCGGCACGCCAAAGACGAACATCGAGAGGATGACGATCACGGCGTTCATCACAAAGCCGATGGACCCGACGCTGCGGCCCGTCAGCCGATTGATAACAAGGCTCAGGATGTCCGTACCGCCCATGGAGCCGCCAACCCGAATCACGAGGCCGGATGATAGGCCGCTTAAGACGCCGCCATACAAGCCCATGAGAAGAGGGTCTTTCGGCGTTTGAAATTGGATGTGAACGGCGTCGGCAATGACCGAGAACCCTAGAATGGCAATCCCGGTCTGCAAAATAAACCGTCTGCCCAGATACTTGTACCCAATGAGAAACAGCGGAATGTTGAAGACGAAAAACAGCGTGCCGACACCAAGGATGTGTACGTAGTGGTGAATGATCTGCGCAACGCCCGTGACGCCGCCGGCCAAAATCCGGGCGGGTGTCAAAAAGTTGTTGACGGAAATGGCGCCAATCAAATCGCAAAATAGAATGACGGCGATCCTCCATGTCCAGTCCAGCACTGGGTGCCCCGTCCCTTTCATGCCTACTACGCGCCGCATGCCGTCGTACATGTTCATGTGTCCACGTCTCCTGTTCGTAAGCTCACCTCACATTGTACACTGTGTGCGGCGTGATCGATGCCAACTTCTTCGGTAATATGGAGATAGAAATCGGCGGACTTGCATCCGGCCTTGGGCGAGGGAAGACAGTGGTTACCAAGCACCAGCAAATTCTCGACTATATAAGGTCGTTGCCGCTTGGCGCGCAGATTTCCGTTCGAAAAATTGCCCGTGTGTTGCATGTCTCCGAGGGAACGGCTTATCGGGCCATCAAAGACGCCGAGCGAGAGGGCTTCGTCTCGACGCTCGACCGCATTGGCACCGTTCGTGTAGAACGCAAGGAAAAGGCACAGATTGAGCGCCTGACGTTTGCCGAAGTGGTGCGCATTGTCGAAGGGACGGTGCTTGGAGGGCGCGAAGGATTGCACAAATCGCTTGGACGCCTCGTCATCGGCGCGATGAAGACGGAGTCCATCAGCCGCTACCTGAACCCTGGTAGCCTGATGATTGTCGGCAACCGCGAGCAAGTGCAGCGCATGTCGCTCAAGAGTGGGGCAGCCGTCCTCATCACGGGCGGCTTTACGGCGTCGCCGATGGTCGAGCGACTTGCCAACGAATATCAGTTGCCGCTCATCTCGTGTTCGTACGACACGTTTACGACGGCGACGCTGATCAACCGCGCGTTGTATGATCAAATGATTAAAAAAGACATTCTCTACGTGGAAGATGTCGTTCAGGAACAGTCGCTATCGACGCTGACGCCAGTAGATACGGTCCGCGATTATTACCACTTGGTTGAAGCGACGGGACACTCGCGCGTGCCGGTGGTGGATCGCAACGGCCGGCTTGTCGGGATCATCAGCCCACGCGACGTCGCGGAAGCCGAATCATCTGCACCCATCGCGCGCTTTATGACTCGCCATCCGGTGACGGTGACGCCAAAGACGACGATTGCCTCGGCATCTCATCGCATGGCGTTTGAAGGCATTGAGATGATGCCGGTCGTGCGTGATCGCAATCTCGTCGGCGTCTTGACTCGTCAGGATGTGATTCGGGCTCTACAAATTATGAGTCGGCAGCCACAGGTGGCAGAGACGGTGGAAGATGTGGTGGTTCGCGATTTCGCGTCGGTGGAGTCGGGGGATGGCCAGGTGCTTTTGCGCGGACAGGTGACGCCGCAGATGACGACAAGTGGCGGGACGCTCGCGAGCGGGCCGCTGACGACCATCATTCAAGAGGCGGCACGCGTTTGCTTGCGGCGTGTGCGGCACGCCGACATGGTGGTCGAAAACATGACGCTGTATATGCTGCGACCAGTACCGGTCGATAGTACCATCGACGCGCGCGCGCAGGTACTCGATTATGGTAGGCGCTACGCGAAAGTGGAGGTCGTCATCGAGGATGAGGCGGATGCGTTCGCCAAGGCCTTGTTGACTGCACAATGGATCGAGAGGTGAATCTCGTTGGCTGACTTCGTCCACCTGCACGTGCACAGTGCCTATTCGTTTCGCGAGAGCCTGTTGCGCATCGAGGATCTCGTCGAGGCAGCTGCCCTGTATGAGATGCCGGCAATCGCGCTGACGGACACAAACGGGATGTACGGTGCTGTCTCGTTCTACCGTCAGGCGAAGGCGCGAGGCGTCGAACCGGTGATTGGCTGTCAACTGCAAATCGACTTGCGGATGCAAGGGGTAGAGGAGCCTGTAGCGCGCGCGCGAAGCGAATGGCGGCGAGAGCTGGAGACGATTGTGCTACTTGCGCGTGGGCTTGCCGGGTATCGGGCTTTAACGCGGCTCGTCACACGCGCGAAGGCGAATGGGCCCGTGCCGTTCATTCGGGTGGACGAACTCGCCATGCATGCGACAGATTTGATCTGTCTCATCGGTGGTGGGGAATCCCGCTTGCTGGCGCAATATGCAGCAGGCGACGAACAAGTGGCGGAGCGATCGTTACAAACGTTGCTCGGCGCCTGCCCGGCGGGGCAAGTGTACATCGATGTGCAGGACCACCAAAAAATGGTCGAGCGCCAGGGGTTGCCGGGCTTGCTGCGCGCAGCGAAGCTTTGGGATGTGCCTTTAGTCGCTACAAACGACGCCCGTTATCGCTTTCCAGAGGACGCAAAGTTGCATCGCGCCTATGCCGCTCTCGACCGCCCCGATGCCGAGGACATGTGGCCGACCGATCGGTTTGCTTTGGTCGGCGCTGACGAGATGTCCAGGCGGTTTGCCAATTTGCCCGAGGCTCTGCAAAACACCGTTGCGATCGCGGACGAGTGTAAGTTGCACCTGCCTTTGTACCAGGTACAGATGCCGCGCTACCAGACCAAAGACGGTCGCCCAAGCGAAGTCGTTTTGCGGGAGGCGGCGCGCGTCGGTGCGACCGCGCGCTACGGCGATGTGAACGGCGAGATCGAACGGCGCTTGCAGTACGAGTTGGACGTCATCTGCAACATGGGGTATGCCGATTATTTCTTAGTTGTCGCAGATTTCATTCGCTATGCGCATCAACGAGGTATCTCGACAGGGCCTGGCCGCGGTTCGGCGGCAGGCAGTCTTGTCGCCTACGCACTGCGCATCACAGATGTCGACCCGATGGCTAACCACCTGCTCTTCGAGCGGTTCTTAAACCCCGAGCGCGTCTCGCTGCCCGATATCGATACTGACTTCGAGTACGAGCGGCGGGGCGAGGTCATCTCGTATGTGGTCGACAAGTACGGACGGGATCGCGTCGCCCAAATTGGTACGTTTGGCACACTCGCCGCCCGCGCAGCCTTGCGCGATGCAGGCCGAATGCTGGGGGCTGATCCGCAACTGGTGGATCAATTAAGCAAGTTGGTGCCAGGGCAGCCGGGAGTGACGCTTTCGGCCGTACGCGCGCAGGTCCCTTCATTTGAGCGGATCATCGAGGGGGCGGAAGCGGCCTTGCGCCTTTACGACGCCGCGGTGCGCCTTGAAGGATTGCCTCATCATACCTCGATTCACGCGGCGGGCGTGGTCATTGCACCGGGGCCGCTTGTCGACTGGGTTCCGCTCGATCCTGGCGGCGATGGGGCGCCTGTGACGCAGTACGCCATGGACGACGTCGAGGCTCTGGGGCTCGTGAAAATGGATTTTCTCGGGTTGCGCACGCTGACGCTCGTCGACGCCTGTATCCGTTCCGTCCGCGAGCGCACAGGTGAAATGATCGACTGGCGGCACATACCGACAGACGATCCCGCGACCTACGAAATGCTGACGCGCGCGGAGACCAACGGCGTTTTTCAATTGGAGTCGCCAGGCATGCGCCGGGTTCTTAAACAGTTGCGGCCGACGACGCTCGACGACATCGTCGCCGTGATCTCGTTGAACCGGCCAGGACCCATGGAGAACATCCCAGCGTTTTGCGACGCTAAGCACGGGCGCGTCGCGGTGAGCTACCCGCACCCAGATCTGAAACCCATTTTGCAGGATACGTACGGCGTGATCGTCTATCAGGAACAAATCATGCAAATTGCCAGCTTGATGGCGGGTTTCTCCCTCGGCCAGGCCGATTTGTTGCGGCGGGCTGTATCCAAGAAAAAGCGGGACATCCTCGATGAAGAGCGATCGCGCTTTGTCGACGGATGCTTGCGCAACGGTTACGACGCCGCGACGGCCCATGATGTTTACGACTTAATCGTCCGTTTTGCCGACTACGGTTTCAATCGCTCACATGCCGCCGCCTATGCGGTTCTGGCGTATCGCACGGCCTACCTGCGAGCTCACCATCTGCCGGAATTTCTGGCTGCTTTGATGACCATGGCAATGGGCGCACCAGACAAGATTCGAACGTATGAGCAGGATGCGCGCAGGCATCGCATTGCCATCTTGCCGCCGTCGGTCGCGCAAAGTGAGCGCGGTTATGCAGTGGATGCGCACGGCGCCATTCGTACAGGTTTGCTCGCCATTCGCAATGTTGGGGAGGCGGCGGTCGAACACATTCTCGCCCTGCGCCGCGAGCGTCCATTTTCGTCGCTTGTCGATTTTCTCCAGCGCATACAATCGCGCCTGGTCAACCGCAAGGCGTTAGACAGCCTGCTCTTGGCGGGAGCTTTTGATGAATTCTTTCCGGACGCTGCCGCGCCATCGGCCAAACAGCAAATGTTCGAAGAAGCATGGAAACGGGCCGAGGAAGCTCGTCAATTTGCAGGCCTCACACTGGGATTTGGACTTCCAGCGGACGATCCGCCTGCGCAGCCGTCAATATCTGACGAAGGAACAAAAATCTTGTATATTCGCTACGCGGGAAACAAGGGCGGATCGACTCTGCGTCGCGTGCAGGCGGCCTTGTCTGGCTTCCCGGGCGTGACGCCTGTGGCGCTATACGACGCGACGGCAAGGCGGACACGCCTGCTCGGCGAGCGCTGGCGTGTCGAGGTGACGCCTGAACTTGTGACACTGCTTGAAGAGGTCGTTGGCATCGGCAACGTGCGTGTGCGTGAGGCGCCGAAGAAATCGTCGTAAGGGGCATACGCTGAGGTCGACAGTCGTAGGGTAGAAACGAGCCGTGCTTGCCCTCTTGTCTGATTGTGCTATGGTAGAGACAAGGAGTGGGGCCAGCCCACTCTGTCTGATCATGATATAATGCTTGCAAGAATTCTCATTTTGCTTGCTAGGAGCGAAGAACGAATGTGGACGGTCATCTACATCGCACCGACAGCCCGCCAGGCTGACCAGATTCGGAACAAGTTGACGGAAGAGGGCTTCCTAGTCAAAGTGAGGCAAGCGCGTGGCGCGAAAGAGCAGTTCGAAATCTTGATACCCGAGAGCGAATTGGATGAGGGGCAGGAAATCCTGAAGGAGATTCTGCACTCTTCTTTGTGATGGAACCACTGCAAAACGAGGTGGAGTCGTGTTAAAGGACCTGTTTTACAGGCGGCGCCAATATGCCACCCTAGGGACGGCTGCCGAACCCAAACCTGTTCAGAAGCCGCCTGAAGTCGTCGAGCGCGACGTGCCCAAAGGGCTTGTGCAAAAGTGTGAGGCGTGCGGCAATCTTTTGATGGCCAAAGAGTTACAAAAGCACGTGTACACTTGTCCGGAGTGCAATTTTCATTTTCGCGTCGATGCGCGAACACGCGTCGAGTTGACGCTGGACGCAGGTACATTCATTGAACTCGACGCGGGCATCACGTCGACCAATCCGCTAGGTTTTCCTGAATACGAGTCAAAATTGGCGAAGGCTCAAAGTGCGACGGGAATGGCGGAAGGTGCACTGACAGGGAAAGGCGAGATCGACGGCATGCCAGTTTTGATGGCTGTCATGGATCCCGGCTTTATGATGGGCAGTATGGGAGCGGCTGTCGGCGAAAAACTGACGCGCGCGATGGAACGGGCGTGTGTCGAACGCAAGCCGTTGATTTTGTTTACGGCTTCAGGCGGTGCGCGCATGCAGGAGGCCATTTTGTCGTTGATGCAAATGGCCAAAACAAGCGTCGCTTTGCGCCGGATGCACGATAGTGGTGTGCTGTTTGTCTCCGTGATCACACATCCGACCACGGGTGGCGTCAGCGCTAGCTTCGCGAGCCTTGGCGATATCATCATCGCCGAACCTGGGGCTATGTTTGGATTTGCTGGACGCCGTGTCGTCGAGCAGACCATGCGCCAGAAGCTACCGGATGACTTTCAGACAGCCGAATTCAATTTGAAGCACGGCATGGTTGACAAAGTCGTGCACCGCAAGCAAATGCGCGATGCGTTGGCGGCCATCGTCCGCATCCATACAGCTCGGGGGTGGGCCGATGCCGACTGAACTCGACTTTGAAAAACCGATAGCCGAACTTCAAGGTAAAATCGCTGAGCTGAAGTCGTTCATGGAGAAGAACGGCTTAGATTTACACGGCGAGTTAAGGAAGCTGGAAGAGCGGCTCGAAGAGTTGACGGAGAGCACGTATGCCAATTTGACCGCCTGGCAGCGCGTGCAATTGGCCAGGCAAATTGGCCGCCCGACGACGCTCGACTATATCAAGGGAATTTGTGACGAGTTCCTCGAGTTGCACGGCGACAGGCATTTTGCGGACGATCCAACCATCGTAGGCGGCATCGGGCTCGTCGCGGGCCATCCCATCACCGTGATTGGGCATCAAAAGGGCCGCGACACGAAGGAAAACATTCGCCGCAATTTTGGCATGGCAAACCCGGAAGGCTACCGGAAGGCTCTGCGTTTGATGCGTCAGGCTGAGAAATTTGGCCGCCCCGTGGTGTTTTTTATCGATACGCCCGGTGCATATGCGGGCATGTCGGCAGAGGAACGCGGACAGAGCGTCGCCATCGCGGAAAACCTGCTCGAGATGGCCGGGTTGCGGACGCCGACCATCTCCATCGTGACCGGCGAAGGAGGCAGCGGGGGTGCACTGGGACTTGGCATCACAGACCGCATTTTCATGCTTGACTATGCCTGGTATTCAGTCATTGCCCCCGAATCTGCGGCCGCCATTCTGTGGAAGGACAGTAAGCTCGGGCCGAAGGCTGCTGAGGTTATGCGTTTGACTGCGGCCGATTTGCTCGATCTCGGCATTGTCGATGGCGTGATCGCCGAACCGCGCGGCGGTGCTCAAAAAGATCCTAAGGCTATGGTGCAGTCGGTACGCGATAAGGTCATGGCAACTTTACGTGAACTTTCGCAGATTCCTATTGATGAACTTCTGGCCGCGCGATACCATAAGTATCGGGATATGGGAGAATACATCGAACGGCAGTGAAGCGGTGTCCAGCCTGGAGCTGGACATTCCGCTTCTTCCTTTGTTGTCGACTCCGCATTCGGCCATTTTTAGGTGAGCTGCGACCTCACCTGAGGTCGAGGCGGACAACCTTGCTGCAAAGAGAGGGTTTCACATGCGAAAAACCAAGATTGTTGCAACGATTGGTCCTGCGAGCGAATCGCTTGAAACGCTGACAAAGTTGATCGAAGCTGGTCTGGACGTCGCTCGTTTGAACTTCTCTCACGGTACATACGATGAACACGCTGAAAGGATTCGCCGCATTCGCGAAGCCTCCGCAAAGGTCGGAAAGCATGTCGGCATTATGCTGGACATTAAAGGGCCCAAGATCCGGACGGGCAAGATCCAAGGCGGCCAGGTGGAACTGGCGGACGGCGACGAGATCGTGCTGACGATTGATCCTGTTGAAATCGGCACGAAGGAACGCGTTTGGATTTCGTACGAAGGCCTTGTTGATGATGTCTATCCGGGCGCGCCCATCCGCATCGACGACGGCCTTATCGGACTCGAAGTCACGGCTGTCAAAGGCCATGACATTCATTGCCGAGTGACGAATGGCGGTACGCTTAAGGACAATAAAGGCATTAACGTGCCGGGCGTCACCTTGCGCATTCCTGGCGTTACAGAGAAAGACAAAGCGGATATTGTATTCGGTATTCAACAAGGGGTCGACATGATTGCCGCATCGTTTGTCCGCAAGGCGGCTGACGTTCTGGAAGTGCGCAAAATCCTTGAGCAACACAATTACCAAGCGGACATCATTTCCAAGATCGAGACACAGGAAGGTATGGATCGGCTCGATGAAATCGCCCAAGTCAGCGACGGCATGATGGTTGCTCGTGGCGATCTTGGCGTTGAGATTCCGACTGAAGAAGTACCGCTGGCGCAAAAGCGTATTATTTCGCTTTGTAACAAGTACGGCAAGCCTGTCATCACCGCCACACAGATGCTCGATTCCATGCAGCGCAACCCGCGGCCGACGCGAGCAGAAGCGAGTGACGTTGCAAACGCCATTTTTGATGGCACAGACGCTGTAATGCTTAGCGGTGAGACGGCCGCCGGCCGCTATCCGCTTGAATCTGTGCGCACGATGGCGCAAATCGCCGAGCGTGCGGAGGCCGCCTTGGCGCACGAGGAAGTGACCTACCGCCACCGCACAGAGGTCACCAAATCGGTGTCTGATTCTCTCGCTCATGCGGTGCGCACTTTGGCGGCTGATCTCGACGTCGTTGCAATCGTCACGGCAACGACATCGGGGCACACAGCTCGCTCGGTATCCAAGTACCGCCCAATGTCCCCTATCATTGCCGTGACACCGTACGATCACGTTGCGCGCAGGCTGACCGTGTTCTGGGGTGTACACCCTGTTGTTGCGCCGGACATTGCCGAAACCACCGATGAACTCCTGGAAGGCTCCATCCAGGGGGCCTTGTCAACAGGCTGTGTGCACACTGGGGATCGGGTCATTATCATGGGTGGTATTCCGGCTGGCACCTCCGGGACGACCAACTTCCTGAAGGTCCATACCGTGTAACGGATTTACATCCTTTTGGGTACGAGGCCGACACGAGCCACCAACCATTGCGCGGAATTCCTCTTCGACGGAAGTGGGATTCCGCGTTGCCATACTCGGGTTTATGCATACTATAAGCAGTCATTTACATTGATTAGCGCCTGCCATGTGAATGTGCATGGTGGCCTATTTGAGCCAATTTTGAGAAGTTAGGGGAATCATGATGACGCGGGTGTTTTCGGGGATTCAACCATCTGGAACGCTGACGATTGGCAATTATCTCGGTGCCATGAAGCATTTTGTACACCTGCAGCAGGAAGCGGAGTGCCTGTTTTGCGTGGTGGACATGCATGCCATCACTGTACCTCAGGATCCGGAGGAGTTGCGGACCAATTCGCGCAACTTGGCTGCCTTGTACCTTGCGGCCGGGATCGATCCAGACAAGGCCACCCTGTTTGTACAGTCACACGTTCCAGCACACGCAGAGCTGGGCTGGATGCTACAGTGCATTGCGTATTACGGCGAATTGTCTCGCATGACGCAGTTCAAGGACAAGTCTGCACAAAAGGATGTCGTTACGGCAGGGTTATTCACCTACCCGGCCCTCATGGCCGCCGACATCTTACTTTATCAGACAGACGTCGTCCCGGTTGGTGAGGATCAGAAACAGCATCTTGAACTGACGCGCGATGTGGCCGAGCGATTCAACAATCGGTTTGGCCAGACGTTTGTCGTTCCGGAGCCATACATCTCCAAAGTCGGCGGACGCATCATGAGCCTCGAAAACCCAGCTAAAAAGATGAGTAAAAGCGATGAAAGCCAAGGGGCGTTCATTTCGATGCTCGATGAGCCGGACGTGATACGGAAAAAAATCAGCCGTGCTGTTACCGACTCGGATCGAGAAGTGCGCTACGATCCCGAAGCCAAACCCGCAGTGAGCAATTTGATGACGATTTACGGCCTGTTTGCGGATATGTCGATGGAGGATGTCGAGCGGCATTTTGCGGGTCAAGGTTATGGTCCGTTCAAGAAGGAGTTGGCAGAAGTCGTCGTCGAAGGCCTCAGACCGATTCAAGCGCGGTACCGTGAACTCGTCGGTTCGCGTGAGGTCGATGAGATCCTTGCGCGTGGCGCGCAGAGGGCGGCGGAATTAGCTGCGCCAACACTTGCGGACGTCAAATCGAAACTAGGGTTCTTACCAGCATGAATCTAGCCTGCGATCCCGGTTGCGTACCGACTCGCAGGTAGGGACGAGGAGGGAACGCCATGAGGCTGTTGGTTGTCGAAGATGAGCCGCAGCTTCGCCGGGAACTCGTTGCACTATTCGAGCGGCACGGCTATCTGGTCGATGCCGTCGAAACGGTGTTTGACGCGGTAGAACACGGGATGAGCATGGCGTATGACTGTATTGTGCTCGATTACATGTTGCCAGATGGCGATGGGATTGAAGCCCTCACCCAACTGCGCGAGGCTGGTTGCCCGACGCCGATTTTGATGTTGACGGTGAAAAATGACCCGAAAGACCGCGTGTTTGGTCTCAATAAGGGTGCGGACGACTACCTCGGCAAACCGTTTCATCCCGATGAACTACTGGCGCGTGTGGGTGCGTTAGTGCGGAGAACCCCCTCATTGTCCGATGAGGAAGTGTTGACGCATGGCAAGGCAACCTTACGCACCAAGTCGCGAAGCTTGGAATACGAGGGCAGGACTCTTGAGTTGACCAGCAAGGAATTCGCACTTATGGAGGCCTTGATGCGGCATAAACACCAGTTGATGACGCGAGATCAACTCATCGCCAAAGTCTGGGGGCCAGATGCAGAGGTTGCCGACAGTGCCCTTGACACCTATATCTACTTTCTGCGGCGAAAGTGCGCGAACATCGGCTGGAAGAATGCGATTGTCACCGTGCGTGGACGAGGTTACGCCTTGCAGCCGGAGGGCGAATAAAGATGTTTCGACGGATGTACGTCACGATATCGGGCCTGCTCATCATGAGCACAGGCCTTTTACTTGTGCTGTTGGGGATTGTCGTGTATCACGAATTGCAGAGCGATCTGGTTCGCGACGGCGAATTGGCGATGGAGAACAGCGTCCCCGCCGTAGAAGCGGCCTTAGCCCGCAGCGCGTATCGCGAAGGCGAAGGACCTCCCGTGCGCGACAGCCTCGGCAACAGTATCTATTATTATGCCGTCGGCAGCAGTGCCGAGATCGCACATTCGCCGCACGCACCTGTGCCGTTTGAGGTGATTCACGGTGTCGCCGTTTTGCACAAGTTCGCCACCTTTGCCTATAATGGCGAGCCGTACCGTCTGTACACCCTGACGATTCCCGACCCTGACGCGCTGCCAAGCGATGTCGTGGAGACGGCGTACAACCCTTTAGCTTCTCCATCGAAGATGACCGTGGTCCTGTACATGTACAGTTTGATCACACAAGAGCGCTCCATGCTTCACCACACGCTTCGCCTGATGGAAGTTGTCGGCGGCGCAGGATTTTTGCTCGCCGTTGCGGGGGACTTAGTATTGGCTCGCAGACTTGTGCAACCGGCGTTTCGCACCTGGTCCGCTTATAATGAGTCGGTGCTCGAACTGTCGCATGAATTGCAGACGCCCATTGCCACCGCGAACGCCATGTTAGCCAGCCGTGGGGTCGATCCGCACACGGCAGCGGACATAAGGCGTGAATTGGAACGAGCTTCAAAAATGGTATCTGACATCCTCTATTTGTCCAAGCTCCGATCCGGTGTCGCGGATCAGCCTACGGAACCGGTGGCCGTCTCCGACATTACAAATGAATTAGCTGACCGCTTTACGGCCGTGGCTGCTGGCGTTGGCATTGAAGTGTCTGGCGCTGCGGACGAAGGACTGTTCGTCGAGACAACTGCAGGAGAATGGGAGCGCCTGATTAGCACGCTGTTCAAAAACGTGATCGATCACGCGGCGAGGCCCTCCACGGCGTCATGGTCGCTTTATGGCGAAGGGCGGCGGATTGTGTTTCTTGTGGAGAATGCCGTCGGAAGTCGCGTTGACGGCGATCGACGGCAGGCGCCAGAACGGGGAGTCGGGCTGAAAATTGTCGAGCGCTTGGCACAACGTATGCGCGGCGTTGCGCGTATCGAGACGACGACCTCACGCTTTCTTGTCGAAATCAACGTTCCGGCACTACGCCCCCATTGATAGCGATTGCAGACGAGACCGGTTGTGCTATTATGGAATGGGATGGATTGCAGAGCACACCCACCTACTTCCATGTTCTGCACCTACGCAAGGGTGTCGCGTCGCGACCGCCAGAGTTGGTTCACTACATACGAGGAGGGCCTGCCATGCCGAGCTTTCAACAGTATTCGCTACCGACTTCAGGGGAGCCCATCACGCTCAAAGATGGACGTTTACAAGTTCCGGATCACCCCATTATTCCGTTTGTCGAAGGGGATGGAACAGGTCCTGACATCTGGCGTGCTTCGCAGCGTGTGTTTGACGCCGCCGTTGAAAAAGCCTATGGCGGCAAGCGGAAAATCGCATGGTATGAAGTGTATGCCGGTGAAAAAGCGTACGATAAGTTTCAGGAATGGCTTCCACAAGATACCCTCACGGCTTTTTCGGAGTACATCGTGAGCATTAAAGGACCTTTGACGACGCCTGTGGGTGGCGGTATTCGTTCGCTCAACGTGGCGGTTCGCCAAGAGTTAGATCTCTATGTATGCCAACGACCGGTCCGCTATTTTCAAGGCGTGCCCTCGCCTGTGAAACACCCCGAGTTGGTCGATATGGTGATCTTCCGCGAGAATTCCGAGGATATCTATGCAGGTGTCGAGTGGCAGGAGGGAACAGCCGAAGTTCAAAAGGTGATCCAGTTCCTGCAAAACGAGATGGGCGTGAAGAAGATTCGTTTCCCTGAGACATCGGGCATTGGCATTAAACCGGTATCTCGGGAGGGCACGGAGCGTCTGGTGCGCGCGGCGATTGAATATGCA
The DNA here is from genome assembly GCF_027923525.1 of Alicyclobacillus hesperidum subsp. aegles. NCBI lineage: Bacteria > Bacillati > Bacillota > Bacilli > Caryophanales > Alicyclobacillaceae > Alicyclobacillus > Alicyclobacillus hesperidum. Next base: position 1,749 of record NZ_BSBJ01000004.1, on the reverse strand, counting down.
CTGCGCCATAAACGCAAGAGCGTCACGCTTGTTCATAAAGGAAATATTATGAAGTTTACGGAAGGCGCTTTCAAAAATTGGGGTTACGCATTGGCTGAGCGCGAGTTTTCGGATCGCGTCTTCACTTGGGCACAGTATGATCGAATCAAGGCTGAGCAAGGTGCAGAAGCCGCAGATCGGGCGCAGAGTGAAGCTGTCCAGGCAGGAAAAATCATCGTCAAAGACGTCATTGCTGACGCGTTCCTACAACAGATTCTGACGCGCCCAGCAGAATACGACGTGATTGCGACGCTGAATTTGAATGGTGACTACATTTCGGACGCTTTAGCTGCCCAGGTCGGCGGCATCGGCATTGCTCCGGGGGCGAACATCAACTACGAAACGGGGCACGCCGTGTTCGAGGCGACGCACGGAACAGCACCGAAGTATGCGGGACTCGATAAAGTGAATCCCGGCTCCGTCATCCTTTCCGGCGTTATGATGTTTGAATACCTTGGTTGGCAAGAAGCTGCCGACATGATCACGCGCGCGATGGAAAAGGCCATCGAACAAAAGGTTGTCACCTATGACTTCGCTCGTTTGATGGATGGGGCTACAGAGGTCAAGTGCTCCGAGTTCGGCGACCAAATCATCAAGAACATGGAGTGAGGGGCACCCCACATGCTTAAGCGAAAGAAGATTTCGGTCATCGGCGCTGGCTTTACCGGGGCGACTACGGCTTTCATGCTCGCGTTGCAAGAGTTGGGAGATATCGTTCTGCTCGACATTGCGCAGCTCGAGAATCCGACCAAGGGCAAAGCCTTAGATATGCTTGAGGCGATGCCGGTTGTCGGCAGTGATGTCCAGGTAATAGGAACTAGCGACTACAAGGACACGGCTGACTCGGACCTCGTCATCATCACGGCTGGTGTTGCACGCAAGCCGGGAATGAGCCGTGATGATCTTGTGACGACGAATGCCGGTATTGTGAAAGCTGTAACGGAGCAGGTTGTACAATACTCTCCCAATACGGTTATTGTCGTATTATCGAACCCTGTTGATGCGATGACATATGTCGCCTACAAAGCAAGTGGCTTTCCCAAACAGCGAGTCATCGGCCAGGCGGGGGTGCTCGATACCGCGCGTTTCAATGCGTTTGTCGCCGCGGAGCTCGGCGTCTCTGTCGAGGACGTGCATGGTTTCGTCCTCGGCGTGCACGGTGACGACATGGTTCCGCTCGTCCGCTACTCGAACGTTGGCGGGGTACCGCTCACGCAACTTTTGCCTGCTGAGAAGATAGAACAAATTGTGCAGCGTACGCGAACCGGAGGCGGTGAAATCGTCGGTTTGCTCGGCACGGGCAGCGCGTATTATGCACCTGCTGCGTCCCTTGCGCAAATGGCTGAGTCGATTTTGAAGGACAAAAGGCGTTTGCTGCCGGCTATAGCTTATTTGGAAGGTGAATATGGTTACGAGGATTTGTTCCTCGGCGTACCTACCATTTTGGGTGCAAACGGTATCGAACGAATTGTTGAAATCGAATTACAGCCGGAGGAAAAGGCGGCGCTCGACAGATCTGCGGATTCTGTTCGAAATGTTATTGCCTTACTACAGTAATCGGTGCATGTCCAACAAAGGGGCTGTCCCAAAAGTGCCAAGTGCACTTAGGGGGAGCCCCTTATTTATGAAAATCTGTTTGAATGTTGCCCTACATGTCCACAAAAAGAATCGCCCTTCCGGTAAAATGTAAGTGCGAACAAACATCAACCG
>NZ_BSBJ01000003.1:0-159773 GCF_027923525.1 Alicyclobacillus hesperidum subsp. aegles | reverse complement strand
ACGAATCGGTCGAGGGCTTCACCCGCAAGCAAGGTCATTTCATAGCAGAAGCAAAGGTACATAGCAGAAGACAACCTGAAGCGAAGTTTGTTCTGAGCAAACACACCGGCAGGCGAAAGCCAAAGCCACGTGAGTGCGGGGCAAACGAACACAGCACAAAGGTTTCACGAAACACAACTGAAGCGAAGTTTGGTCCAAGCAAACACTTCGGCTGGCGAAGGCCAAAGCCACGTGAGTGCCAGGACAAACGAACACAGCACAAGGGTTGCACGCAACACAGCTGAAGCGGAGTTTGTTCCGAGCGAACACATCTGCAGGCCGAAGGCCGAAGCCGTGTGAGCGAGGAGCAAACGAAGCGCACGAGTCTGGTGGCCATAGCGGAGGGGAAACACCCGTACCCATCCCGAACACGGACGTGAAGACCTCCAGCGCCGAGAATACTTGTCTCGAGAGGGACTGGGAAGGTAGGTCGTTGCCAGGCAAGAGAGAACAGAGTCAGGCGAAGATGCCTGGCTCTGTTTTGCTATATGCACCATTCCTCACCCACATCCCCGAAAGCAGAAGCTCACCCCAGTCGAGTGCATCTAAAGGTCAGGCTGAATTCAGGAAAATAGGTACGAGCACCGGCTCGCTCAAGAGGTATATTACTGGACGCCTATGAATACTTTGGATATATTTGAAATGTCAAAGAAGCTTGGGGAGGGCTTTCTCTGCTATTTGTATTCGTATTATTGATTGTAGGCGTATTTCACCTTGTTGCACCGAGAGCAGCTTGGTATCTACACATCGGGTGGAAGTTAAGGGACGCTGAACCGTCTGATGGATATCTCATGTTTTTAAGGGTTACCGGAGGGGCTGCGTGCCTATTTAGCCTCATTTTCATCATCGCCGCATTCGCATCGCCCCATTCCTGACTTATGATCGCGTACTGGTATGGGCCACGGGGGGGATTCTCGTCAAGGCAATTGAGAGAATGACCGCGCAGAGATTAGAGATTAAGATCATCCCAACCGTGCCCGGCCATCCGCCCGAGCTCCAGAAGAATCCCCCTAGTGAGCCCCCGACACTGGATCCCACATAGTAAAACAACAAGTACAGGGACGAGGCCTGCGCGCGCGCATGAACCGCTCGTCGTCCGACCCAACTGCTTGCGGTTGAGTGGCCGCCGAAAAATCCGAACGTGAAAACGGTCATGCCTATGACTATCCAAAAGAGGTTCGGTAGGAGTGTAATCGCAGCCCCGCCACCCATGAGAAGGACGTTGGCAAGAAGCACGCGTTTGCGTCCAATGCGATCCGCTAATCTCCCCATCCATGAAGAACTAAAGGTACCAGCTATATAGACGATAAACAGCATGCCGACAAGTGACTGAGACAGGCGATACGGCGGCGCAAGCAAGCGAAAGCCAATATAGTTATAAAGACACACAAAGCCGCCCATAAGCAACGCTCCGATAAGGTATAGGCAGATTAAGCCGCGATCGCGCAGTGCTTCGCGAAATGCTTGAAGCGCCGAGGATGGGCTGGTGGTTTGTGGGGTGAAGTGTCGCGACTTGGGCAAGCTTCGCCAAAAGTAAAGACTGAGGAACAGGCTGACGGTGCCAAACACCAAAATTCCAATTCTCCACGAGAAGTGGTCTGCCAAAAAACTAATACAGATACGACCGAGCAGTCCCCCGATAGAATTGCCGCTGATGTAGAGCCCCATGGCGTAGCCCAGACCACGCGGGGCGACTTCTTCGCTCAAATAGGCCATGGCTACGGCAGGTAGGCCCGCGAGCGTAAGTCCTTGTAGGGCGCGTACCACCAATAGGGAAGTGAATGACGGACAAATAGCTGCAATGATTCCGAGCGCCGAGGAAGTGCCTAATGACGTGACCATGACGGGCTTTCGCCCCCAGACATCGGATATCCAGGCGGCAATCGGCAGGGACACGGAAAGGATGAAGGTTGTCACAGATAGAGAAAGACTGGAGAGGGCTGGCGTCAACTGAAAGCGAGCAGAGAAAATCGGGAATAGTGGTTGTACGCAGTACAGGTTTGCAAACGTGACGATCCCGGCTGCCAAGAATGCAAGGCTGACCCGGCGATAGATGGTTGTACCTCGCTCGAGGTAGGTTTCAGCAGCCGTCTGTGTCGGAGTGCCGTCGTTCAATTTCAAGGACCTCTTTCCATGCTATGTACTCTCTTACAATACGCTTCTTTCCAAGTTGGTTCCAATTGCGCACAAAGATTTGCTTTGCAAGTAGCCGTTCAGCCGCTCGGATTAGCGGTCCTCTTTGTCGACGGTGTACAATGGTGTCAATTCGACAGATGGGACTTACCTTGCACGTTTGTGCGGTTGGAATAGGCGCCTGTTCATGGCGTCGAAAGGAACGATGAGATGGTATGCAAGCAGCATAACGGCAGCCGAGCGCGGCGAAAGTTCCGATGGCGCGCCTATGGCAAATGGCTTGGTGCCTTCATCGCTGTGACGATGGTGGAGGCTTGGCCGTTCGCCGCAAGCGCCCAGGTGGACAAGCAGGCGGTCAGTATGTCTGTGGAAGTGGGGTACAGTGGCTACTACAGCACAGATGATTGGGTTCCAGTGCATATTTCTCTCCACCATAACGGTGCAGCGACCACTGGCGATCTCGCTGTTGCGGTGAACGAATCCCTGAACAACGGGCGTCGTGGCGCCGGCGTGCTCAAGTGGCCGATTGCTCTGCCGCGGGATGGCTGGACAAGCAAGGAGATTGCGTTGCCAGGCAGCATATTGACGAAAGGGGCAACGGTGTCCCTGATTGTAGGCGATGCGACGCTATCGACTGCGCCTCTAACGGGCAACGCGGTATCGCATGTCGCACTCGTTGGCGTGATTTCGGATGATCCACAGGAAACGCAGTTTTTGGCGGGTGCGAGCAGCGATTCGACGCCAGTACTGCCGGTGGCCCTTGATGCATCACAGGTTCCTGTGGCTGTCGATCTATTAGCCGGCTTATCCGCCATGGTTGCGTCAATCCCTGAACTTTCGTCGTTATCCACCATTCAACAAAACGCGTTGCGCGAGTGGGTCAAGGAAGGCGGTCTCTTGATTGTGACTGGAGCCGGAAGTCCGCTTCCTGGCTGGCCCAACTTGCCTCTGATTGCCGGAGCTCCGTCGCAGGTGAGCGCGCAGCCGCTTGCCGATTTTGCTGGCGTGCAACCTTCGGCCGGTGCGCTTGCGACAGATGCCGCGGCAGTGCGTGGGAATGCCCGCATCTGGGCGGGATCGAACCAAATACCGCTTCTTGCGAGTGAACAGGTCGGCAGGGGGCAAATTTGGCAAACGGCGTTCTCGCCGATGGATCCGCATTTGTTGGCGTGGACGGGAGATGCCCAAATGTGGACGGCGATTTTTCGATCCGCCGTCCTGGCAAGGGGGGCGGTATCAGCCGTACCCGCCCTGTTCAGCGAAAGCGGTGCGCTGTCTTTAACTTCTGTGGGCGACGCGTTGGCGCCACTGCGCATGCCATCACTTTCGACTTTTGGCGTAGTGTTTTTCATCTATATTCTCGTCGCAGGTCCGCTCGCGTTTTTTTGGCTGCACCGACGCCGCAAGGCGACTTGGGCGTGGGTGGTATTACCCGTGTTGAGCGCCATGACGACTGTCGGTATCTACGCATTTGGCGGATCCGAGCGACCAAAGGGGTTATTGTTGGATGGCGTAGGTGTGATCGATTTAAGTGGTGACGGCAGTGGGCTTGCTTATGCGGCCGAGGCCTTCATGTCGCCTGATTCTGGTGACTTTCGTCTGCAACTGCCAGGTGGTAGCGATGTATTGCCACTTACAAGTGACAATCAGCCGCTGACCAAGTCGATCGTAACAAGTCGTGCGAGTGCGACCGATGTTTCGTTCTACGGTGTTCCGCGCTGGCACGTTCGGTATTTGTACACGTCAGGTATCGATCGCGAGTGTGGAGAAATTGCGACACAGTTCACCGACGCATACGGTTTGCTGTTTGGCACGGTAGAAAACGACACGCCCTATACATTGGAGGATGTCGCTGTTGTCTGGAAGGGGACCATGGTTCGCTTGGGAACATTGATCCCCGGGCAGACGAAAACGATTCCTGTCGGTGGTGGATCGGCGACGGTCTCTTGGATTTCTGATTATGGCGCCTACAACCGGGCCTTGACGCACGGGATTGGCCGTTCGCTCGGTGCTTACTTGTCTTCCTGGACGCCAAGTGCGTCGGCGAGCGAGACAGAGGCGATGCTGATCGCTACCACAGCAAACCGTACGCCGCAATTGCCAACGCCCGTTGGTGAGCGCCGCGTGACCAGCGCCAAGACGCTTACTTTGATTCGCGAATACGCTCCGGTTAGCCGTAGTCTGGAGGCAGATTGACCGTGATCTTGACGCAAAATTTGTGCAAGCGCTATGGCCGAATGGCGGCGGTTCAAGATATGAACCTGTCGATCGCTCCGGGAACCGTGTTTGGGTTGGTAGGAGAGAATGGCGCAGGCAAAACGACCGCCCTGTCGATGCTGGCCACGCTCTCGACACCGACATCCGGGCGCGCGTACATTCAGGGCTTTGAGGTGACGCGTGAGCCGCGGGCAGTTCGGCGCTGTATCGGGTATATGCCTGATGCCTTCGGGGTGTATGACGATCTGACTGTCATGGAGTATCTGCGCTTTTTTGCGGATTGCTACAGGGTGGATCGACGCCTGGTAAAAGCCCGTGCGGATGATTTGCTGGAGCGCGTGCGGTTGACGGACAAACGAGACACATACGTCAATGCGCTGTCACGGGGTATGCAGCAGCGCTTGGAGATCGCCCGCTGCCTGATGCACGATCCTGCTGTTCTCATTTTGGACGAACCATCGTCTGGCCTTGATCCGAAGTCTCGCCTCGAAATGCGGACGGTGTTGCATGGACTGCGCGACATGGGGAAGACGGTGCTTATCAGTACGCACATCCTGAACGAACTTGCGGAAGTGGCCGACGAAGTTGGCATCCTGCGGCGCGGTGAACTGGTTGCCGTAGCTGCGGTACAGGTCATGGTTCAGCATTCGAGTGCATATCGCACCATTCGTATCGATGGCCGTTTTGCACCTGGCGAATTGGAGCGCGTTTTGGCGGCGGATCGGCACGTCGTCGACGTTCATGCTGCGGATGCTGGCTGGAATGTCCTGTACGCAGGCACGCTCGCCCAACAGGCCGATCTGTTGACCACGCTTGTCCAGCACGGTATGGCGATCACGCAATTTAGTGAACAGCCCACGGATATCGAACAGTTGTTTTTACGGTTGTCTGCGATTCAGGAGGGTATGTGATGCGATTGCGGATCAATCCTTTGCTCGCCAAGGAATTCCATCAGCGCATGCGCACGGCGCGAGCACCTATTGTCATTACATCGTATCTGTGCGGCATGTCGATACTAACCTTTTTCTTGCTGTATGAGAATGTGCAGGGGCAGCTGTACCTGGTGCAGCCGACCAAAAGCCAGCAGGTTTTTGTCCTGCTTAGCCTTTTGCAGATGACGGTCGTCGCGTTTTTAGCACCTGCCTTTGCAGCTGGCAGCGTCAGTGGCGAGCGCGAGCGCAAAACGCTCGCCGTGCTCTTGACGACGCCTGTGTCACCAATTGGCATTTTATTAGGAAAGGTGTTGTCGTCCAGCGCCTTGTTGGTGCTCCTAGTCGTGGTCACCCTGCCTGTCTATAGCCTCGTCTTTCTGTTTGGTGGGGCTGTCCCGCAGGAAGTTGTGTCCGTATTGGCGTTTCAGTTGCTCACCATCGTCGTCATCTCGACGATTTGCGTGTTGTTCTCGACGATCGCGCTGCGTTCGACATGGAGCACGGTGTTTTCTTACGGCACCGTGGGTCTGATGATGGTTGTTTTCGGCGCTTTAGGTTATGGGTTGAAAGGCTTGTATGAGCAGAATCCAATCGACCTCTTTACTCTTTCGTGGTCGCACTTTTTCTACGCGTTGAATCCTTTATACGTGGAAGCGGCCTTAGAAGGAGCCGTGTCAGCCGATCCATCCATCTGGGTGACGTTTGTCGAGTTTTATGCGGTTGCCATTGTGATTTTGCTCGTGCCAAGCCTATGGCGTCTGCGCCCACAGTGGTTTTCTTGGCTTCCATTTTGGTCGCGCAGCACCGAAAAGCAATACCAATAATGCGCATATTGTTTCCTCCGCGAGCGTAGACCTTTATGGACGTGCCGCTTCGCGGGGGGAATCTTGATGCTCATTGTGCAAATTCTGTTCTCGCTCGCCATGGTTCTGTTCGGCGCTGAACTCTTTACGAACGCCATCGAGTGGGTCGGTAACAAGTTGGGGTTAGGGCAGGGCGCTGTGGGGAGTATTTTGGCTGCGGTAGGCACCGCGCTGCCGGAAACGGCGGTACCGGTGACCGCTATTTTGATGGGTGGCAGCAAGGAAGCGGAACAGGTTGGGATCGGCGGGATCCTCGGCGCTCCCTTTTTGCTCGCGACGTTGGGCGGATTGGTCATTGCGAGTGCGACGCTGGCGTTTCGCTTCGGCCATTCACTGTACCAACTGCACATTCAGCGGCGTGCATACATGCGTGACATGCTCTGTTTTTTAACGGCTTATGTGTTATCCATGTTGCCGGCCCTGTTCCCCCTAACTGAGGTCCGTCGCTTTGTGCCCATTGCGCTTGTTCTTTTGTACGTCGTATTTGTCATTTGGACGCTTCGCGATAAGGCAGAAACCACGGACGCGGGAGATCTTAAACCACTGTATTTGCAACCAGGGGTGGGCGAACCTTCTTTTGGTCTCGTCAGTTTGCAACTTCTTGTGTCACTCGCACTCATTGTCGGCGGTGCACACATTTTGACGGGCGGGGTCGAACAAATTGCCTTACAAATTGGCTTGCCAACGTTTGTGTTGTCGGCTTTGATTATTCCACTTGCCACAGAGTTGCCAGAAACATTAAACAGTGTGGTGTGGATTCGACAGGGCAAGGACAGTTTGGCTTTAGGCAACGTCACCGGCGCGATGGTGTTTCAAAGTACGCTCGTTCCTGCGCTTGGTATCTGGATGACACCATGGAATTTGACGGCTGAAGCGCGCTTGACGGCGGTTTTAACGTTTTCGGCAGCGCTTTTCACCGTTGTGATGTATCGTGTGCGCCGCGTACTCGAGCCCTGGACACTGCTGATTGCCTCTACGCTTTACTTCGTACTTCCGATGCTCACGCTTGTGAAACGCTTTCACCAGGCACATTACTACTGGATCTTTGGCAGCGTGATGGCAATCATTGTATTAGTAGCCTGCTTTACCGTGCAAAAATTGCGGCAGACTAGGTTGCGCTGACCCAGACAGATCGCAATCAGGATAAATGCGATGGGACGATGGATGTTAAAACGCGTTCAGACTGCGTGTGGCTCTCTTCGACGCACCATGTGGGCCGGACGGCTCGTTTCTCAGAGCCGCCCGGCGTTTTGCGTCATGGCCTGTGTTGCCCTAATTCTTTGAATACCTCGTCATACACTGCGACGGTGCGTTCAATGTCCTCATCGGTATGTACAGCCGAGACAAACCACGCTTCATACTTCGACGGTGCAATCAAAATGTTGCGATCCGCCAACAAATGAAAGAAGCGGGCAAATTGGTCGCTGTCTGTCGCGTTGGCGTCGTCGTAGTTGCGCACCGGATGACTTCCGAAATAAATGGTGAATGCGCCGCCCATACGATTGATGGTGATCGGGACACCGTGACGTTTAGCTGCTTCGTGGGCCGCCTCGGTCAAAACTTGTGCTCGCCGCGCCATGTCGTCATAGATGCCCGGTTCGCGCAGCACGTCGAGACATGCCATGCCCGTGCGCATCGACAGGGGATTTCCCGCCATGGTTCCAGCCTGGTACGCAGGACCAAGCGGCGCCACCTGTTCCATGATGTCCTTTCGCCCACCATATGCGCCAATGGGCAGGCCACCCCCAATAATCTTCCCGAGCGCGTACAAATCTGGATGCACGTCGTACATTTGCGCGGCGCTTCCGTAATGGAAGCGAAATGCTGTAATGACTTCGTCGAAAATGACAAGCGCACCGTGTTTATGCGCGAGATTGATGACTTGCTCTAAATAACGGTCATCTCGTGGCGGAACGATGCCGAAGTTGCCGACAATAGGTTCGACGAGCACTGCCGCGACGTCTGTACCGTGTACTTCGAGTGCTTTTGCCAAGATATCGGGATCGTTAAACGGAACGGTAATCACTTCACTGGCGATGTTCGCGGTCACCCCTGCACTGTCGGGGACGCCGATCGACGATGGGCCTGACCCGGCCGCCACCAACATGGCATCCGAGTGGCCATGATAACAGCCAGCAAACTTCAAAACCTTGCGCCGCCCCGTATAGGCGCGTGCCACGCGAATCGTCGTCATAACGGCCTCGGTTCCGGAATTGACAAAACGGATGCGCTCCAAGTCAGGAATGGCCTGCCGCAGTTTTTCCGCGAACAGCACCTCGGACGGCGTTGGTGTTCCGTAGAGCACCCCGTCGACCGCCGCTTGTGCAATCGCCTCCGTGATCGCGGGATGCGCGTGTCCGAGAATCGACGGGCCGTATGCCGCGAGATAATCGATATATTCGTTGCCATCGACGTCGTACATGTGTGATCCTTGTCCGCGGACCATGACCGTTGGCGTACCGCCACCGACTGATTTGTACGATCGCGATGGGCTGTTGACACCACCAAGAATAACCGCTTGTGCTCGTTCAAACCACAGTTTGGACTGTGTGCGATCGAGAACCATCTATCACCACTCCTTAAGCCTTTATTGTTCCACTGCCAAGCTCTGATGGTCAACTCCAGATGCCATTGCATGAGCCGTGCCACGTGTGGAAACGGTAAAACAAACGGGATCAGGAGGGAAAAGTTTTGCGTAGACCTGTTGCGACGGCGGCAAAGGAGCTTTCCTCGGTTTTGACATCCGGGGGCGACGTTCGTTATGACCATCGGCTCTATCTCTCCGAAACGGCCATGGGGATGGCTGTTCAGCGCGGGCTTAAGGTCCCGGCTCAGGGTGTGCTTGACACACATATGCGCCATTCCGTATAATCACACTTCAGTATAGCAACCAACATATCGATTTGATGAGGAAGCAGAGTACAGGCGGTTTGGGCTGTTTCAGAGAGAGTGCGCCGTGGCTGCAAGCGACTCCAGCCTGCGTTTGGAAAGACGGCTTCTGAAAACGCGAGCTGCTGATAGGTGGCCGCGCGTCGTCGGCGCGTTATGCCGTTGAGGTGGAACGTCTCGTTCAAGCAGGGTGGCACCGCGGAAGCGCTCTTTCGTCCCTGCCGGTATCTACCGGCATCGACGAAAGAGCGTTTTTTGATCCCGCGGCCAATCCTCACGGCACCCGCGGTAGCTTGGAAAAGGAGGATGACACATGGAGATTCAACGTCCTCGCGGCACGGTCGATCTCCTGCCGGGTGAAGTAGAAGTTTGGCAGGCGCTTGAAAGTACGGTGCGCGATGTGCTGGACAAGGCCAACTACGGCGAAATACGCACACCTATCTTCGAACACACAGAGTTGTTCGAACGCGGTGTCGGTGAGACGACAGACATCGTGTCGAAAGAGATGTACACGTTTCTCGATCGCGGCAATCGCAGTGTTACCTTACGGCCGGAGGGCACGGCGGGTGCTGTGCGGGCGTTTGTCGAGAACAAGCTGTACGGCACCGGCGCATTGGCAAAATTGTATTATATCGGTCCGATGTTTCGCTATGAGAAACCGCAAAAGGGACGCCTTCGGCAGTTTCATCAATACGGCGCAGAAGTGCTGGGATCAGAACTGCCTGCGGTCGATGCCGAGGTCATCGCGCTCAGCCTCGCCGTTTTAGAGCGCCTTGGTCTGCAAAACCTGACCGTCGAACTCAACTCGGTCGGTTGCAGCGTGTGTCGACCCGTGCACAGGGCGCAGATGATTGAACGGCTATTGCCGCATCGCGACGAATTGTGCCGCGATTGCCAAGTGCGATTGGAGAAGAACCCGCTGCGCTTGTTTGACTGCAAGAACGAATCTTGCCAGGCAGTGTTGCGGGAAGCGAACGTCCCATACATCGTCGATGTCCTTTGCGACGAGTGCAAGGATCATTTTGAGCAGGTACAGGGCTATTTACGGGCGATGGATGTTCCGTTCGAGATTGCCAAAAATCTCGTTCGCGGGCTCGATTACTATACGCGCACGGCGTGGGAGATTACGACCCCGGGATTTTCCACCATCGCCGGCGGTGGTCGCTATAACGGCCTGGTCGAGGAATTAGGCGGGCCATCGACACCTGGCATCGGCTTTGCTGGCGGGATCGAACGCGCAATCGCCGTGTTGGCGTCGCAAAACGTGCAAATCGGCCGCACGGTGGGGCTTGATGCGTTTGTGGCAGTTGCCGACCGGGGTGCCGAACATACGGCGATGGCCGTGCTTAAGTCATTGCGCCGCTTGGGGCTGCGTGCGGACAGAGACTATCAAGGGCGCAGCCTGAAGTCGCAGTTGAAGTTGGCGGATCGGCTACAGGCGCGATTTGTCATCATGATAGGGGAAAGCGAGCTGGCCTCTGGCAAGGCGACGGTCAAGCAGCTCGCCACAGGTGTACAGCGCGAAATTCCGTTTGCCGAGCTGGCGGATGCCATTGAACAAGGGGGAAGTGAGTGGTGATTGTGGAGCAACAGGTGATGCATCGTCTAACACGCAGTCATTGGGTGGCAGACACTCTGGCGGCGCTGCCAGGGACATCTGTCGTGCTGGCTGGTTGGGTACAGCGCCGGCGCGATTTTGGGAGCGTGGTGTTCGTCGACCTGCGCGATCGCTCGGGGATCGTTCAGCTTGTGTTCGATCGCGGCCGGGGCACGCCGGAGCATGCGATGGAAGCGGCAGATAAATTGCGTAACGAGTTCGTGATCGCCATCGAGGGCACGGTGGAAAAGCGGGATGCAGAGACCATCAATCCGAAGATTGCAACCGGTGAAATCGAAGTCGTGGTGCGCGACATCGTGATCGAAAACACGGCGAAAAACCCGCCATTTTATATCCAGGACGGCGTCGAAGTCGACGAAACGGTGCGGCTGCGCCACCGTTACTTGGACTTGCGGCGCCCCGAGATGCAGAGCATTCTGATGATGCGCCACCGCATCATTCGTGCGTTCCGCCAGTACTTGGACGATCACGGCTTTTTGGAAATCGAGACCCCAATTTTGACGAAAAGTACGCCTGAAGGCGCTCGTGATTATCTGGTACCGAGTCGCCTGCAACCAGGTGAGTTCTACGCGTTGCCACAATCGCCACAGATCTTTAAGCAATTGCTGATGGTGTCCGGGTTTGAGCGGTACTACCAAATTGCACGCTGTTTCCGCGACGAAGATTTGCGGGCGGATCGGCAACCCGAGTTCACCCAGCTCGATATTGAAACGTCGTTCTTGCCACAGGCGGCTTTGCAAGACATGATGGAGGAGATGGTTGCCAACGTCTTGCGCGATGTCGCTGGCGTCGAAGTGCCGCGGCCATTTCAGCGTCTCCCGTATGCCGAGGCGATGGACAAATACGGGTCCGATAAGCCGGACTTGCGTTTCGACATGGCTTTTGTCGATCTCGCCGACGTGCTTGCGGGTACCGATTTCCGCGTGTTTGCTGACGTTTTGGCAAAGGGTGGGGTTCTTAAGGCCTTGGTCGCGCCCGGCTGTGCGGGGTACAGCCGCAAGCAAACGGACGATCTCGTCGACTTTGTGAAGGGTTACGGACTCGGCGGTCTTGCCTACATCGCCGTTCTCGAAGATGGCAGTTTTCGCTCGTCCATCAGCAAGTTTTTCTCGGACGAGCAGTTCCAGGCCATCGCCGATTGTGCGAAGGCGAAGCCTGGCGATTTGATCCTGATTGGTGCCGGATCGCGCAAACAAGTGCTACCAGCGCTTGGGGCACTGCGTAGCCATCTTGGCCAGACGCTCGGGCTTGCCGATCCTAACGCGTACAAGTTTTTATGGATCACCGATTTCCCTCTTCTGTCGTACGACGAAGAGGAGAAGCGCTGGGTCGCTGAACATCATCCTTTCACGATGCCGCGCGAGGAAGATATTCCGCTGTTAGGCACAGACCCCGGCAAGGTGAGGGCGCAGGCGTACGATATGGTCCTCAACGGCTTTGAGATCGGCGGCGGATCGATGCGCATTTATCGCCGGGAGATTCAAGAGCAGATGTTCGCGGCGCTTGGGTTCACGAAGGAGGAAGCGTACGACAAGTTTGGCTTCCTGTTGAACGCATTTGAATACGGCACGCCTCCGCACGGTGGCATTGCCTTTGGCTTGGATCGCATCATCATGCTGCTTGCAGGAGCCAAGTCGTTGCGCGATGTCATTGCATTTCCGAAGACGGCGAGCGGCACCGACTTGATGATGGACGCACCGGGCGAAGTGTCCGAAGAGCAGCTTAAAGTGTTGCATCTACGTGTCCGCCATCATGGGTAAGACGACGAGGTGGGCAGGGCGAATGGGCCCTGCTCCTTCTGTTTTTACGGAAGCGCGATTGCGGTGTATAATCGTATAAAGCTGAGTGGATGACTAGGAATTTGCTTGTTTACGCCAGGAAAGAGGCGATGCAATGGATCTGTTCGCGATGGCGTCCGAGCGCGATCGCGCCGATGCCGCACCGCTTGCCTACCGCATGCGGCCAACTTCGCTGGATGAAGTGGTCGGCCACGCGCACATCGTGGGGGCGCGGGGGTTATTGCGGAGGATGATTGAGCAGGATAGGATGCAATCCATCATCTTGTTTGGCCCGCCAGGGACAGGCAAGACGACATTGGCACAGGTCATTGCCCACCAGACGAAGGCCAGCTTTGTGCAGTTGAATGCCGTGACGGCAGGTGTTGCGGACATTCGGAAAGCGGTGGATGCGGCAAAGGAGCAACAAGAGCTATACGCTCGACGCACGGTGTTGTTTCTCGATGAAATTCATCGATTCAATAAGAGCCAGCAAGACGCATTGTTGCCACACGTCGAAGCTGGTTTGTTGATTTTGGTCGGGGCGACGACGGAAAACCCATACTTCGAAGTCAACTCTGCTTTGGTTTCGCGATCGCACGTGTTTCACTTGGAACCGCTGACGGTAGAGGAAATTGGTGTTTTACTTGACCGGGCCTGTAGTGACGAAGAACGTGGGCTCGGCCGCATGCATGTGCAACTAACGTCTGACGCGCGCCGGGCAATCTGCCTGCAGGCAGGCGGCGATGCGCGCCGGGCCCTGAATTTACTCGAACTGGCGGCGTTCGCGGCGTCCATTGGCGAAGATGGACAGACGCAGATCGGTGTCGAACAGGTCGAGGCCGCCCTGCAGTCGGCTGGCGGTGTGCGCTACGATAAATCGGGCGACGAACATTACGATACGATTTCAGCGTTCATTAAGTCGGTTCGCGGATCCGATCCGGATGCCGCCGTCTTGTGGCTTGCAAAAATGTTGGCGGGTGGGGAGGATCCGGCGTTCATTGCCCGGCGGCTGATGATTTTGGCCGCGGAGGATATCGGCAATGCCGATCCATTTGCGTTGACGCTGGCGGTAAGTGGCTGGCAGGCTGCCATGGCCATCGGCATGCCCGAGGCGCGCATCATCTTGTCGCAGGTGACGACGTATTTGGCGACGGCACCCAAGTCTAATGCCGCGTACAAGGCCATCAATGAGGCTCTCGCCGACGTCAAAAACGGCTTGCCGCTCGTCGTGCCGCCACACTTGCGAGGAACGGGCTATAGTGGGGCGCAGAAGTTGGGGCATGGAGTGGGTTATCTCTATCCACATGACTACCCCGGCCACCACGTGGAGCAAGATTATTGGCCCGTTGGCGTCGAACCACGCACGTATTATCGAGAGGGGGACGGCCAATCGTGAAGATATCGACGAAAGGGCGCTACGGCCTCATGCTGCTGGTCGATCTCGCCAAGCAGGCGACCGATGCGCCCATTTCGCTAAAATCAGTTGCTGAACGACAGAACTTATCCGAACATTACTTGGAACAACTCATTGCCCCATTGCGCAATGGAGGCTTTGTCCGCAGTATCCGCGGCGCTTACGGCGGCTACGTGCTCGCCCGCAATCCGCGCGACATCGTTGTTAAAGATATTATCTTTGCTTTAGAGGGTCCGATTACCATCGTCGACGAAGATATTGACGATGGACTCGATGTGCTCTGGACACGCCTGCGGGAAGCCATCCACGACGTGTTGAATTCCTTAACGCTACAAGATTTGGTCGATATGCGCGGGCAGTCAGAGCACGGATACATGTTCTACATCTGATTTGTTCCTGTCTGGCAAGGAGGAGAGCGCGTGATTTATCTCGACAATGCAGCGACGACTCCGCTTGCAGAAACCGTTCTGAAGGCGATGGAGCCATACCTCACCTCCATCTACGGCAACCCATCCAGTACCCATACGGCGGGCAGACAAGCTCGGCAAGCCGTCGAGCGGGCGCGGCGCACCATCGCCACATGGCTGGATTGCGATCCTCGCGATCTGATTTTTACGAGTGGCGGTACGGAAGCGGATAACGCAGCGCTCGTCGGCGCTTATTTGGGGCGGCAGCAAAGCCGCAAGCACATTGTTGCCAGCGCGATCGAACATCACGCCGTACTGCATACGTTGTCCTTTCTGGAATCCCTTGGCGCGGAGGTGACGCTGGTTCCGGTGGATCGATACGGCTTGGTCGATCCCACGGACGTCGTTCGTTGTCTGCGCCCTGATACCGCCTTGGTAAGTGTCATGGCCATCAACAACGAGCTTGGGACCATTGAGCCTGTTGAAGAGATGGCTCGCCTGGTCAAGCGGCATGATCCACAAATCATCGTGCACAGCGACATGGTCCAAGCGTTACCTGTACAACGGATTGGGCTCGTGCAAACAGACATCGACATGGCGACGTTTTCGGCGCACAAAATTCATGGCCCAAAGGGTATTGGCTTATTGTATGTGCGCAAGCATACGCCGTGGCAGCCGCTTTTGTATGGGGGGAACCAAGAGCAGAAGCGGCGTGGTGGGACGGAGAACGTCGCCGGTGCGATAGGTTTTGCGGCAGCTATCGATGTCTTGGCTAGTCACTTTGACGATCACGTCGCGCACCTCGCGTCTCTACGGGATGTATTCTGGGCGTCTTTGGCCGATGTGCCTGGCGTGCATCGGTTGAGTCCGCCGGACGCTGCGCCATCGATTTTGAATGTCGCCTTCGACGGCGTGCGCAACGATGTCTTGTTGATGCGCCTGGATCTCGAGGGTGTTATGGCATCTGCCGGATCGGCCTGCACAGCGGGAAGTCTGGAGCCAAGTCACGTCATAGAGGCCTGTGGACTGGGACATGTGCGCGAAGCGGTGCGTTTTAGTTTTAGTTGGCAAAATACTATTGACGAAATCAAGCAGGCCGCTCGTGTCGTAAAGGAATGTGTCCAATTGATTCGTTCACGTTTCACAGTTTCGTGACATTTCGTAAGCCACTTCGGCTCTGTTAACCAGTTTCTGCATTGCAAACGTTCAACCATAGGCGTACCATTGACCAGGAATCTCGTTCGGTATATATTTCGCAAGCTGAAATTTGGTTTTGCAATTATCCATCTTGGGAAAGCTATTGATCAATTGCGAAATTATATCCAACGGGAACGATGGCGTAGCCGAGGTGCGCCTTCCATTTGCGAGAAGGGGGGACCTAGGAATGCGGTGTCCGAGTTGCACAAGCCGGGATATCGGCAAAATTGGTGCAAATCAGTACTATTGCTGGAGCTGCTTCGCGGAGTTCAACGTGTCTGGTGATGAAGTCCGCGTCTACGAGGTGGCCGAGGACGGTTCATTGATCGTGGTCGAACATCCGTCCAACGCATTGGAATATGGAACCGGCGCTTGAGCCGATTGGGATAGGCAGATGCAAAAGGACGGCAATTGGCCGTCCTTTTGATTTATGGATGGCTGTGTGGCAAACCGTATAAGCCCATGGCGGACAATGCCAATCCACCCAGGCAAGACAGCGTCACATACGTGAGCGACAAAATCTCTTGACGAGCGCGAAAAAGGCTTACCGCTTCATAGGAAAAGGTTGAGAATGTCGTATAAGCCCCGCATAGCCCCACGCCCAAGACCAGCATCGGGACGTTGTGCAAGGTAGGAACAAGTTTGTGCAGGTGACTCGTCAGCCAACCAAGAAGCCACGATCCGCTCAGGTTGATGGCGAGAGTCGCCCAAGGGAATGGGGAGCTTGTCCGAGCGTTAATGGCACGCGAGATTTGGTAGCGCAGCAGTGCCCCCACGACGCCTCCGATTCCGACCCATAACATGGTCATGTACGTCACGTCGTGATCCTCCTAGCGAGCGCCGGCGCGAAACATGCCGTCCGCGATTCGAAATCCAGCATAGCTGAAGAGTAAACCGCCACCGACAGACAGCAATATGTAGAGAAGAGCAAGGTCAACTTGTCCGACCTGATAAAGTTTCCATGCGTCGACCGTAAACGTGGAAAACGTCGTGAACGCGCCGATGAGGCCCGTGCCAATGCCCAGCCGAATGTGTGGGTGAATAGGCAGTCGTTCACTGGTCATCGTGTTTAACCATCCGAGCACCAAGCAACCCGCCCAGTTGATGAGGAGTGTGGCGACGTTGAAACCGTGAGCCGTTCCGACCCACTCGCTGATCGCGTAACGCAATATGGCACCGACAAATCCTCCGGCGGCGACGGCCAAATATGGCAATGACCTCACCTTCCTGTGATAACTTGTCTTCAGTATACACAAGCCTCTTCGAATCTCGAAGCGAATTTATCATATAGCAAATGATGGAACGCAAAGTTGCATATACTGTGAAGAGCCTTGTCCACGGGTCTATGGGATATGGCCAAAATTCCCCCGGAGGTGCTCGGTGTTGCCGACAAGTCGCTATTTTCGAGTCGCCCTGTCGGTCGCGGCGACGCTTTTGTGCATCTACTTGTTTGGCCTATTGCGGGGATTTTTCATGGACATTTGGGCCGTCATCAGCACCGTCTTTTATCCCTTTCTCGCGGCTCTCATCATTAGTTACATCCTTCAGCCTGTGGTCGAGTTGCTACATCGCCGGCGCGTTCCGCGCAGTGCCGCTATTTTGTGCATTTACTTCACATTCGCCATCTTGGTGGTCGTCGGGGTACTCAACGCCGTGCCTGTGATTTCCCGGCAGATATCACAACTTGTCAGCAGCTTCCCTGCGATCACGGCGCAAATCAGCCACTGGATGGATATGGTGAATAGCCGTAAGCAATATCTCCCCAACACCGTTCGCGTAGGTCTCGAAAATGCCTTGCAACAACTGGAACATCGGTTTGAGACGGCACCCACAGGGATCTTTTCGTTCATCAGCAGTACCATCAATGCCATTTTCATGGCGTTCATCGTTCCTTTTCTCGTGTTTTACATGTTGAAGGACGCTAAAGCGATTGGCCGGGCCATGGTGGGATTGGCGCCTGTTCGCTATAAACGCCGCGTTCGCATCATTCTGCACGGCATCGACGAGACCTTAGGCGGCTATATCCGCGGCCAGTTTCTTGTGATGTTGGCGATTGGCATTCTTGCTTTCATCGGTTACTTGATCATCGGCATGCCTTACGCGCTCTTACTCGCCCTCTTTTTGGCCATCGCTGACATCATTCCGTATCTTGGCCCCATTATTGGTATCGCGCCCGCGGTCATCATCGCGTTGACTGTGAGCCCTGCGCTTTTGATCAAGGTTGTCATCGTCAATATCGCGGTTCAGCAGTGCGAAGGTAACTTCATTTCGCCACAAATCATGGGCCGCACCTTAAAATTGCATCCCATGGCAATTGTCGCAGCGTTGCTGATCGGCGGTGAACTTGCTGGCGTGGTCGGACTCATCCTTGCGGTACCGACACTGGCCGTACTAAAAGTCGTTTGGACCAGTTGGGCAAACGAGCGCCGATCGCGCGTCCCGAAGTGAATTGACAGCGGCCCGCGAGACCGATAGAATCAAAAATCGACAAAGCGATGCGGAAGCTGAGTACGTCGACATCCACTCGTTCAGAGAGGGCGGGCATCAGGTGGGAGCCGCCCCGGGTGGCCGGCCGAAGCTACTTCCAAGCGCATGCTGACAAACGCATGCCGGGTGTGCCCGTTACAGCGAAGAGGGACAAGCTCCTAGCTTGTAACCAGGGTGGTACCGCGGGTGAAAAACAGCTCCCGTCCCTGAGGGGACGGGGGCTTTTTGCGATCTTCTCGTTTTCTTTGACAAACGAGAGAGTTAAGGGAGGATACGTTCTCTATGAAATCGCTCACTGGACAAGAAATTCGCCGCGCATTCAAATCGTTTTTCGCAGCGCGCGGCCATCAGGTGTTGCCAAGTTTTAGTTTAGTCCCGCACGACGATCCAACGCTTTTATGGATCAACGCCGGCATGGCGCCGCTCAAACCGTATTTTGATGGTCGTGAAATCCCTGAAATTCCGCGCATTGTCGATGCGCAAAAATGCATTCGTACAAACGACATCGAAGAAGTTGGCCATACCGCTCGGCACCAGACCTTCTTTGAGATGCTGGGGAATTTTTCATTTGGGGATTATTTCAAAAAAGAGGCCATCACCTGGGCATGGGAATTTCTCACGCAGGTGCTCGAGATGGAACCGGAGCGCATTTCGGTGACCATTCACGTCGAAGACGACGAGGCGTTTGAGATCTGGCACCGCCAGGTTGGATTGCCGGAAAACCGCATCTATCGCGGTACAGAGGACAACTTTTGGGAAATTGGTGAAGGCCCATGCGGCCCATGCTCGGAAATCTTTTATGATCGCGGAGAAGCGTTTGGTTGCGGTGCGGACGATTGTAAGCCCGGTTGTGACTGCGATCGCTTTCTGGAAATCTGGAATCTCGTGTTTACACAGTTCAACAAAGGTGCAGACGGGGAGTATACGCCTCTGCCAAAGCGGAATATCGACACAGGATCCGGACTCGAGCGCCTCGCTTCCCTGTTACAGGGCGTTGCCAACAATTTTGAAACCGATTTGTTCCGGCCCATTATCGATCGCACAGGCGAGATCGCGGGTCGGCGCTACGGTGAGTCAGACGAGGATGATATTCACTTCAAAATCGTCGCAGATCATTTGCGCACGGTGACATTTGCCATCGGCGATGGCGTGCTTCCCGGCAACGAAGGCCGCAGTTACATCATTCGCCGCTTGCTGCGCCGCGCGGTGCGCAGCGGCCGTCGACTCGGCATCGAAAAGCCGTTTATGTACCAACTCGTCGCCGTCGTCGATCAGATCATGGGGGAAGATTACCCAGAGATCCGCGAAAAGAGAAGCCTTATTGAGCGCGTCGTCCGCACCGAAGAAGAGAGGTTCCACGAGACGCTCAGCGGGGGCGAGGCTTTGCTGTCCGAATTGATGGCCGAGCTTGGGGCGAAGAGTGAGACGGTGATCAGCGGGACAGACGCCTTCCGACTGTACGACACGTATGGTTTCCCGATTGACTTGACCGTCGAGATCGCCAAAGAATCGGGCTTTACGGTCGATCGCGATGGCTTTGACGCGGAACTGGAGGCACAGCGGACGCGTGCGCGCCAGGCTCGGCAGGTGGCAGAGGGCATGCAGAGTCAGCGCGGTGCGCTAGAGACCATCGATCAGCCATCGAAATTTGTAGGTTATGAGGAATTGACCGTGGACGCGGAAATCGTCGCACTCGTACAAGACGGCGAGCGCGTCGATGGGGTCAGTGTCGGTAGCGAGGCACAGGTCGTTCTCGACGTGACGCCATTTTACGCGGAGAGTGGCGGGCAAGTCGCCGATCGCGGCGAGATTGTCAGCGCGAGCGGGCGGGCGGAAGTCCTCGACGTGCGCAAAGCGCCTCATGGGCAGAATGTGATGACAATTCGCGTCATCGACGGGTCCTTACACCAAGGCGACTCCGTGCGCGCCCATGTCGATGCAGACTTGCGCCGTGACACGGTCAAAAATCACACGGCTACACACCTCTTGCACAGGGCATTGCGCGAAATCCTTGGCACGCACGTCGCACAAGCGGGATCGCTCGTCGAACCAGAGCGGCTGCGCTTTGACTTTTCACACTTTGGACCGCTTACGGACGAGGAGTTGGCGAAGGTCGAGGCTCATGTCAATGATGCGATTTGGCGAGATCACCATGTGGTGATTCGCGAAATGGACATCGACGATGCCAAGTCGCTCGGTGCGATGGCCCTGTTCGGCGAGAAATACGGCAAACGGGTGCGCGTCGTGCAAGCTGGCGAGAGCATCGAGTTGTGTGGCGGTTGCCACGTCGCGCGGACTGGATTGATTGGCCAGTTCCTCATCGTCTCGGAGACCGGCATCGGCAGTGGAACGCGACGCATCGAAGCCGTGACAGGGCGCCATGCCTATAGCGTGGCACGGGAGCGCGAGGCACAGTTGCGTCAGGTCGCACAGTTGATCAAAGCGACCCCGGCGACGGTGGTCGATCGCGTTGGGCGCGTGATCGAGGAGACGCGTGCGCTGGAGCGCGAGTTGGAGTCCGCCAAGGCTCGGCTCAACCACGGCCGTGTCGCCGATCTTGCTAAGCGGGAAGAGAACATCTCCGGCATTCCGGTAATTCGCGCGGCTTTAAGGGATGTCGACATGGAAGGGTTGCGCCAACTGGTTGACGAGCTGCGCGTCGGGCGCGAGACATACATGGTCGTCCTCGGTTCCGTGCACAATGAGAAAGTTCAATTTGTGGCTTCGGTTTCCAAGGATCTGCAGGAAAAAGGATTCCATGCAGGCCAAATCGTCAAGCAGGTCGCGGCTATTGCCGGCGGCGGTGGCGGTGGACGCCCCGATCTGGCACAAGCTGGCGCACGCGATCCGGAGAAATTGAGTGCCGCGATCGAAAAAGTTGCGGAAATTGTGGAGGCCGTCGCAGGAGATCGGGCGGTCTGAGCCGAACTAAGGGACGAAGCTATTCTTGCGTCGGCTGACGCTCGAGCGAGGTGCGGGCTTTGACAAACCAGGATTTTGACAGCACGATGCGGTTTGAGACGAAATCGGAAAACGCCGAGGCGCGTCACGCATTTCAGGTGGCGTATCGCGCCTTGAAGGAAAAAGGCTACAATCCGATTTACCAGATTGCCGGCTACCTGATTTCCGGAGATCCCGCATATATCACAAGCCACCTAGATGCACGCAACACGATTCGGCGGATCGAACGAGACGATTTAATTGAAGAGCTGGTGCGGGCCTATGCCGCACTTCATGGCGATGCGGACTTTGGCCGTTGACTATGGTGAACGGCGCGTCGGGATAGCCCTGTCGGATCCGACAGGGCTTATCGCGTCGGCGCTGACCGTCATTCAGCGTGAGACGGACGAACAGGTTGTCGATGTCATCGCGGGGCTGGTCGTGGAGCATGGTGTGGAACGGATCATCGTGGGCAATCCCATCACGATGAAAGGGGAAGTCGGCGAGAAGGCGCAGAAAGCCGCTTTATTCGCGCAGCAATTGCGCGAACGAGTGAGTATCCCGGTAGAACTTTTTGATGAGCGGTTAACGACCGTCAGCGCGGAGCGGGCGCTGCTGGAAGGAGATGTGCGGCGAAAGCGTCGGCGCAGCATCATTGATGCAGTAGCAGCGACGATTTTGTTACAAAACTACCTGGACGCACATCGCTGAGGGCATCTGGTTCTGGCTTGGACGGAAGGTGAAACAATGGCAAAGAAGGCGCGTCAGAGCTGGTTGGACAAGCGGTTGCGTCGAATCGCTCTGGCGCTCGTGATTTTCGTTGTATCTGTCGTCTGTGTGGTCGTTGGTTGGTACCGAACGAGTCTTGCTCCGGTATCGTCGCGCACGTCGCTTACAAAGGTCGTCGTGCACACAGGCGAAAGCGTCGGTGCCGTGGCCAAAGATTTGGCAGCACGGGGTTTGGTGCGCAGTGCAACGGCGTTCTCACTATATGGACGTTTACACGGCGCGCTTGTCATCCAGGCAGGAACATACGCGCTGTCTCCGAACATGGGGATTCCGCATATTTTCGCGAAGCTGTCAGGTGGCGATGTCATTTTGGAAGCCGTGAACGTCACCATCCCAGAAGGCTACGATATCGCTGACATCGCAGCCACACTGCAGAGAGACGGCGTCTGCACAGCGCAATCGTTTTTGCGCGCCGTGCAAGCCAGCGATTATACGCAACCGTTTCTGCAACAACTCGCTGGGCGCAAGCAAATCCGTTACCGACTTGAGGGTTACTTGTTTCCAGATACGTACCAGTTTTTGCGCGGTGAGAATCCGCAGGACATCGTCAACGAAATGTTAAACGACTTCGCGACACGCGTGCTTACACCAGCCAACCTCAAGTTGATGCGAGCCGAGGGACTGTCTTTGAATCAGGTGGTCACGGAAGCGTCGCTCATTGAAAACGAGGCCGAGGTTGAGCAGGAGCGGCCGCTTATCGCGAGCGTGATCGACAATCGTTTGCGGTTGCACATGCGATTACAAATCGATGCGACCGTTGACTATGCCATAGGGCATCATCTTGCAGTCGTGACCGATGCGGATATTATGGACGCAAAAAACGCGTACAACACGTACTTGGTGACGGGCTTGCCACCCGGTCCGATTTGCAGTCCAGGCCTGGCGAGCATCGAGGCGGTGTTGCATCCGGCGCACACGCAGTATCTGTATTATGTTGCGAAGGGCGACGGCAGTGGAGAACACTACTTTGCCAAGACTTATGCACAGCAGTTGCACAATGAAATGTTGCGCGAGCAGAATTTACAGCATGCGCACAGCTAACGTTTCCCGAGAAATGATCACATAACAGACGCTCCTACTGGATATGGTAAAGTCAACCGGTGAAGGCTCTTTTTGCACCCTTCACGCGTGAGGCGATGTTATGCAGTGGTGGAGCGATACGCCGGCGTCCAAACGCCGGCTTTTGTTTATTCACGGGGTGTGGCTCGCAGCTATTCTGGCCCTTTCGCTGAAGTTGGTTGCGGTGATGGCGTGTTTGCGGCTGGGCCGTGGTATGGAGTCAAATCTCCACGGCGAGCGCTGGCGAATCGACATGGAGCATTTTCGCACGCAAATGGTCGCGGATGGTCGTGGCGTGATTCGATTTCGCGATGGCACGCCATGGTTGCCAGCGAACTGCCCTGTAGGGAAGCGTGGTGTAGCCTTAGCTCCGGAATTGGTGGGGCGTGTCGGAAAGCCAGACGTTTGGCCGAACCCGCAGTTGGCCGTGCCCGAGGAAGGACGCGGTGGGCTTGAACAAGCTTTGGACGCCGTCCTGCGATCGCGCCGACCGGCGATGGTCGGCCACTTGGATATGGCGGACGGTCGGCCTAATCCGTTATCTGGATATGCCGGAGGTTATGGTTTACTGCCAAGGCGCGGCGCCGATGTCGTGACAACGCTCGACGCCCGCATGCAGATGCAGGCGGAGAAAATCCTACGCGATCGCGGTCTACGCCACGCCAGTATAGTCGAAGTCGACTTGCACCACCGGGACGCTTTGGTCGTAGCTTCGGCGGCGCACGGCGTCCAAAGCGATGCTTTGACGGCCATCGCGCCGGGATCAGTGTTCAAACTGGTGGTGGCAGCGGCGGCCCTCGACACGCATGTCGCGCGGGCGAAGGAGACATTTTCTTGCGATGGCGTGGCTCACCTACCACACGTCGCGATGCACTGTTGGCGCGTGCACGGTGTCGTTTCGCTGGTAGACGCCATCGCCCAGTCATGCGATGTGACGTTTGCCGAACTTGGGGTTCGTCTCGGCCACACCGCAATCGAAAAAGCCGCTAGTCGGTTCGGGCTGTTGACTACAGGTCTGGAGGCTCTATCCGGATCGCAAGGGATCGTTCCTGAGGCGGCGCACGGCATCGTCTTCCGCCGCCGCGGAGATGATCCTGGGCTTTTGGCGAATACGGCAATTGGTCAAGAGGATGTGCGCATGACGCCGCTCGCGGGTGCGCTTTTGGCGGCAACGGTGGCCTCTGGCGGCGAGTACAGGCCTGCGCGGCTCGTGCTCGGCTGGCGCGCTGGTCAACGTTGGGTGTCTATGGCCCCACCGCCTGCCAAACGCGCTTGTGATCGCTATGCGGCTGGCGTGATCGGACAGGCGATGTGGCAAGCTGTGCACGATCCGCACGGGACGTTGTATGCCTTGCACACGTTTGCAATTGCGGCAAAGAGTGGCACCGCCGAACTGGGAAGCGGCCGCGTCAACGCTTGGATAGTCGGCTATCGCATGACAGGAGGTCATCCGTCGTCTGCTTTCGCGATTACAGTACATGACGAGCCGAGCGCGAAAGCGCACCGGGACGTTCTGGCAATCGCCAAGGCATGGTTGGCATCACCAGCTTCTGTTATGATGAATGCATGAAACGACAGTTCGGAATTACGCGTGTATGGGAGACAACCCAATCGGAGAAGTCGCGGCGATTTGCAGGCCGCGACATCGGGTTTTGGATGAGGCGGCTCGTGGGCGCAATTGTCATGCTGATTGTCTACTTGCCGCTTGCGCACGGTTCGTTTGTCTTGCGCACCTTATACGATGTTCTGATTTTCGGACAATGCGCCATGATCCTCGGGCTTGTCGACGAGCGCAGTCGACGCTGGGCCCCATGGGTGACGGGTGGTGCGTTGGCGCTCGTCGCGGCCTTGGTGATATTGGGAGACCAGCCGTTACACCACGCGACGGACGCCTTATGGCCGCTGTTAGGTTGGCTTGCCTCGACGATGGACGTGATCGATCCGCTGTTGACCATTTTGTATGCCTTGGTGAGCTTACTCGTCGTGCTGACGAGCGGCATGTCGCCTATCCCTGCGGCAGTCGAGGGGTTCGGCCTTGTCGTGCTTTTCTTTGG
The DNA here is from genome assembly GCF_027923525.1 of Alicyclobacillus hesperidum subsp. aegles. Classification (NCBI taxonomy): domain Bacteria; kingdom Bacillati; phylum Bacillota; class Bacilli; order Caryophanales; family Alicyclobacillaceae; genus Alicyclobacillus; species Alicyclobacillus hesperidum. The sequence goes on along the minus strand of NZ_BSBJ01000003.1, from coordinate 134,957 downwards.
AGTGCGCGCTGGGGCACTGCGACGCCGCGAGCACGAGCATCTTGTTCACGCGTACGCCATGTTGGCCAGGGAGACGGAAGCGGCGGTGCGTCTCGAGGCAGATGCTGAGCGTTTGCGGTTGGCGCGGGATATGCACGATGGGATTGAGCGGCAATTGACATCGCTGATCGTCCAATTGGAGGCGATCCGCACGGCCTCCCACACAGGCCGGCAAGACGACGCGGCCAGGCTGTGTGACGAGGCAGTTGCAGAGGCACGCCACGTTCTTACGGACCTCAGGCGTACAGTCACGGTCATGGGCGATTCCATGGAACATGGTATCGATTGCGGGTTGCTGCGCAATGTGGTGGAGCGTTTCGAGCGTAAGTTCCAGATTCCGTGCACATGCGACATGTCCATTGCCATCGACGAATTACCGACACGTATCACGGCGACACTCTACCGCATCTTGCAAGAATTGCTGACCAACGCAGCCAAACATGCAGAAGCCGGCAGCATTGACGTGCGTTTGTACCGCGAAAACAGCAGCGTGGTGCTTGAGGTGACCGATGATGGCGTGTTCAGGGATGTGGCAACCCTGAAGGAGGAGGCTGGGATGCGCTCCGTGCGGGAACGATGTCTGTCGCACGGTGGCAGCTTGACGTTGGCGGTGGCGGGCGATCACGGCATGCGCGCGACGGCGATTTTACCATGGGTAGCGAAAGAGGCGAGATGATGACGATTCCATAGCGGTATCTCGTCGAATCGTAGCAGAAATTCTGTCCAGCTCGCATACAGTTAGCAGCGTCACACCCGACAACGGTCGACCGGAGGTGGGCGTTCTGTCTGGTATTTTGACGCTGCTGGCACTTGTGCTCAAGGATGTTTCAGTCTTTGTTTCATATGTAAAGAATGGCGCCTTTCCTCAACCTCTGTCTGCTGAGGAGGAGCGGGAAGCCATCGCCCGCCATACACAGGGCGACACATCTGCTCGCAACTTGCTTATCGAACACAACTTACGTCTGGTCGCACATTTGGCCAAAAAATATGAAACGTCAGGCGAAGATCAGGAGGACCTTATATCCATTGGCACCATTGGGCTCATCAAGGCCGTAGAAAGTTACAGTGCCGACAAAGGCACGAAGCTGGCGACCTATGCCGCACGGTGCATTGAGAATGAGATTCTGATGTATCTGCGGAGCACAAAAAAGCATCGCCGGGACGCATTGCTATCGGATCCCATTGGCACCGACAAGGACGGCAATGAGATGACCTTAGCCGACTTACTGGGTTCCGACCCTGACGAAGTTGTCGATACAGTGGATTTGTCATGGGAGAAGCAAAAGATGTACGAGTGTCTGCCGATGCTGCCTGCGCGAGAGCGCGAGGTCTTGTGCAAGCGTTTTGGCCTTCCTGACGGAGAAGAGCGCACGCAACGTGAAATCGCAAAGGAATTGGGGATCTCGCGCAGCTACGTATCGCGCATTGAACATCGCGCCTTGGGTAAATTGTATGAGAATATGCGAAGTGGCAAGGCCTCGCAATCCGATTCACCTGTGTAAATGAGGACGTTTGCAGCCAAGCTGTCTGTACGGGCTTCTGAAGCCCAAGTGGACGGTTTGGCTGTTTTGCAAACTATGCTTTTTCTGGCGGCTATGCTATCATGTCTTACCGTCATATGTGAACGGCCTTAGAATTGGGTGAGAATTGTGGGAGTTTTGTCTCGGCTCATGCCGGACGAGTATGTGCGTTCCATTTACGAAATCGACTTAGAAGACCTTTGGCGCCGGGGAAAGCGACTGATCCTGACCGATCTCGACAACACCTTGGTGCCCTGGAACCATCCGCAGGTGCCTGAGAAACTTGCGGATTGGCTGAAAATGGCGCACGCCAAAGGATTTCATGTCTGCATCGTCTCCAACAACGGCGAGGCACGGGTCGACGCTTTTGCCAGAGCTTCTGGATTGCCTGCCGTTGCTGGCGCTCGCAAGCCGAAGTCGACAGGGTTTCGCATGGCTTTGGAGCGATTCCAACTCCCACCGGAAGCTGCCGTGATGGTCGGAGATCAGTTGTTTACGGATATTCAAGGAGCCAATCGGCTTGGCATGTACAGTATTTTGGTCCTGCCACTGGATCCTAAAGAGTGGTGGGGTACGAAAGCGGTGCGCATGATGGAGCGCGTCGCCTTGATGATGTTGCGCAGTCGTGGACTCAAGCGCCCACATGTCGTGCGCGTTGGGAGGTCGGAAGATGGTCGCTGAGATTGTTTGTCTCGGGTGTGGTGCGCCCTTGCAAAGCACGGACGAGGACAAGCCCGGTTTCGTTCCTGAAAGCGCCGTTGGCAAACCGGATGTCTTGTGCAGGCGATGTTTTCGCATACGCCACTATGGAGAATTTCTGCCCGTGACTGTCGATGAATCGACGTATCAGGCGCAAGTCGCGCAGATCTTCGAGCGACCAGGCCTCGTCCTCTATGTGGTTGACGTGTTCGATCTCGCTGGCAGTCTCGTACCGAATCTGGCTCGCTTTGTTCTCAACAGCGAAGTTGTGGTTGTCGTCAACAAAGTCGACCTGCTGCCGGAACGTGTACAGTACACGCGCCTGGCCGATTGGATTCGCGGGCAGGTGGAACGCACGCGCGTGCCGGTGAGTGATGTTTTGTTTGTCAGCGCCGAAAAGCAGCTTGGGATCGAACAAGTGCTTGGTCTTGTCGAGTGGGAAACGGAACGACCCGTTTACGTGGTTGGGATGGCAAATACGGGTAAGTCGACACTGCTTAATGCCATTGCTGGCAGGCTCAGCGACAAAAAGGCTCCGTATACGGTGTCCCGTCGACCGGGGACGACATTGGCTCTGTCCCGGCTCGAAATCGCTGGTCGTCACGGGAGGATTGAGCTATACGACACGCCGGGTCTGGTTCACGAAGCGCGCGTCATTGAACGCCTGTGTGTCGATTGCCTGCGGATCGTCGTCCCGCAAAGTCGCTTGCGTCCCCGCGTGTATCAGCTCAATCCAGAGCAGACGCTGTTTTTGGGCGGGATTGTTCGGTTGGATTTTGAACGGGGAGACAGACAACCGATTGTCCTGTATGTCGCAAACGACTTACCGGTTCACCGCACGAAGCTGTCTCGCGCGGATGAGATTTGGGAGCGGCATCAGGACGATATCCTACAAGTTCCATGTGCCGTATGTCGCCCAGACTTTGCGAATCGCCGTAGCATTCGCCTACAGCGCGTCCGCCGTGGCGAACCGTCTGCGCGTGGAAGCCTCGCCATCTCGGGGCGTGGCAGCGATATTGTGATCCCGGGACTCGGCTGGATTGCACTGTCTGGACGGCCGTTTGACGGCGTGTTGAGCGTGCCGTCATGGCTTCGGCCGAGTTTGCGTCCGCGTTTGGTAGGCGACCTGTCGCGGCGCATGGAGGCAGACGCGCAAAGGGGAGAGGAACGATGAAGCTGTTCGGGGTCCTTGGCAACCCGGTTGCCCATTCCTTGTCGCCCGCGATGATGAACGCAGCCTTTACAGCCGAGGGTATTTCGGCGGTCTATGTGCCATTCCGCGTCGAGCCGGAAGACTTAAGTGATGCGCTGCGCGGCCTGAAAGCTCTTGGTGCCGTCGGCGTGAACGTGACCATTCCGCATAAACTCGGGGCTTTTGCTTGGGTGTCAGAGCGCACAGAAGAAGCGGAACTGGTTCAAGCTGTGAATGTCGTCCGATTCACATCCACAGGCGCCGTCGGGCATAACACGGACGTCAGTGGTTGGTGGCGGTCCGTCGAACACGCGATGCCGCAAGAGCCGTTGCGCGTCGTTGTCCTCGGCGCTGGCGGCAGTGTCCAGGCCATTCTTGCGGCACTCTCCATCCATCGCCCTGGGATAGACGTTGGGATCGCCGCGCGGCGCGCGGAGGCAGTTTTGCTGTTGGACAAGCAATTTGGCGATCGGCTGCATCTGCGTCATGTTGCGTGGGCGGATCGACATCAGGCGGTTGCTGATGCCAATGCGGTAATTCAATGTACGCCACTAGGCATGTGGCCGAATGCCGATATGTCCCCAATCGACGATCCTACGGTATTTAGCCCTGGTCAACTTGTGCAAGACATTGTGTATCGGCCACTTGAGACGACGTTTTTGAGGATGGCGAAGGAAGCGGGAGCGACGGTGGTCGACGGCGCTTCGATGTTGATTTGGCAAGGCGTCGATGCGTATGAGTGGTGGCTTTCGCAAAAGGCGCCGGCGCAGGTGATGGCGGATGCGGTGTATAGCGCGCTCAACAAGGAGCGAGGGGCACAATGAACCGCGAAAATGGGGTGTGGTATACTGAAAGCGACTTACATCGTTCGCAATCGGAGCCACTGCCCGCGACGTCAGCCAAAAAGGTGTTGCTGTTTGGTGGCACTTTTGATCCGCCGCATGTAGGTCATTTGACGATGGCGCAGCTTGCTTATGAGCAAACGGGGGTTGATGAGGTCTGGTTTCTGCCCGCCCCCAGTCCACCGCACAAAGCGGACATTGCGGATGACACGTTTACTTGGCGGGTCGCCATGGTTTCGGCCTTGCTGCATGATCGACCGCATTTGCGAACGATGCCGCTCGAGGCGAGGCTGCCGCGCCCGTCTTACACGATTGATACCGTCAAGGCATGTAAGCAATGGTACCCAGGCGTCGACTTTATGTTTTTGCTGGGCGCCGACAGTCTAGCACACCTGCCGACATGGAGTGGTGCAACCGCGCTATGTAGCCTGGTTCCGTTTGTTGTGGCGGCGCGTGAAGGGTATCCAATTGCGCAGACCATGGCAAAGGTGCGCGAGGAGTTGCCAAATTTGCAGGTCGGCGTGATCGAAATGCCGTTACTGGACGTCTCGTCAACGTGGTTGCGCCAGCGTTTGGATCGCGGGCAAGATACGTGTGAGCTTGTTCCAGAGCGCGTGCTTGACGTCTGGTGGCAAGGACCGAATGGAGTGGCGAAGGATGTCGGAGATCAAGCTTGATCGTTTGCTTCAGGATTTGCGAAGACAACTGTCTGACGTTCGTTTTCGCCACGTCGAAGGCGTTGTGCAAACGGCACGGGATTTGGCCAATCGCTTCGGGGTTTGCGCAAGCAAAGCGGAAGTAGCTGCCTGGTTGCACGATTTTGCGCGCGAATGGTCGAGGGATCGGTTGTTGCGGTATGTGAAAGAACATGCAATTTCGCTCCCGGACGAGTGGCTTACGGTACCTTTGTTGTTACACGGACCGGTCGCTGCGCATATTGGAAAACAAATGTATCAAATTGAAGATGAAGAGATACTCGATGCAGTGCGCTATCACACCACGGGCAGGCCCAACATGACGGATCTGGATCTGGTGCTGTTTGTTGCGGATGCCATCGAACCGAATCGCTCGTATCCAGGCGTCGAGGCCGTGCGGGCGGCACTGACAGACGGGCTGGCAAACGCAGCGCGGGCCAGTCTCGACAACACGATTACCTACTTGATTGCCACCGGCCGCCCGCTTGGATTACTCGCAGTGGCGGCACGCAACTCGCTTCTTGAGCGAGGAGTGTAACACGATGGCCAATGCTTGAGGAGGCATGTGCATGCAGCAGACAATCGAGCAAGTCGCCCGTCGCGCGGCGACGGCGGCACAGGACAAAAAGGCGACCGACGTTCTCGTGATGAACGTGCAAACCTTGACACCGATGGCCGACTACTTCGTCATTTGCTCGGCGTCGTCGCGGCCTCAGGTAGAAGCCGTAACACGCGCCATCCGCGATGATTTAGGCGAACTTGGCGTCACATGTAAAGGGGTCGAGGGTCTCGAGGAAGCGCGCTGGGTCCTGCTCGATTTTGGCGATGTGGTCGTGCATGTATTCAGGCCGGAAGAGCGCGAATTTTATCACATTGAACGGCTTTGGGGCGACGCGGAAGTGCTGCCGCTCGAAACGTCGAATGGTTGATCGCTGTGTTGTATGATGCGTTTGCAGACGTCTATGATGCGCTCATGGCCGATGCGCCTTACGCAGAGTGGCGGGCGTTTTTAGAAGAACGCTATCGCCTTGACAGCCTGGATATCGCGGATATCGGTTGCGGAACCGGTGTTTTGACGGTTGAATTGGGACGCCAAGCCCGCTTGTGCATTGGCGTTGATCAATCCGAAGCGATGTTGAGCATCGCACAGGAGCGGGCGATGGCCGCAGGAGCGCGCATTGTCTGGTTGACGCAGGACATGCGTGAGTTGCGGCTTCCTCGCCCGGTCGATCTCGCTATCGCCACGTGTGATGTATTGAACTATTTAACGTGTGAAGATGACTTGCGCCAAGCGTTTCGTGCGATTGCAAATACACTGCGCAACGGCGGCGTATTTGCGTTCGATGTCATCGGCCCTGCTCGGTTGGACATGTTGCAACATGGGTATTGGCACCAGGTTGATGACGACGTCGCTTTGCTCCACGAGACCGACGTGCAAGGGGATTGGATACGACACGAAGTTGTGGCGTTTGCCCGCGTGCATGAGGTCGCTGGTGAGCCGTTGTATCGCCGTATTGAAGAACGGCATCGCCAACGTTATTATCCACTCCCACAGGTGCAAGAGGCTTTGGCAGCGGCTGGATTACAGTTGATTGAAGCCACAGGGGATTTCGGCAGACAATCGGTAGAGACTGCTGATAGACTCGTGTGTCGGGCGGTGCGTCCATAGGCGCGCCGTCTTTTTAGGACTTTTCGCCGCCCGCCTGAAACGCGAGAAATGCGGCAAGCGCATCTGGGTTTTCCTGAAAAAACACCACGAGTGCTTGCAGGGATTCAAGCGTCTTGGGACTAACGTGATGTTCAATGCCTTCAACGTCTTTCTGCAATGTTTCTTCTGCGACGCCGAGCATACGCAAAAATTCCGCCAACATAGCATGCCGCTCCTTCATGAGCCGGCCCATCTTGTGCCCACGAGCGGTAAGCACAATCCCCCTGTATTTTTCATAGCTGACATACTTATTCTCATCTAATTTTTGGAGCATTTTTGTGACGGAGCTGGGCTGTACAGCAAGGGAGTTCGCAATGTCGGACACGCGTGCGTACCCTTTTTCGAGGATCAGTTCATAGATTTTTTCCAAGTAATCTTCCATACTGGGTGTAAGCAAACAGGATACCTCCAATGCGGTCACCCATGATTCTACACGACATATCGAAACTCCGGCAAATGGTTTCCTACGATAGCATATTCGCCTTCAGTCGACCCGTTCTTCAAAGTTTAAACGAATCTAGTGTTCAGGCAACAGGCGATACCAGCCTCCGCCGCGAATGATGAAGCAACAGTTCGAAAGACGATTCGCACGGAGGGATGGGTATGCAAGATCGCCATCTCTGGCTCGTGGAGCCGGAGCCGGAACACGACCGTGAAGCGCCTGGCGAAGGCAGGATGTTGCAAGTTGGTTTGCGCCCGCTTAACAGGTGGTGGCGCGTTGTTGGCGTGCTGATGGTCGCGCTGTGCGCTGCGGGTCTAGGTATCTTCTTTGGTCACAGCGCGAATCCGAAGGGATCGGTGAACCTCGGTACGAAAGCGCTTGGGACGTCTTTACAAGCCCGTGTCAGCACAAATAACGCGACAACTGCCAATGACGGAGAGGCGCTCGGTACGATTGAGGTCGATGTGCATGGTGACGTACGTCGTCCTGGCGTTGTTCAGGTGCTGTCGACCGCGCGTGTCGGAGACGCCATCCGGGCGGCAGGTGGCTTTCTTCACGCTGCGGACGCAGCCACTGTCAACCAAGCGGCTTTGCTCTGGGATGGCGAAGAAATCGATGTCTTGGCAAGTGCACCCGCTGGCGGAATCGGCGACGGCACGGCCCCCTCCCAGATACCGGGGGCTGCTCGAGGATTCGCCTCGCCAACGTCGATGCGTATCGATGTTAATACGGCCGATGCAGCGACTCTAGAAACACTGCCCGGCGTCGGCCCGAAGCGGGCCGCAGAAATCATTGCTTACCGGACGGCGCATGGCCCATTTGCCAATTTGCAGAGCCTTGGGCAAGTGCGCGGGATCGGTCCAAAAACCTTGGCCAAGTGGCAGAGCTTGCTCAGCTTTGGCGTTGGATCGCCAGCCGGCGGGGCGTGAGTAGCCCTTGAGACGCTCGGTCGTTGCATGCAGTTGTGCATGGCTATGGATTGTGGCGGAATGGTTGTCATATCGTTGTGTGAACTGCGTGCAGGCCATATGGGTGGCATGCTGCTCCGCTGGTATCGGTGCGGTGTTGGGGCTGCTGTTCCGGTGGCGACACAAAAGCTACGGACTGAAGCTGGTGTTGGTCATTGTCGTGCTGGCCATCGGCGCATGCAGCTATGGACTCATATATGCTCGCCTCTGCCCTGGCCGTCCAGCGGTCGAGCCGGGTGTCTACACAACGCTGACAGGCGTGATCGAAAGTGTGACGCAAAAGCAAAGAAATACGGAGTTATGGTTAGAGGTAACGAGTGAAGGGGAACTGAGGCAGCCCTGTCGTTTTCGCGTACTGGCACTTGTTCCGGTTTCTACGGTTTGGCAAACCGGCCAGTTGGTACGGGTAAACGGCATCTATGTATTGTCGGTTTCGAAAAACCAAAGTGTGCTCGATATGCTTGCACCACTTTGGTTGTTTCGCGGAAAAGCCTATCCCATGACAACGGGGCATGCTTGGTTCACGGATACGGGTGCCGCGGCATTGGCGGCCATGCAAAAGACGGTATCGACGAACCGGGTGGCGAGTGCAACGTTGGCCGAATCCATCGTGATCGGAAGGTCCGCACCCATTGCCAATACGACGCAATCGGCGTTTTTGGCGGCGGGTGTGGCGCACCTGCTCGCTGCGAGTGGCGCCAATGTCACCTTCGCATTGCGCCTCGCCCTTATGCCATGGCAGTTTGCGGCGCGAGCAGCCGGCCGCTGGCGGAAAACGGCGCGATGTGTATATGCGCTTGCCGTGATTTGGGTCTTCGCCGCGCTGTGCGGGGGCACACTTTCCATCCTTCGTGCCGCCTTTGCCGCCTCGTATCGGATCCTGGCAACAAGCCTGGGCAGATCGGTCGGTGGTGGGGTTACCTTGACGGCATCCTGTCTGTTGTTCGCTATCGCCTTACCCGCCGACTTCACGCAGCCGAGTACGTTGTTGTCGATGTTTGCGACATTCGCCGTGTGTGAAGCGACAGATTTGGTTGAGGCGTCGCACGTACGAGCTCAAGCACCGAACCCATCGCCTTCGTGGCTCTCCTTTCCCAAAATAGTAAATACATTGTGGCGCACCATGTTCCATTCCGTTACCACGAGTCTTGTCGTGGATGCATATCTGTTACCCGTCGTTTGGTGGATGTTTGGCCAGTGGACACCGTACAGTGCCATTGCGACCGTGCTTTTAGAACCTATGGCTGCTTGGTTGCTGCCTCTGACCGTCATTTGGGCGGCTCTATCCCTATGCGCGTCCCTATTGGCACAGAATATGATCTTGTTCGATCTCGCGCATGCATGTGGTATCCTCGACACAAATTTGGTGTCCATTGTTATGGCTATTGTACAGACAATCGCCCATTGGCCATGGAGCCTCGTCCAAATGCCCCCGTTGCCTCTGCCTGCCGCTTTGCTCTGCGTGATCGCGATGGCATGCTGCAGACGCCTGCACTTACCGTACATAGCGAATCGCAGATTGCGTATACAGAGTCGTGTAAATCGACAAACGATATGATATGATTTTGCGTTGGAAGATGTTCGGTCTTGTCGCCGTGCCGGATCGGACAATCGGGCAACAGAATTCAAGGACACTGGAACTGGAGAGGACGAGCATGAGCAAAATCGTAATTGTCGGCGCAGGCTATGCAGGAATGATGGCCGCCGCTCATCTGGATCGGGAAGGCATCCCGTTTACCATCGTCAACAACCACGACTATCACTACCTGACCATCCTCCTGCACGAGGCTGCTGGCGGTCGTGATGACGGTGAAAAGTATGCCATCCCCATCAAAGAAGTGCTGCGCAAAGACACCTCGGAATTGGTTGTTGCAGAAGTGACGGGTATCGACAAGGCGAATCGAGTCGTGAAGACGTCAACGGGAGATATTTCGTACGACTACCTCATTTACAGTCTGGGGTGGGTGTCGGAGTACTTCGGCATTAAAGGCCTGAAAGAGTACAGCTTGAGTATCACCAACCTCGATTCGGCCATCGAGATTCGCAAGCATATCGATAATCAGTTCCAGCTCTATACGCAGGACGGCGACGAACGTCATCTGCGCATCGCCCTTGGCGGCGCCGGTTTGACGGGCATCGAGCTCATGGGCGAATTGCTTGACTATCTACCGAAGCTCTGCAAGTCGCTGAACATACCTTGGGAAAAGGTTGACCTGCAGTGCATCGAAGCGATGCCTACCATTTTGCCGATGGTGGCCGAACACCTGCGTCCATTCGTCGTCGAGACGTATACCAAAAAAGGCGGTAAATTGCGCACGGGTACCAAGATCAATGAAGTGACAGAGGGCGTCATTCATCTCGATGGCGGCGAAACGGTTGAAGCAGGTACGATTATTTGGACGGGTGGTGTCCGTGCGAATCCGTTGTTGTCCGAGTCTGGCTTCACGGTTGATCGCCGCGGTCGCGCGAAAGTCAACGAATTTATGCAGTCCGTCGATGACGAAGTCATTTTCATCGCTGGTGACAGTGCATGGGCCGAGGATGCAAATGGCCGTCCATATCCGCCAACAGCACAAAATGCTGAGCAGATGGGTGCACTGGCTGCGAAAAACATTATGTTGCGCGAGCGCCGTCGACCCATGGAGCCGTTCCATCCGCGCGATTGGGGCACGCTCTGTTCGTTGGGAGCTGAAGTGGGCGTCGGCAGTTTCATGGGCGTACCCATCAAGGGCGTCATGGGTGCACTTGCGAAGGAAGGCAGCAAAGCGAAGTACCTTTGGGAACTTGGCGGCATGCGCCTCGCGGGTAATCGCAGCAAGTATGTGATGAAACTCTAATCGCTGTAACTCAGCTTTTCATTTGTAGGTTCGATTTCAATATGCGCCTTCCTGGGTCAGGTTGTATACTGGTGCCGGGGAGGCGTTTTGCTTTTGGATGTTTTTCAAGCGATAGATGAGTTGGAGGCAAACCGCTTAGCTTCCGTCTACGTGCTATACGGTAGCGAGATTGGCCTTGTGGACCTGTTTTGCGATCGCGCTACGCGTATCGGTGGGTTCACGAGCATTTCCAGATTTGACTACGAAGAGGATGGTTTTGAACAGGCGCGATTAGAACTGGATACCTTGTCATTTTTTGCCGAAAAGGCTTTGGTGCATGTGCGCAATTGTGTTGCACTGACCAGTCAAGGTAAATCTGGATCTGATGCAGATGCGCTCGAAGCGTACTTTGAAAACCCCGCACCTGGACGCGTACTGGTGCTCTCAACGGTCGCAGATAAGCTCGACGAACGTAAACGCATAACAAAGGCAGCAAAGCGACATGTCGTGGTGCAATGTACGACACCAAAAGAGCCGGAGGCTTTGCGCCATCTCAAGCGCTTTGCAAAAGAACGCGGTGTGGATATCACGGAAGAAGCGATACAGGAACTTTGGCGGCGCGTGGGCAGCATGACGCATTGCCTGAACGAGCTGGAGAAGTTGTCCGTATACGCTTTGGACAGGCGCATTGAACGCGCGGATGTCGAACAGCTTGTGGCGAGAAGTGTGGAGGACAGTGTCTTTGACTGGATTGATTGCGTTGCCCAAGGGCAAATTGCTACTGCACTGACGAATCTGCAGGGACTGGCCCGGCAAGGCTATGATCCGCTGGCGCTGATGGCGCTTTTGGCGAGGCAGATTCGCATGATGGGGCTTGCGAAATCCCACGGCGACGGTCGGGAGACGTTGGATCAACTTGCGAAACGGGCAAGTGTGCATCCGTTTGCGATGCGGGTGGCGGCCAAACAAGCGCAGCGTTTTGCACTGCGGGATTTGGAAATGTTGACGCGGCGGATCGCTGACAGCGAATACGATGTTAAGCGCGGGCGGAGAGACCCACAGCAGGCCTTGGAAACCATCCTCATGGAGGCTGCTTTGGCGGCGAGTACAAGAAGTTCACCCCGGGTACAGTAACGCAAAGGGGGTGCGTGTATGGAACAGAACAGGAACGACGGCCCTGCGGTTCGTACGATTGGAAAGGATGGGCAACTACATGTCGTACCGTACACGGTGCCGGAAAAACCTTCGGCCGCAAAACTGGTCGCCGACAAATTGCACGTTCCTTACCAGGAGGGTGGCGACAATGGCGCGCTGACCGCGGAACAGGCGGGGGCGGTTGGCGGGCATTTGGGCGGCCCGATGGTTGCGAAGCTGGTGGCATTGGCTCGCCAGGAACTGGCCAATGGGCATGTGGAAAGGCTTCTACAAACACAAAAAGCGACTCCACCGAGTCGCTGATTGCCGGCCATGAGGCCTTATTTTGTTTGATCAGCCGTTGTTGGCCAAAGCGTTCAGACGCTTGGTCAAGCGCGACTTTTTACGCGCAGCGGCGTTTTTGTGCAATATGCCTTTGGTAACCGCCTTGTCCAAAGCGCGAATGGCAGCACGCAAAGTCTCCTGCGCCTGTTCGACGTCTTGCGTCGCATAGGCCGATTCAAACTTGCGGATGCTCGTGCGTAGAGCGGACTTCAAGGATGTATTGCGAAGCGTTTGGCGCTTAGCAACCAAAACCCGTTTTTTCGCGGATTTGATGTTCGGCATCGATGGTTCACCTCCAGTGCACAGAGCCGTCATCATGCAGACGACAGAGAGTGTAACACAGACTGGTCATTGTCGCAACAGATGGGAGGTAAGTCGATGGAGCAGCGGATCGGATGTAAGCGCTGGCGGCGAGTGCCGCTTAAAGAATGCCACATGTCGGTTACGCACAGAAGTCCGCGCACCGACCTGGCGATGGAAGCGCACGAACTCGCTTCGCGGCAAGGAACTGTTCATGGCGTCGAGGAATCGCGCGAAGAACACGAGGGCATAGTCGTCACGCGCGTGCGTGTACGGACGCAAGCGGCACAGCGGCGCCTTGGCAAGCGCAAGGGAACATACATCACGCTCGATGTCCCAGGCTTGCGTCACCGCGATCTCGATTTACAGGAGCGAGTGACCAGGGTATTGGCGGACGAACTCAAGCATCTGCTTGACCTCCCTCCGTCAAGTACCATTTTGGTGATTGGGTTGGGCAACGAGCATGTGACGGCCGATGCCCTGGGTCCGATGGTGGTCAACAAGCTATTTGTGACGCGCCACCTGTTCGAATACATGCCTCATGTGCTAGGCGACGGCAAGGGCTATCGTTCCATCGCGGCCGTTTCACCGGGCGTCCTTGGCTTAACAGGAATTGAGACGAGTGAAATCGTGCGCGGCATCGTCGAGCGCGTGCGGCCTGACGCCGTGATTGCGGTTGACGCTTTGGCATCGCGCTCCCTCTCTCGCGTGAACGCGACGATTCAGCTGTCTGACGCAGGCATTCAGCCTGGTGCCGGCGTGGGCAACAACCGTCGCGCACTTGACAAGGAATCGCTTGGCGTCCCCGTGATTGCCATTGGCGTGCCTACGGTCGTCGAGGCGGCGACCATTGCCGGCGACGCCATAGAGCTCGTGCTCAACCAACTGCGCGAACAAGTGCCAGGCAATGCAGCGACGGCGCTGTTTGATCAATTATCGTCAATGGAGAAGTGGCATTTGGTGAAAGAAGTGCTTGAACCTATAGAAAATAATTTGGTCGTCACACCTAAAGAAGTGGATGATTTTATGGACAATGTGGCCTATATCGTCGCCAAGGGCTTGAACGTTGCGCTTCATCCTGCGATGACATTTGAAGATGCGGATCTCGTCACGCATTAAAACGTTAGGCCGCCCGTTTGACCCGGGCGGCCATGGTCGTTGGCTTTTAGACGGTTAGGTGGACTGCATCATGCCGCTTTTTGCGAGAATGCTTTGTACATATTGCTGAGTCTCTGGATACGGTGGAATACCACCATATGCCTTCACGGCGTTTGGCCCTGCGTTATAGGCGGCGAGCGCCAGCGGTACGCTGCCCCCAAATTCCTGCATCAGTTGCGCGAGATAGCGGGTGCCTCCATCGATGTTCTGCGCAGGGTCATAAGGATTTTGGACGCCGAGCGCGGCGGCCGTCGTCGGCATCAACTGCATGAGCCCGATGGCACCGGCATCCGAGACGGCATTTGCGTTGCCGCCGGATTCCTGTGCGATCACGGCCCGTACAAGCGACGCAGGCACATCATAGCGATTGGCGGCCTGTTCGACGAGCGATGCGAGATTGTCGTTGGAGCCTGTGGCCGTGGTCGGCAGAACGTTGGAGCCTTGAGCCAGTTGATCCGGCAAGGTCGTGTCCAAATTGCCGATGAGCGCCCCGGCGTAGTTTGGCAGCGCCGCCAACAGGCCACTGCTGTCTATCGGGAAGCTTGTATCATCAGCCCCGACGATGGTATCCCCGTTTCCACTGGCATCTACATCGGGCATGTCTTCTTCGCCAGACATGAGCGCCCACTCGGCCTCAAGCAACAGCGCGAACGCCTGTGCAGCGCTGGTGACCTGCGCCGTATTGTTGTTCGTCTGCGCGTAGGTCCCGTTAAGTGGTGCGAGCGCACTGCTCTGCGAAATCGTATTGTCCATCTGAAAATTCCCTCACTGGTGTCGCAGGTTGGTCGCCCAACCCTAATCTTGAAGTCTCTCTTCGACCAATTCGTTCTTGCGGTGTGGTTTCCTGCTCGCAAACCTACCGGTCTACTGATTTTTTGTGGATGGTGATAATTCTTTTCGTTTGGGCATAGGCTGGAGATAGAAGCGAGAACGAAAGGAAGCATGCGCAGATGAACTTTTCATGGCAGCACGCGCAAAGAAAGCTAAAGCAAATTGCCGCAGTCGTCATTTTTGTATCCATCTTGCTCGGTGCGAGCGGAACCGTATTTACCATTGTTTCGACAGTTATGTCCCATCTCGGTACAAGCACGGTGTCCGTCGCACCTGTCACGCAGGTTCCTGCGACGACGAGTAGCGCTTTTGCACCTGAAGGCGTGACGACATATCAGCCGCCTGTGTTAGAATACAACAATTTCCCAAGTGATAGTAATCCTGTGACGACGGGATCGAGCACGACTTCACCCGATCCGCAAGACGCCTCGAACAGCGCCTTGGCGGCGGCCATGGATACCGGTGGCGTATACGTCGGCGAGCGGATTACACATGTCTTTGGCTCGATGCTCAAAGGTGTGCTCAATACGTTGTTCCTAAATACAAACTGAGCTAGGTGTGGAGGACGTCATGGAGTCGATGCGTGAAAAGCGCCTTCGGGGTGCTCTTGAGCTCGAGCTGTTATCGGTCGGATGGATTATGACTGAATCGATTCTTTCAGCGATTGCGGCCTATCGCGTAGGGAGCCTATCGCTATCTGCATTCAGCGTCGATAGTGCGGTGGAACTGGTGAGTGGCATGTTGCTGGTTGCGCGCCTGTTTATCGAAATCCAGTCGGGTGTGCCGATGAACGCCAAGCACCCCGTCGAGCGCTGGACGAGCGGCTTTATTGCCGCATGTCTGTTTGTGCTCGCCGGTTATATTGCGGTGAAGTCAGGACAGGCCCTGCGCCTGCGCGAAGGCCCCGAACTGTCGATCCTAGGATTGGCCGTTGCAGCCGCAAGCAGCGTCATAACGCCTTGGCTGGCCGTGCAAAAATTGCGATATGGGCGCGAGATCGGAAGTCCATCGCTGATTGGGGATGCGATGTGTTCGTTTACATGTGCCTACATGTCGTGGACGCTGCTCGTCGGCTTAGCATTAAACGACGTGTTCCATTGGTGGTGGGTGGACGCTTTGGCGGCGACAGGCATTCTTTACTTCGTGCTACACGAGGGCTTTGAGGCTTTCGCGTCGTTCACCTCGGGAGAGGGACATACACACACGCACCACAACCACTGATCCCAATGTGGCGGGCACCTCACGCGAGTGCTATAATCTAGGGCAAGCCGCGCATTAGGCGCGGTTTATTTGTGTCGAAAACGGAACGTGCGCCTGTTTACGCAGACCACGCTTTTTGCAAATGGGATAGATTTTAAGGCAGCTCTGGCGGCTTCATGGTTCCGTCAGAGAGGAGGATGAACGGTGTCTACGGCGGATCGGCAATCGCGCATTCGCAACTTTTCAATCATCGCACACATTGATCACGGCAAGTCGACGCTGGCGGATCGGATCCTGCAGCTAACTGGGGCAGTCAGCGAGCGGGAGATGCAGGACCAGTTACTTGATCAGATGGATCTTGAGCGCGAACGCGGCATCACCATCAAGTTGCAGGCGGTGCGACTGGCGTATCGCGCGAAGGACGGCAATGAATACGAATTAAATTTAATTGACACGCCAGGACACGTCGATTTCACGTACGAGGTTTCAAGATCGCTTGCCGCGTGTGAAGGTGCGCTGCTTGTGGTCGATGCGGCGCAAGGAATTGAGGCGCAGACCTTGGCAAACG
Organism: Alicyclobacillus hesperidum subsp. aegles; assembly: GCF_027923525.1. NCBI lineage: Bacteria > Bacillati > Bacillota > Bacilli > Caryophanales > Alicyclobacillaceae > Alicyclobacillus > Alicyclobacillus hesperidum. Next base: position 118,500 of record NZ_BSBJ01000003.1, on the reverse strand, counting down.
TCTACCTGGCTTTGGATAACGATCTCGAAATTCTTCCGGTCATCAATAAGATTGACCTGCCCAGTGCTGAACCGGAGCGCGTGCGCACAGAAATTGAAGATGTGATTGGCCTGGATGCGAGCGAGGCGGTTTTGGCTTCCGCCAAAGCGGGCATCGGCATCGAGGACATTCTCGAGCAGGTCGTGGCCAAAATTCCGGCACCTCAAGGCGATCCGCATGCGCCTTTGCAGGCCCTTATCTTCGATTCGCACTACGACGCGTATCGCGGCGTGATTGTTTATCTGCGCGTCTTTAACGGCACCGTGAAGAAAGGTATGCGCGTGCGCATGATGGCGACGGGCAAAGAATTCGAAGTAGATGAGGTCGGTGTCTTTCGGCCGCGCATGACGCCTGTGGACGAACTTTCAGCCGGCGATGTCGGGTATTTGGCGGCGAGTATCAAGAATGTGCGCGATACACGCGTCGGCGATACGGTTACGGATGCCGAACATCCGACTCCAGAGCCGTTGCCTGGGTATCGCAAGACGAACCCGATGGTGTTTTGTGGACTGTACCCGGTCGATTCCGCTGATTATCAGGATCTGCGCGAGGCGTTGGAAAAGCTCGAACTGAACGACGCGGCACTGAGTTATGAGCCGGAGACGTCCAGCGCCTTGGGATTCGGCTTTCGCTGTGGCTTTCTCGGCATGTTGCACATGGAAATCGTACAAGAGCGGCTCGAACGCGAGTACGGGCTGACCTTGATCACGACAGCGCCCAGCGTCGTCTATCACGTGTATCGGACGGATGGCACCATGCAGACGGTCGACAATCCAAGCGAAATGCCGAATCCGGATCGGATCGAGCGGATTGAGGAACCGTACGTTCGGGCATCGATTTTTGTGCCAAAGGACTATGTCGGTAGCGTCATGGAGCTCTGCCAAGAAAAACGCGGACAATTCCACGACATGCAATACCTCGACGAGACGCGGACGACGATTGTGTACGATCTGCCGCTTTCGGAAATTGTTTACGACTTCTTTGATCGGCTCAAATCTTCAACCAAAGGCTACGCGTCGTTCGACTACGAGTTGGTCGGCTATCGCGAGTCCAAGCTTGTGAAGATGGACATCTTGCTTAATGGTGAAGTGGTCGATGCCCTGTCCTTTATCGTGCATCGCGACAAGGCGTACGACCGTGGGCGGGTGTTGTGCGAAAAACTGAAGGAACTCATCCCGCGCCAGATGTTCGAAGTGCCCATTCAGGCGGCCATCGGAAATCGCGTGATCGCCCGCGAGACGATTCGCGCTATGCGCAAAAACGTCTTGGCCAAATGCTATGGCGGCGACATTTCGCGTAAGCGCAAGCTACTGGAAAAGCAGAAAGAGGGCAAAAAGAGAATGAAACAGGTCGGCAGTGTCGAGGTGCCGCAGGAAGCGTTTATGGCCGTCTTAAAAATGGAGTGATCGACATGGCCGATTGGTTTGATCGGGAGGCAGGAGCTTGGCCTAGGTCTTTGTACGTGCACATTCCGTTTTGCAAGAGCCGATGTTTTTACTGCGATTTCAATACGTATGTGGCGCCGGAACGCGTGATGGAAGACTATGTCGACGGCCTCGCACGGGAGTGGGAGATGATTGCGCAGGAAGGTGTACCTCCTTTGCGAACCGTATTTTTTGGCGGCGGTACGCCCACGCTCTTGGCGGACCCGTTGCTGGCGCGCATGCTGCAATCGCTGCATGCGCATTTTTCGTTGGACGAGGAAGCGGAAGTGACCTTCGAGGCCAACCCAGACTCCATTACGCCAGAGAAGTTGCGCGTGTTGCGCGAATATGGGGTCAATCGCATCTCCTTTGGTGCTCAGACATTTCGCGATCACCTGCTCATGGCCATCGGTCGCGCGCACGATAGCGACGCCATTTCTGCCGCCGTCGATGCAGCGTTTGAAGCGGGCTTTCGCCATATCAACATCGATTTGATGTTCGGCTTGCCAGAACAGACCATCGAAGACGTCGAAGACAGTCTCTTGCGCGTATTGGCTTTGCCTATCGATCACGTTTCCGCTTACTGGCTCAAAGTGGAGCCCGGCACGCCGTTTGCCAAGTGGCAGGAGCTTGGCCAACTTCCGCTGCCCGGCGAGGACGAGGAGGCGGACATGTATGATCTCGTCCGCGACACCCTCACACAAAATGGTTTTTGCCACTATGAGATTAGCAACTTCGCGAAGCCGGGGGCAGAAGCACGCCACAACCTCGTATACTGGCGCAACCAGCCTTATCTTGCGGCGGGGGCAGGGGCACATGGCTATGTTGGCGGCGTCCGCCACGAAAATTTGCGCAAAATCCGCGATTATCTTGACGCGATCGCGCTGGGGCGGCGTCCTTACGCCGAGGAGACAGCCATCTCAATCGCTGAACGCATGGAAGATCAGGTCATGCTCGGACTTCGCTTGGCCGAAGGCGTGTCAGCCCCCCGCTTTCAGGGGCGCTTCGGCTTGTCTATCGAAGAGGCTTTCGGGGATGTGTGGCGCGGGCTGCTCGCGCAGGGTCTGGTGGTTGAAGTGGAAGGTGGGTATCGTATTCCCGCTGGTTATTGGCCCGTTGCCAATGCCATCTTCGCGAAGTGCATCGGCGCCGTTACAGTCGATTGACAATGGGCGCTGGCGTTGCTATTGTCAAGGAGAGTAGTTTAGCACTCGCGGAGTTGGAGTGCTAACAAGGAGGCGAGAATGATGTTGACGCCCCGCCAACAGTTGATTTTGTCTGCAGTGATCGAGGACTATGTGCGGATGGCCGAACCTGTCGGCTCGCGGGCGCTCGCCAAACACGAAGAAATTCAGTTCAGCCCAGCGACGATTCGAAATGAAATGGCGGATTTGGAGGAGATGGGTTACCTGACGCAGCCTCACACTTCGTCGGGGCGTATTCCGTCTCAGAAAGGCTATCGGTTCTACGTCGATAACCTGTTGCGGCAGGGTCACGTCGACCGCAGCGCTGGCGCCTTCCTGAAAGATTTTTTCACGAAGCGGATCGACGAAGTGGAGCAGGTTGTGCGCGAAGTATCGACGATGCTATCTTCGCTGACCAGGCAGACGTCGATTGTCCTTGGACCCAATATGTATACCGAAAAGGTGCGTAAGATTGAGCTGATTCCCATCGGCTCCGGGCGGGCAGTCGCCATTCTCGTGACCGATACAGGTCATGTGGAAAACGCACACGTCCATTTTTCGGAGGATATTCGCGTCGATGACGTAGAGGCTATCGTCAACGTTTTGAACGATAAACTGGTCGGTGTGCCCATTTCGAAGTTGCGCAGCAACCTATACGCGGAGTTGGCTGAAGAACTGTCGCGGACGGTTGAGCGTTTCGAAGATGCGTTGGCGGTGTTGAGCGAAGTCTGTCAGGTGACGGACCGCGAAGAGACGGTGTACATCGGCGGCGCGGCGAACGTCCTTAGCCAACCAGAATTTCACGACGTCGAAAAGGCGCAGTCCATTCTCAGCCTATTGGAACAAGGCGGTACCGTTACGTCTTGGTTCCCGAAGGACGAACGCGGACTCACGGTGCGTATCGGCGCGGAAAACAGCGTTGGCGCATTGCAAGACTGCACCGTTATGACGACGACCTACAGTTTGTACGGGCATCCCGTGGGCCATATTGGTGTGTTGGGGCCCACGCGTATGGACTACAACCGCATCATGCAAATCCTTCAATATACGTCGGCGGCGTTGACCGAGTTTTTGACGCGCTGGAGCACAGGCAATTGATGCTACATCGGCGCGATACTCGAAGAAAGGATGTTCCAGGTGACGGAAGACTCGACGAAGCAATCAGATGCAGAGCCGATGGTGGACGACGCCCAAGCGACTGTAAACGAAGAGCAACAGGCGGACTTCGCCGCGGCTGAACACGATGTTGACGCTGCGGAACTCGCTCGCGAGGATATTTCCTTTGACGAGGACGGTGTACCCGAGACCGCGCGCGACCCGAGGGATGCGCAGATTGAGGAACTGACCCAGCAATTGTTGCGTACGCGCGCGGACTTTGACAATTTTCGTCGGCGTACGCGCCAGGAGCGCGAAGAATTGACCCAGTTTGCGACGAAAAAACTGCTTGGCGACTTGCTGCCGGTTATCGATAATTTTGATCGCGCGATGGCGGCCCTCGACCAGGTGGACGAGCCGCAACTGAAAACGGGTATTGAAATGGTCCACCGGCAGTTGCAACAATTGCTCGGGCAATATGGCGTTGAAGCGATGGCGGCGGAAGGCGCCACGTTTGATCCCGCTTTGCACGAGGCGGTTATGCAGGAGTCGGCGGAAGGTACAGAGCCGGGCGTCGTATTGCAGGTCTTACAAAAGGGCTATACGATTCACGGCAAAGTGCTGCGACCGGCGATGGTCAAGGTCAGCGTCTAAGCTTACTTGACCTTTTGAAACAACGTCTGTGTGACACGATGGAGGAGGATAACCGATGGCAAAAGTCATTGGCATCGACCTGGGTACAACAAACTCTTGTGTAGCGGTGATGGAAGGCGGCGAACCGGTCGTCATTCCGAATGCAGAAGGCAACCGTACGACGCCGTCAGTCGTCGCTTTTAGCCGCGATGGCGAGCGGCTGGTCGGTGACGTTGCAAAGCGCCAAGCGATCACGAATCCGGATCGAACCATTATTTCGATCAAGCGCCACATGGGTACGAGTCATAAAGTGCAGATCGATGACAAATCGTACACGCCGCCGGAAATTTCGGCGATGATCTTGCAAAAGTTGAAGGCGGATGCGGAGGCGTATCTCGGTGAGACGGTCAGCCAGGCCGTGATCACCGTTCCGGCGTACTTCAGCGACAGCCAGCGCCAAGCGACGAAGGATGCAGGCCGCATTGCCGGACTGGAAGTGCTGCGCATCGTCAACGAGCCGACAGCTGCGGCGCTTGCCTACGGCGTCGACAAGGAAGACGATCAGACGATTCTCGTCTTCGACCTCGGCGGTGGGACGTTTGACGTCTCCATTTTGGAACTGGGCGATGGTGTGTTCGAAGTCAAGGCGACCAGCGGCAACAACCATCTGGGTGGCGATGACTTCGACAACCGGATTATGCAATATCTGATTGACACATTCCGCAAGGATACTGGGATTGATCTCAGCCACGACAAAATGGCGATGCAGCGTCTCAAGGATGCGGCAGAAAAAGCGAAGAAGGAATTGTCGTCGACCTTGACGACCACTATCTCATTGCCGTTTATCTCGGCTGACGCAACGGGGCCGAAACACCTCGAAGTCAATCTGACGCGTGCGAAGTTCGAAGAGCTCTCGGCAGATTTGATCGAAGCGACCCTCGGGCCCACTCGCCAAGCGCTGTCCGACGCTGGACTGACGGCGAACGACATCGACAAGGTCATTTTGGTCGGCGGATCGACCCGCATTCCAGCCGTACAAGAGGCTATCAAAAAGTTAATTGGCAAGGAACCGTCGAAAGGCGTCAACCCGGACGAGGTTGTCGCAGTGGGTGCTGCGATTCAGGCAGGCGTCTTGACGGGCGAAGTCAAAGACATCGTCTTGCTCGACGTCACGCCGCTGTCCCTCGGCATTGAGACGATGGGTGGCGTGTTCACGCGCTTGATTGATCGCAATACGACGATCCCGACGTCGAAGAGCCAGATTTTCTCGACGGCTGCAGACAACCAAACGTCCGTGGAAATTCACGTATTGCAAGGCGAGCGCGAAATGGCTGCGGATAACAAGACATTGGGTCGCTTTACGCTCAGCGACATTCCACCAGCACCGCGCGGCGTGCCGCAGATCGAAGTCACGTTCGACATCGACGCCAACGGTATCGTCAACGTTTCGGCAAAAGACTTAGGCACAGGCAAGTCGCAGCGGATTACCATCACCGCGTCCAGTGGCCTGTCCAAGGAAGAAGTCGACCGCATGATGAAAGAAGCGCAAATGCATGCGGAAGAAGATAAAAAGCGCCGTGAGCAGGTCGAGATTCGCAACCAAGCGGACCAATTGCTCTACCAAACGGACAAGGCGTTGAAAGACCTTGGCGACAAGGCGGATGCGGCTCTTAAGGGCGAGGCGGAGGAAAAGCAGAAGGAGTTGCGCGCGGCGCTTGAGGGGACGGACGCAGAGGCCATCAAGCAGAAATCGCAAGCGCTGACCGACGTTTTGCACAAGCTCTCGACTAAGCTTTACGAACAGGCTGCACAGTCGGCGCAAAGTGGGGAAACGACGGGAACACACGCCGACGCGGGGGCCCAGAACGCATCTGACAACGTCGTCGACGCCGACTTCACAGAAGTCGATAAAGACCAGAAGTGAATCGATCACACAGCTTGACGGTGTGCGGCTATCGTTGATATATGTGTCTGATGGCAGGGTGACGACGCCCTGCCGTCGTTGTAAGATGAACAAAGGAACTCTGCTTTGGAGGGATACCGGTGAGCAAGCGAGATTATTATGAAGTTCTCGGTGTCAGCCGGTCCGCCACGCAAGATGAAATCAAAAAGGCGTATCGAAAGCTGGCGCGGCAATACCACCCAGATGTCAATAAGGACGATCCAAACGCCCAGCAAAAGTTTGCGGAGATCGCGGAAGCGTACGACGTCCTCTCTGATTCCGCGAAGCGCGCTCGCTATGATCAATTCGGCCATCAAGATCCCACGCAGGGCTTTGGCGGCGGCGCGGGTGGGCCGGGTGCAGGCTTTGGCGATTTCGACTTCGGCGGGTTTGGGGACATTTTCGATATGTTTTTCGGCGGCGCGGGCGGACGGCCACGCGGGCCGCAGCGCGGACAGGACCTCGAATACGACTTGGAAATCGAGTTTGAGGAGGCCGCGTTTGGCGCGGAGAAAGAGATTCAAATTCCCCGTACAGAGACGTGTTCGACCTGTGGCGGCAGCGGAGCACGCCCAGGCACGCATCCCAAGACGTGCTCGGTCTGCCACGGCACGGGCGAACAACAGACGGTTACGAACACGCCGTTTGGTCGGATGGTGAATCGCAGGGTGTGTCAGGCCTGTCACGGCCGCGGCCAGATGATTGACGATCCATGTCCAGATTGTCGCGGGCAAGGCCGGCGGCGCGTGCGCCGTACGGTTCAGGTCAAGGTGCCACCCGGGGTAGACAATGGTACGCGTCTGCGAATGCCGGGTGCCGGTGAGTCGAGCCCCAATGGCGGGCAACCCGGCGACTTGTTTATCGTGATGCACGTGCGTCCGCACGAACTGTTTGAACGCGAAGGCACCAATATCTATCTCGACGTTCCTCTGTCGTTTGTGCAGGCCGCGCTCGGCGACGAGATCGACGTGCCGACGCTCGACGGCTCTGTCAAACTGCGGATTCCCGAGGGTACACAGTCTGGGACCTCGTTCCGATTGCGCGGCAAAGGGATTCCCAAGCTGGGTTCACCGGTCGCGCGTGGCGATCAACACGTTCGCGTGCAAGTCATGACGCCCACGAATTTGACCGAGCGGCAAAAGGACTTGTTCCGTGAGTTGGGCAAAGAGCTCGGCGTGCAAACGCATGAACAAGCGAGATCATTTATGGAACGGATGAAAGACGCGTTTCTCGGAAACGCGTGAGGAGGCGTGGCATGCACTGGTGGCATGTGCAGTTTCGGGTGGCGCACGAGGCTTCTGACGCGATTGCGGCGTTGCTACAGGAGTTTCCGGACGTTCAGGGAGTTCAACTGGAGGGTATCGGCGAATTCGAGCAGCCCCATCCCGAGTACGGCGAGTGGTTTGACGAGATGATTGTACCGACGCCCGACGTCGCGGTTGCGGTCTATTTCCCCGAGGAATACGATCCGGCCTCGCTGCGCGACCGCATTCAGGGCGTCATCGACCGCGTTGCCGCCGCAGGCGTGCACGTGGGCGACGGGCCCATCGACATTCGGATCGACGCAATCGACGACAGCGTCTGGCTTAACGCGTGGAAAGAGCATTACGCGCCCATTCCGGTGGGCGATTCGCTCGTCATTGTGCCGATCTGGCATGTCGATCAATTGACAGGCGATCTCGCTCGCCGCGAGCGGATCGTCATTGAGCCGGGTATGGCCTTTGGCACGGGTGCCCACCAGACCACACAAATGTGCGCTGCCGCATTGGCGGAGATCGTCACCCCAGAGGCGAGGGTACTCGATGTCGGCACCGGGACAGGCGTGCTCGCCATCGCCGCGGCGCGGCTTGGCGCACAACGTGTCACGGCCATCGACATCGATCCGGTGGCAGTGCGGGCGGCGCACGAAAACGTCGCCCGGAACGAATTGGCGGATCGCATCCAAGTGGCGGAAGGCAACTTGCTCGCGGGCTTTGCGGAGGGTGTGCAGTTTGATATCGCGATCGCGAACATTCTGCGCGACATCGTGATTTTACTCGTGCCACAGGTCGCTTCACGTATGCCGGCCGGCGGGCGCTTTTTGACGTCTGGCTATATCGACACACAGGCGCCGGCGGTCGAAGCAGCCCTGCAAAGGTCTGGCTTTACCGTCGAAAAGCGATATCAGCGCGACGATTGGGTGGCGCTCTTGGCGGTGAAGTTGTAATGTTGCCGCGCGCATTTGTCGAGGGAATCGGTGAGCCGGGGCGGACGGTTGCCATCGGCGGCGAAGACGGCCGCCATTTCGCCCGCGTTTTGCGCGTGCGTCCCGGGGAGCAGCTGGTCATTGCCTTGGACGACGGGCCATGGCTTGGGGAAATCGTCGCCGTGGAGCAGTCGGCTGTCGCCGTTTGCTTGCGCGAACGCTATCCTACTTCCGAGCCTGCCGCAGGTTTCGTCGTCGTGCAAGGCATGGCCAAGGGAGACAAGATGGAGTCGATCCTCCAGAAGTGCACGGAGATCGGCGCCATCTCTTTTGTTGTTTACCAGGCAGAGCGTTCAGTTGCCCGCATTGAGGGCAAGGTGGAGGCGAAGTTGGAGCGCTGGCGCAAGATCGTTCGCGAGGCGGCGATGCAAGCACAGCGCGATCGCGTACCTGACGTGGTGTACGCCAAGACGTTGCCCGATCTCGCTCGCTTGCTCGAAAGCAAGGGAGTGACGCATTCCCTTGTGCTCGACGAGTCGGAGCGCACCCGAGGTTTTCGCTCTGCGTTGCAGGAGGCGCCGGGTGCTTTTGTGCGGGCGATTCTGATTGGGCCGGAGGGCGGTTGGGCCGACGCCGAAAGGGACGCGTTGCACAGTCTGCCGGGGGCCTGTGCGGTGACGCTTGGGCCGCGCATTTTGCGCACAGAAACGGCGGGGATGGCCGCACTTGCAGCAGCCTTGATGCATTTTGGCGACATGGGAGGTTGATAAGGTGCCAACGGTCGCGTTTCATACGCTCGGATGCAAAGTGAACTTTTACGATACGGAAGGCATTTGGCAGGTTTTTAAGCACCGCGGCTACGAGCAGGTGCCTTTTGAGGAAAAGGCGGATGTGTACGTCGTCAACACGTGCACAGTGACGCACACCGGCGACAAAAAAAGCCGCCAGATGATTCGCCGTGCGGTCCGTACGAATCCCGATGCTGTGGTCGTCGTCACGGGTTGCTACGCGCAGGTGGCACCCGATGAAGTGGCTCGCATCGCCGGCGTCGACTTGGTCATTGGCAACGACCAGAAGTCCAAGATTGTCGATCACGTCGAGCGCGTGCAAAAAGAACAGCATCCCTACCAAAGCGTCGGCAATATCATGAAGGCGGACGCATTTGAGGAATTGGACGTCCCGTATTTCGAAGAGCGTTCGCGTGCGAACCTGAAAATCCAGGATGGTTGCAACAACTTTTGCACGTTTTGCATCATTCCGCGTGCACGTGGTTTGATTCGCAGCCGCAAGCCGGAAAATGTCCTGGCGCAGGCAACCAAATTGGCTCAAGCTGGCTATCGGGAAATCGTCTTGACGGGCATTCATACAGGCGGCTATGGCGCAGACTTTGAAGATTATCGATTGGCGCATTTGCTTGCGGACTTGGAACGAATCGAGTTGCCGTTTCGCATCCGGATCAGTTCGATTGAGGCAAGCGAGATCGACGACCATTTAATCGAGGTGCTCGGCCGTTCACAAAAAGTCGTCAACCACTTGCATATTCCTCTGCAGGCCGGCAGCGATGAAGTATTGCGGCGCATGCATCGCCACTATACCGTTGCCGAATATGCGGAAAAGTTGAAGCAGTTGCGCAAGGCCCTCCCTGATCTTGCGATCACGAGCGACGTGATCGTCGGTTTTCCGGGTGAGACGGACGCCGACTTCGAGAACACTTACGCGTTTGTTGCAAAGCAGCGCTTCTCGCAGCTTCACGTCTTTCCGTATTCACAGCGGCGTGGTACGGCTGCGGCCAAATTTAAGGATCAAGTTGCAGAAGACGTGAAACACCTTCGCGTGACACGCATGATTCAACTTTCGCAGCGCCTGGAAGCGGACTATGCACGTCAATTTGTCGGACGCCATCTCGACGTCATCGCCGAGTCGCCGGTCATCTCGGCGGATGACGAGACGCGGCGCGCGTTTGCGGCACACCCGGAGCAAAAGCGGATGCTTGTCGGTTATGCCGGAAATTACTTGCGCGTGGCATTTCGTGTCCCCGAGGGGATGCCCCTCGAAGCGCTCGTCGGCGAACGGATGCGTGTACGCATTGTTGAGACGGGCAATGGGGTGCAATTAGGGCATTTTGTCGAACAACTGACGTTTTCCGATCAGGACGAGCATGACGTCGCGGTGAGCACAGGCGGGAGGTTGACATCGTGAGCGAGCGGGTCGAACGAGCTGCAGGCGGGCTGGTTGTGCGCCAGGGAAGGCAAGGTCGCGAAGTGTTGTTGATCGACGACGCGTACGGCCAAGTCGCATTTCCGAAAGGCCACTTGGAGCCAGGTGAGACGTGGGAAGAGGCGGCGGTTCGCGAAATCTTGGAAGAGACTGGCGTGCGGGCGCGCATTGTCGGCGACATCGGGCGGATCGAATATCGGATTGAGCGCAATGGCGATCCGGTGCGCAAGCAGGTGCGGCTTTACCTCCTTCAAGCGGAGGGCGATGCGTCGCCGGTGCACCAGGTCGAGGAAGTCAACGCGGCTTACTTTTTGCCGTGGGATGAGGCAAAAGCGCGTCATGAGGAACGCGGATACCCGAATTGGGCTTTCGCCTTTGCCAAAGCGGAGGCGATCTTGGATTGGCTCGACGGCGGTTTTGAAGAGAAGTTTCGCCAGCTGTCGCTCGCCGCACCTGTGGCAGACGTCGATCAGGCATTTGTCGCCGCGCGCGCTGCGCTAAACAAGCTGGTCGCCGCCTGCCGCGCGGAAGTGCTACAGACGTTGCCCCAAGTGCCGTGGTTTCCGGCCAAAGACGTCTCCCTTCCTCGCCCAAAGCCCAGTGCCGAAGCGGTGCAAGCGGCCATCGAAAGCACATTGTTGCGCCCGGAGGCCAGCGAAATCGACATTCAAAATCTTTGCGCGGAAGCGATCCGCAAGAAGTGGCCGACCGTCTGTGTATCGCCGCGCCATGTGGCCTTGGCAAGGCGTTTTCTTGGCGCGGAACCGGTGCGCGTGTGCACGGTCATTGGATTTCCCCATGGCGCGTCGACCCCAGGTGCTTTGCGCTTTGAAGTGGCAGATGCCGTGGCGTCCGGCGCTGTCGAGATCGATATGGTGGGGCCTGTTGGCGCGCTTTGCGAGGGCGATCTCGCGAGTTGGTATCTAGCGGTCCGCGCTGTGGTCGATACCGCCCATCAGTTCGCAGACCCGCCTGTTGTCAAGGTGATTCTGGAGACGAGCGCACTCGCCATCGATGGCGTCATCAAGGGCGCCCTGGTCGCCGCGGCGGCGGGAGCGGACTTCGTTAAGACATCGACAGGGTTTCACACAGGGGGCGCGCGCATCGCGGATGTCGCCGCGATGGCGATGGCGGTTGCCGGGCGGGCTGGTGTGAAGGCTTCCGCAGGCATTCGCACCCCCGAGGCGGCCGTGCAGTTGTTGCGCTATGGCGCGGATCGGCTTGGGACGTCGGCTGCTGCTAAACTGTTGCCCTAGCCTCAGTGGGCCGGTAGCAGGCGTTCCACCAGGCTTGCGAATTGGCGAGTAAACGGCCACACGATGAGCGTGCACAAAAGGTTGAACGCCGTGTTTGCATTGGCGATTTGCTGTGCTGGATCTTCCGCGGTCATGGCCATCACGTGCGCGAATGGTTGCAGTAACGGAACAAAAGCCACGACGCCCAACACGTTGAGCAGCACGTGGGCCAAGGCGACCTGCTGGGCTGGGCGGATGGTGCCGATGGCGGCGATGACGGACGTCAGGCATGTACCTACATTGGCGCCAAGCGCGATCGCGATGCCGCCGACGACGGAAATCAAACCGTCTGCGGCCAGGGCCATAGCGATGAGCGTGGTTGCCGTCGACGACTGGACGATGGCGCTAAGGCCACAGCCAATGGCGAGCGCGAGAAGCGGCCGGGCACCCGCATGCAGGAGTGCCACATGAAACCAATTGCTCGCGGCAAGCGGTTCTAGGGATGTCTTTAAAGCCTGTAGCGAAATAAAGATGCAAGCAAAGCCAACGAGGCCTTCACCCAAGCGTCCCAGCTTCGGTTTGCGCGTGTATACCAGGATGATGCCGGCGATCAGCGCAGGCAGGACGATGCCCCAAAGGTTGAGATTCAACAGTTGCGGTGTAATCGTCGATCCGACGTTGGCGCCAAGGACGACGGCGAGGCCGCTTGGAAACGTGATGCTGCCGGCGGCGACGAGGCCGACGGCAATCGCGGTCAAGGCCGCGCTGCTCTGCAGTATCGCCGTCGCGAAGGCACCTGTGAGGATGCCGCGCGAGGGCGTTGCGACGAGCCGCTGTAGCCATTTTGTCAAGGTGCCTTCCGCCAGGCCTGTCAGACCACTGCGCATGACGCGTAGTCCGCCGAGAAAGGCGACGATGGAGAGTATCGTCGCAATCGCGTGAGTCCACATGGCAATCTCTCCTGTTCTAGGACAACCGTATGCATACACGGATGGGGCCATGCTTTCGTTTGACGAGCTTTTTTTCGCTGTACTATAATTACGACTGTCTGATGCATCGCTGGAGGGAGGGAATTCGATGTCTGAAATTCGTCTGCGCAAGAACGAGTCGCTCGACAGCGCCCTGCGCCGCTTCAAGAAGGCGACGGCTCGCGACGGCGTCTTGGCCGAGGCGCGCAAGCGCGCACACTACGAGAAGCCGAGCGTCGCACGCAAGAAAAAGGCCGAGGCTGCTCGCAAAAAGCGCCGTAGCTATTGATCATTCGGATGGCCAGGAGGACGTTCCATGGGGTTACTTGATCGTCTCAATGACGATTTGAAGCAGGCCATGAAAGAGAAGCAAAAGGTGCGGCTTTCCGTCATTCGTATGGTCAAGTCCGCGGTGAAAAACCGGGAAATCGAACTCGGGCATCCGCTCTCCGAAGATGACGTCATCGGCGTCATTCAGAAGGAGGTTAAACAGCGCAAAGATTCCCTCCAGGCGTTCCAGGATGCGAATCGAACGGATTTGGCTGAGACGGCGGAAGAGGAGATAGCTATCCTCGAATCGTATCTGCCGGAGCCTTTCACCGAAGATGAGTTGCGCGCATTGGCGTCAGAGGTCGTCGAGCGCGTTGGCGCATCGTCGAAGTCCGATATGGGCAAAGTGATGGCCGAACTGATGCCGTTGGTGCGAGGCCGCGCCGATGGTCGGCTTGTACAGCAGGTCGTTCAGCGCTTGCTATCGTGATCGGATGCATAGGCTGTTTGCCTGCACGACAATGAAATTCATTCAAACGATCGCTTAAATGGCAGGTCTCTGCCGTTTGAGCGGTCGTTTTTTCGTTGGCATCATTCGCTTGCAAAAGGTCGCAGATCCAGGTATTAGCCGCCCCGAGACGAGCATAGTCATGCAAGGGGAGGAGTTGGCCATGCCAGGATGGAAGACGCGGATTCGCAAGCGCGCCAGTGAAGTGCTCAATCTGCCTGCCGACGCGCTGCTGGACGTGCCGCGCGTCACATGCATCGGCGGATCGCAGGTGATCGTCGAGGGGGCCGATGGACTGATCGAGGTTGGCGATTCGTCTATCGCGGTCGATCTCGGTGGACAAACGCTGTGGGTGCGCGGTCATGACTTTGAAGTGACGTTAGTCACGGAGCACGAGATTCACGTGACGGGACGCGTTGTGCAAATTGAGTATCAGTCGCAAGGGGGCCTTGGCTCATGAGCGAGACGCCGATTCAGTTGGTCTGGTACGGCTCGTTGACGCTCGCGCTGCGCGGCAGGGATTTAAGCGCTTGTATCGCGGCCCTACAGCGGCGCGGCATCACGTTGCGCAACGTACGGGTACGGCGAGATTATGCCGTCGTTACGGTGAGCCTGCGTGCGTTTCCAATGGTTTATCAAGTGTGCCGACAGCATCGTGTCAAATTTCGCATTGAGGCGCGCCATGGTGCACCTTTCTGGCGCCGTCGGCTATGGCGTCGCAAGGCTTTCGCAATCGGCGCCGTAGCGTTCGTCTGTGCGATGTACGCCATGTCGTCGGTCATCTGGCGGATCGACATCCAAGGGGCCACGGATGAGGACGGCGTGGCTGAACTACGAGCCGCCGCACATGACGCCGGCCTGTATGTCGGTCAATGGCGATCGCGCCTCGCAGACCCGGCTGTCCTTGCTGAAGAGATGCTCAAGCACGCAAACAACTTTGTCTGGATCGGCGTTCAAACAACCGGGTCTGTCACGACCATCCGCGCGATTCCCAAGATTGAAGGTGCGCGGGCGGCTGCTGAACAACCGCACAACATCGTCGCGGCTCGTCCGGCCGTCATCCTCAACGTGCAGGCTACGCGTGGACGCCCCATGGTTAAGCCCAACCAATTTGTTCGCCCAGGCCAAGTACTGATTTCGGGCGTTCTGGCCGAAGGCGAACCCAATGTGCCAGCGTCGGGGAAAGTGCTGGGTGAAGTTTGGTATACATCGAATGTCACGATTCCGCTCACGATGATCCAACAGGGGTTGACAGGGGAAACGGCTACCCGCGATTATCTGTACTTGGGCTCCTGGCGGTTGCGTGTATGGGGCTTTAAGGAGCCGCAGTTTGCGGCAGTCTACGAGCGTGATGAGGGAACAGACTGGCACATTGGGCAATTTGTACTGCCTGTTCAGTGGCAGCGCGCCACGCTTTATGAGGCGTCTCCATCCGCCATCATCCAGTCGGTGGCTGCGGCTAAGGAGACGGCTCTTGTCGCGGCACAGCGCGACGTGGCGACACAAGCTGGTGGAGATAGCCGCGTCCTAGGGCAGTCTGTTTTACACGAACGAGTCGAGCGTGGTACTCTATACGAGACCATATTGACACGAGTCGAACAGGATATTGGTGCGCCGGCGCCCATACCTGCACCAGCGCCGGAATCGAGCAATAGCACATCGCAAACGCAAGGCTGAAGACGGGGGTTGGTTGACGGTTGACCGAGCAGACAGCGACGAAAAAATGGGTATTTGCGACAAATGAAGAGGCAGTGAAAGTTCTCGGGCCAAACGACTTGCTCATCCACTTGCTCAGTCAGACGTCCTCGGCGAAGGTCATCGCGCGGGGCACGGAGGTTGCGTTTGCAGGTGCAGACGATGAAGTGGCGCGTTTGCAGGCGATTTGCAGTACGGTGACGACACTCGTGCGCCACGGTATGCAGTTGGGTGAGGCAGATTATCGATACATCATTCAAATGGCAAATGCGGATGAGTTGGACAGTGTCGTCGATGTGTATACGACGGAGATTGGCGTCACGTTTAAAGGTAAAGCCATCCGCGTCAAAACCCTGGGCCAACGCCGCTATGTCGACGCCATCCAGAAAAACGATATTGTCTTTGGCGTAGGTCCCGCAGGGACGGGCAAGACCTATCTGGCGGTGGCTATGGCTGTGATGGCACTGAAACGCGGCGAAGTCAAGCGTATTGTCCTCACGCGTCCGGCTGTCGAAGCGGGCGAAAAACTAGGCTTTTTGCCTGGTGATTTGCAGGAGAAGGTCGACCCGTACCTGCGTCCGCTTTATGATGCCCTGTACGATATTTATGGACTGGAGCAAGTACAGCGTGCGCTGGAACGAGGTAACATCGAGATTGCCCCGCTCGCCTATATGCGTGGACGCACGTTGGAGGATAGCTATGTCATTCTCGATGAGGCGCAGAACACGACCGTCGAGCAAATGAAGATGTTCTTGACGCGCCTGGGCTTTCATTCAAAGATGGTGATTACAGGAGACGTCACACAGGTCGATTTGCCTGTTGGCAAGCAGTCGGGGTTACTGCATGCACAAAAAGCACTTACGGGTATTTCTGGAATTGCATTTCACACATTTTCGGCAAGCGATGTCGTACGCCATCATCTTGTACAAAAGATTATCGATGCGTACGCCGCGGAGCAGAGCGCGAACAGCTGAGCCGCCGTATGCCCGGCGGCAGCAACCCGCCGCAACAGTTCACATCTAAGGAGCACATGGTATGGTCTTTTCAGGATGGGGACAGGCCATTCGCCAGTTTCTCGACGATGAAAAGTTCCGGCAGAACCACCGGATCCGCACATGGATATACGTCGGACTCGGTCTGGCCATGTTTGCGATTCTCGTCGGCAGCATTTTGCCGCCACGATATCATTTCACCGTCGGGCAAACGAGTCCCACGACTATCGTCTCGCCGACGACGACTGTGGATACGGCGGCAACCGAAGCTGAAAAAGAAGCGGCGGAAAGCAAGGTTCCCAAGCAGTATGCGCAATCGCCCGCGGTCTTGACGCAGGCGGTCAATCGCGTCGATATCCTCTATGCGGCGGCGATGCAAGCCGCATCGGATTCGTCGCTGTCCGACGCGGACAAGCTCAAAAACGTGCGCAGCGCCGCCCCGGCAGGGGTGAGCCAGGCGACGTTGGTGCGTTTGCTCACGCGTACGCCTGCGCAAATGACGGTTCTCGAGCGCGACACGGAGCGAGTGGTCGAGGAAATCCTCGACGCGCCGTTTTATCAAGAGTCGATGCAGCAAGCGACCTTGCTCGTGGATCGACAGATCTTGAATCTCAACCTGGGTCTCGATCACGACGACGCGTTGATTGTCCAAAATGTTGCAGTCAGTGTTCTCAAACCCAATATGATCTATCAAGCACAGGCGACTGCGGCTGCCAGGCAACAGGCGGCATTGTCTGTGCAACCTGTATTGATACACGCGGGAGATATTATCGTCGCCAAAAACGGCATTGTCACTCAGGATGTCATTAGCAAGTTGCGCGACGTAGGGCTTTATTCTTCATATCCAAGCGTCGGTATTGCAATTGGATTTGCGTTGTTTGTCGCACTTTCTGTGGGGATGCTCGCCGCCTATATCGAAAGGCGGGCGCCGCGGCGGCGGGTCGATAACTTGCTTCTTGGTATTCTCGGCTTAGTTTTTGTGCTTATGTCGATTCTGATTTCGGTGACGAAGTGGATCATCGTGGCTGGCGGTCCCAATTCGATTGCCTATCTGTTGCCCATATCCTTGGGAGCGATGCTGATTACCGTCATGATGGATTCATCTCTGGCGGTGGTGGCATCCTTCTATTTCTCGTTTTTGTTGGGAGCAGCCCTGAATTTTAACTACGATTTCGTCTTCTATGGATTTGTCGGTTCGCTTGTCGGCGCGTACAGCGTGGCTCGCGTGACGAGCCGCGGAACGTTCATGCGGGCCGGATTTTTCGTGTCGTTGATGAATATCGGCTCGGTGCTTGCACTGTATTTGTTGCAGGCCAATCGGAGTGCGGATCTGCACTCGCTTTCGCTGCACGTCGGTCTAGCCGCCCTCAATGGTATTTTCGCGGCAATCCTAGCCATGGGCATACTGCCGTTTTTTGAATCGGCGTTCGGGTTGTTGACCCCTATTCGGTTGCTTGAGTTATCCAACCCGAATCATCCCTTGTTGCGCAAGGTATTGCTTGAGGCACCTGGAACATACCATCACAGTTTGATCGTTGGCAATTTGGCCGAGGCCGCCGCGGAGTTGGTCGGGGCGGATCCGCTTCTTTGTCGGGTTGGCGCCTATTACCACGACGTTGGCAAAACAAAGCGGCCGATGTTTTTTGTTGAAAACCAGATGACCAAAGACAACCCACATGAAAAAGTGGCGCCCAGTCTAAGTCATTTGATTATTACATCGCATGTCAGCGACGGTCTTGAGATGCTTAAACAAGCGGGCTTGCCAAAGCCCATTCAGGATATTTGTGCGACCCATCACGGGACGACCATTTTGTGGTACTTTTTTAACAAAGCGAAAGAGCAAGATAAGAACGGTACCGTGAAGGTGGACGATTTTCGCTACCCTGGTCCCAAGCCCAAGACGCGTGAGTGCGCCATTATTATGATTTGTGACGCTGTGGAAGCGGCGGTGCGCAGCATGGCGCGTCCCACGCCGAATCGGGTGGAAGGCGTCATTCGCAAGATCATTCGGGATCGTCTGCAGGACGGACAGTTGGACGAGTGCGACCTAACGCTGCAGGATCTCGACGCGATGGTCGGTGCCTTCATGAAGACGCTCAAAGGTATTTACCACTCCCGGATCGAGTATCCGGATATCGATAAACTGCGGAAGGAAGTGGCCAAATGACGGCGGAACATCGCCTTGCCATCGGCGTCGAATGCGAGGTCGACTGGCCTTGGTCGGATGCTGGGAAGGATCCGCAGTCGTTCGTACAACGGGTACTGGAGGCAGCAGCGAATCGCTTGGATATTGAAGGCGAAGTATCCGTACTGTTCGTCGACGATGAAACGATTCACGAACTCAACAGAACATATCGCCAGGTGGACAGGCCGACCGATGTGCTATCGTTTGCGATGCTCGAGGGCGAAGAAACGCCGCAGCCTGAGGGCGAATTGCCTGTGCTAGGCGACATCGTCGTCAGCATCGACACGGCGAAAGTGCAGGCCGAATCGTACGGCCACTCTTTGGAACGCGAGATGGCGTTTTTACTGGTTCATGGTTTTCTTCACCTGAACGGTTACGATCACGCTGAACCAGATGAAGAACGCGAAATGTTTGCGCTGCAGGAGGAGATCTTGCAGGGCATCGGTTTGTCGCGCGGTTGATAAAGATTGGGGCGATTGACGTGCACGAGGGCGAAGTCAACCATCACGACTCGGAGTTGCAAGCCGTACAGCCATTTGCGCGGGCTGTTGCGTACAGTTTGCAGGGTGTGGTGTACGCGTTTCACACGGAACAGAACGTCAAGCGCGACGTCTGGTTGTTTACCGTGCTGTGCGCCGTCGAACTCGTGTTGCGGCCGCCCTTGCGCGATGTAGCCCTGACGATGTTCGTCGCCATGTGTGTTTTCGCCGCTGAGTTGTTCAATACTGCCATCGAATTGGCCGTCGACATCGCATCGCAGTGGCAGCATCATGTCGTCGCAGGGGCTGCGAAGGACGTCGCATCCGGAGCGGTGACATGCGTGTCGCTGGGCGCGATCGCGTTGGCCATCTGGTTGGTGGTAAGCTTGTGGCCCTGGCACTTTTGGTTGTTTACGGGGCATCATCCAGCGGGTGCAGGGATGGTGGCCGCTGGATTGATTGTCGTCTGGGCGTTTCGTTGTTGGCCATATCGTCAGCAAACTGTGATCAAACGCAGGCGAAAGGGGGATGAACATGGCGTTTAAGTCGGGATTTGTCGCGATTGTAGGCCGACCCAATGTCGGCAAGTCGACCTTGCTCAACGCACTGGTTGGTCAGAAGATTGCCATTATGTCCAACCGACCACAGACGACGCGCAACCGCATTCGCGGCGTGCGCACGACGGAAACCGCGCAGATGATCTTTATTGATACTCCAGGTGTGCATACGCCGCATCACCGTCTCGGTGAAGTGATGGTAGATATGGCATTGCAGACGTTGGGCGAAGTGGATTTAATCTTGTTTGTCGTCGACGTCACGTCGCCCGTGCACGCGGCAGAACAGGAGATCATCAAACAGTTGGAAGGCGTGCGCACGCCGGTTTTTCTCGTGATCAACAAGACGGACGCAGTCGACAAGGGACTGATTCTAGAGCGGATTGCAGCTTTTCAGGCCTTGCGTTCCTTTGATGAGTATGTACCGGTCTCGGCTTTGCGGCAAGAGCAAACGGATCTGCTCGCGAGCTTGATTGAGCAACGCCTGCCGGAGGGGCCCAAATACTACCCAGACGATATGGTCACAGATTACCCGGAAAGTTTTATTATCAGCGAGATCGTCCGTGAAAAGGTATTGATGTTGACGCGCGAGGAAGTGCCGCACTCGGTCATGGTGGCGATTGAGCACATGGAGCGCCGGGCGTCGGATACCCTGCATGTGCATGCGACCATTTACACGGAACGAGATAGTCAAAAGGGCATTTTGATTGGGAAACAGGGTCAAATGTTAAAGCGCGTAGGCGAAATGGCCAGACGCGAACTCGAAGGCTTACTGGGGAATCGGATCTATCTCGAGTTGTGGGTGAAAGTCAAGCGCGATTGGCGCAACCGCCCGGCGTTACTGCGCCAATTTGGCTTTGACGGGGACGTCTGACGACCGGTTCACAGGGTATAGCAGGCGGTCTGCGCGGAAGACTAAAAGCGTTCGGAAATGCAGCCCAGGAGAGCTTGAAAGGAGACGATCCTGTTGCGTGACATCACGTGGCAAATGTTCGAGCTCACAGGCGATATCGACGCGTATTTGTTGTACCGCGCCTGCGAGCAGGCGGATCTCACAGGCGACGACGTTCGTGCGGCGAACGACGTCGAGCTCGAAGAGGAATCGCATTTCCCACCATCTTGACAGCCGGTTTTGGGAGTTGGAGAAGAGTTGCTGTACAACACGGACGCGGTGGTCGTCAAAACGGTTCGTTACGGGGAACATAGTGCCATCGTCACGCTGTTGACTCCGTCCGGTCTCGTGTCGGCGATGGCCAAAGGCGCACTGAAACCGCAGAGTCGCTTGGCGGCCGGAACGCGCTTGTGTGCAGAGGGAACTTATTTCCTATATCAAGGTCACGGGATGGGGGATATTCGACAAGTGCAGCTGACGGCGAGCCGCCGACGGCTGCACGAGGATATCGAGGCGGCGGCGTATGCCGCCTATTTTTGCGATCTCGCACTTGTTTCCACGCCCGAGCGCCCGCATGCACCGACGGCTATGTACAACCAATTCAGTGCGGTGCTCGCTGCGCTGGAACTGCGCGATCAGACGCCACCTGATCTCCTGGCGCGCGTGTACGAGGCGAAAATATGCAGTTGGCTAGGCGCCAGCCCAGATTGGGAGCGGTGCATCCGCTGCTCACAACCGCTTGTACCGCCAATTGCTTATCATATGACAGAGGGCGGTCTGGTCTGTGGTGTATGCAGGCGTGACATGGACAGAACCGCGGAATTTGTCGTTCCAGAACGAACTGGGCGTTTGCTTTCGGTGTTTACAGAAGTGGACGTGCGTCGATTGGGCCGAATTCAAGTTTCACCGCCGACGCGGCGCGCACTGGACACCATTCTCTCACATCAACTGCGCGAGTTTGCAGGTTTGCATGGCCGAGCGAGAGACGTTCTTGACCAAATTGTTCAGTCTTTGCGATTTGATTTATAACAAAAGCTAAAATCGGTGACATTGCACACATAAGTGGATTTGTCAAACCATACACTGATTGCGGGACATCCAAGAGGATAAATTTGTCTCAATGCGTCGATACTAGGTTTGTCTTGAACGCGAACGGACATCGTCGTTCGTCGCGCCATGAAGAGGTGTCCTGCCGTTATCCAGCTTGGCAACGATAAACTTTGATCAGATAGGAGGAAAGTGTCTTACTTTGTAGAATAACTGTATATAAGCCGCAAGGCAAGGAACATTCGACGTACCGAATTCCGGTCGCACCGAATTGGGGGTGCCGTGGTGAACGTACCCGATTCGTTCCTAGAGTCGCTGCGTCAACAGGTTGACATCGTGGAAGTGGTCAGCGAGTACGTCCAATTGCGAAAAAACGGGCGCTCTTTGACAGGACTTTGTCCGTTTCATAACGAACGTACTCCTTCATTTTCTGTGTCACCTGAACGACAAATGTATCACTGTTTTGGGTGCGGAGCCGGTGGTACCGTATTTCGCTTCATCATGGATATCGAGGGCTTGCCGTTTGCTGAAGCTGTTGCTTATCTCGCTGAGCGGCAGGGCATTGCTTTGCCTGCACATTTTGGCGTCGGGCGCACTGCATCGAATCCAAAGTTGGAACGCTTTCGCGAAGCTCATGCTCTGGCTGCAAAAGTGTTCAACCACATTCTAATGAATACAGATGCTGGTGTGCAAGCCCTGAATTACTTGCTTTCGCGAGGAATTTCCCGAACAACCATCATGTCTTATCAATTGGGTTTTGCGCCCAAGCCCGGCAATGTGCTGATTCCATTTTTGAAACGAAAAGGCTTCTCGGAATCGGAGTTACTCGAGTGCGGTTTGGCTGTCGAACTTGGGTCGGCCGTGACCGACCGTTTTCGGGGACGCGTCATGATCCCTATTGCGGATCGCAAAGGGCGGGTTGTCGCGTTTGGCGGGAGAGCGATGGATGAAGGCGTAAAGCCCAAGTACTTGAACTCGCCCGAGTATGAACTGTTTCACAAGAGTCAGTTGTTGTTTCATTACCATCTTGCGCGCAAGGCCATCCGCAAAGAGAAGCAGGCACTGTTGCTCGAAGGCTATATGGACGTCATTGCGGTACAGCAGGCAGGCATCGAACATGGCGTGGCGACCTTGGGGACGTCGTTGACCGAGGAGCAGGCGCATCTGCTCAAGGCAGACTGTGACAAAGTCGTGATCGCGTACGACGGAGACCAGGCGGGACGCAAGGCGACCGTGCGGGCAATCGACATTCTGGAGGGCGTCGGTATCTCACCGCTCGTGTTGCGAATACCAGATGGCATGGATCCGGATGAATACATTCGAGCGAACGGCGCTACGGCATTTGCACGTTTGTTGAACCGGAACACACTGTCGGTCGTGCAATTTTTGCTCGATGAATTGAGACAAGGCGCACAGTTGGTGAGTGCCGTCGGGCGGACCGAGTTTGTTCGTCAGGCGTTGAAGATTCTTGCCGAACGGGCGACGCCGGTCGAGCAGGAGTACGAGTTGCGAAATTTGTCACAGGAATTTAACCTCTCTGTCGAAACATTGAAGGAGGAACTGCGAACCTTCTCGAAACAATCTAGGCGTCGTACTTTCGGACGGGAAACGAGCGGTTCGAAGACGGTGGCACAGCCGCTGGCGCGCGCGGATCAACAGGCGAGTATGAGGCTATTGCAGGCAGTGCTGTTTAGTCGTGAGGCAGCCGAGTATCTGATGGAGAAGGGGCTCACCGAATTGGCTGAGCCGTTGCAGACTGCCTTGTTATCCAATTTGTACGCATGGCGTTTGGAGAATCCGGACGGTTCGCCGTCTGCCTTCGTAGATCAACTGGAGGATGAGTCGTTGGCTCACTTTGCCTCGTCATTGTTCTTTTACGAAGTGCCCGAGTTTTCCACGGCCTTGTTGGACGATTATCTGCGTGCGTTAGAATTGCATCGGCTTGAGCAGCTGCACAGAAGCCTGCTTCGTCAATGGATTGAAGCGGAAGCTGGCGGCGATGAAGAAAGATCCACAGAGATAAAGTTGCAAGTGGAACAGATCCAGGACCAGATTGCAACATTGAAGCAGCCCCGAGCGATTCACGCGGAGTGACCTTGGGGTAAAGGAGGCGGGGAACTATGGCGAAGGCAAAAGATGAAGTCCGCGAGGAAGATCAGGGACTGACCCTTCAGGCTGCAAAACAGCAACTGGTGGAGCTAGGGAAAAAGCAAGGCTCGTTGACATATGAAGAAATTTCGGACCGATTGGCGCAGTTTGATCAAGACACGGATGCCTTGGACGATTTTTTTGAACAGCTTGCAGAACAAGGTATCGATGTCGTAAACGAGCGCGACGGGGATCCGAGCCAACAGGACGGCGGCGAAGAGGATTATGATTTGCATGATCTTTCCATGCCCCCTGGTGTCAAGATTTCCGATCCGGTTCGCATGTATCTAAAAGAAATTGGCCGCGTACCACTTTTGTCGGCCCAAGAAGAAATTGAATTGGCAAAGCGAATTGAAGCCGGCGACGAAGAGGCAAAACGCCGGTTGGCCGAAGCCAATCTCCGTCTTGTCGTAAGCATTGCAAAGCGCTACGTAGGGCGCGGTATGTTGTTCCTCGACCTCATTCAGGAGGGCAACTTAGGCTTGATCAAAGCGGTTGAAAAATTTGACTACCGCAAGGGCTATAAGTTCAGCACATATGCGACATGGTGGATACGCCAGGCCATCACGCGTGCGATTGCCGACCAGGCACGAACCATCCGCATTCCCGTGCATATGGTCGAGACCATCAATAAATTGATTCGCGTTTCGCGCCAATTGCTGCAGGAACTCGGGCGAGAACCTACTGCAGAGGAAATTGCCGCAGAGATGGACCTGACTCCTGATAAGGTGCGGGAGATTCAAAAGATTGCTCAAGAGCCTGTCTCCCTGGAAACGCCTATCGGTGAGGAGGACGATTCTCACCTAGGCGACTTTATCCCGGATGACGAAGCCCCTGCACCGGCGGATGCCGCTGCTTATGAATTGTTGAAAGAACAATTGGAAGATGTTCTCGATACGTTGACGGAACGCGAAGAAAATGTTTTGCGCCTGCGTTTCGGATTAGATGACGGCCGTACACGAACGCTCGAAGAAGTCGGCAAGGTGTTTGGCGTTACGCGTGAACGCATCCGCCAGATCGAAGCGAAAGCACTCCGCAAACTGCGGCATCCAAGTCGCAGCAAGCGGTTGAAGGATTTCCTGGAATGAGTTTGTAAGCTACATGCAGATCAACAGGCTGTTTATATCCCGTCTTGACCGGGGAACAGCCTGTTTTGCATTTCAAGCTTGCCGTTCGGTCTAGAGAGACACCCCTCTGCGTATGGTGGAAGGGAGACTTTGTCATGTTCACCTCGCGAGGCGGTGAGTGGTGTGCTCGTCTGGATTCTGTTCGCGCTGTTTGCGGTCGTGATCGCACTGTGCGGCACTTCGATCTTTATAGAGCGGTTTGCACAACATTTGCGTCGCGAGGGTTTGCGCGAGCGTCCGGTGCCGAGCGACGTCGGTATCGTGTTGGGTGCGTATACGGATGGCTACCGCCCGAGTAAGCCACTTTTATCTCGGTTGCGCGCGGCACTACACCTCTACCGACATGGTTATATTCGGGCGTTTATCGTGAGCGGTGGTCGCGGCGATGACGAGACGGTGAGCGAATCGTCGTCCATGAAGCGGTTTTTGATCATGAATGGTGTACCGCCACAGTTGATTCACGAGGAGCGCTGGTCCAGCAACACATGGGAAAACTTGAAGAACAGCCAGGCCTTGATGGAAAGATTGCGGTATCGGACTGCCGTCATCGTTACGTCCGATTATCACTTGCCGCGCGCGCTGGCGGTCGCGCGCACTCTCGGCATCGAAGCGAGTGGGTGCGGAGCGCCATCAAGCCGTCAGGAATTTCGCGCCGCGACGCGTGAGGTATTCGCGCATATCCAATATACTTTACGAGGACGCGAAGCGCCGTTTTGGAATTCGTGACGATCCGGCAGATCGTCGAAACTGGAGTGGAGTATGTCTGAATTACGTTTGTCACCGCGACTGCAACAAGTTGCGGACTATGCCTTGCCATGTGCAGTGTTGGCCGATATCGGCACGGATCACGCCAATTTACCGATTTACGCCATTGAGCACGCGTTGGCTCAAAGGGCGATTGCAACCGATTTGCGCACGGGCCCGCTCGATCGCGCCCGGACCAACGTCGCTTTCCATCGCCTGACCACGCAAATCTCGTTGCGCCATGGCGACGGCCTTGCGCCCATCGAACAAGGGGAGGCCGACGTGATCGTATCCGCTGGCATTGGTGGTCATGTCCATGCGCAGCTGCTGCGGGCGGGTGAGCCTGTCGCAAAAGCGGCCAAGCGCATCGTACTGCAGCCGATGAACGCGGGACACTTGGTACGCTCGACATTGTACGAACTCGGTTTTCACATCGTGGCCGAAACATTGGTCGCCGAAGGGGACAAGCTGTATGAAATCATTGCGGCGGAGCCGAAGGATGATCTAGATCCCGCGTATGCATCGGCTGCATTGCCGAAGTTTTTGACAGAAGTTTCAGCGGCCGCAGCTCGTCACTTTTTGTACACGTACGGGCCGATGATTGTCCGCTTGGGCCACCCACTCGCCCCACGGCGGGCCTCGATGGATCTTGAGCGCTTACGTTGGGTGTTGTCGAGATTGCCTGCCGAGGCTTCGGATAACAGAGATAAGCAGCTTCAGCTAAGCCATTCCATACGCATGTTGGAATCGTGGCTTCAACAGATGGAGGAAAGTACGTGATGGATATACGCGTTTCTGACGTCATACGGGAGATGGAGCGGATTGCACCGAAACACTTGGCACTGGCGGATGACCGAATCGGACTGCAGCTTGGAGACCCAAACGCCATCGTCAAACGCCTTTGGGTAGCTTTGGAGGTGACTCCCGAACTGGTCACTCGTGCGGTTGCAGAAGGCGTCGACATGGTGGTCACTCATCACGCACCGCTGTATCGACCGCTTTCGCAAGTCGACTGGTCGCAGCCGCGGCAACGAGCCATCGCGGAGCTCGTGGCGCATCGTATCTCCGTCTTCGCGGCTCATACCAACCTCGATGTGGCGCCAGGAGGAGTCAATGACGTGATCGCAAAAAGGCTTGATCTTGTCGATCAAGAGCCGCTCGATATCACGTACCGAACTCGACTCAAGAAGTTGGTCGTTTACACGCCTGCAGCGAGCGTCGAGGCTGTACGGCAGGCGCTTTGCGACAAAGGAGCTGGGCACATCGGGAATTACTCTTACTGTACGTTTGCTGCGCCAGGAACGGGTTCGTTTGTGCCTGGCGATGGGACGCATCCATACATTGGTGAGGCAGGGGAAATGGAGCTGGTCTCGGAAGTGCGTCTGGAGACGGTCGTGCCAGAGCACCTCCTAGAAGATGTGGTTTCTGCCATGTTGGCTGTGCATCCCTATGAAGAAGTCGCCTACGACGTGTTCGATCTCGCTTTGCCTGGGGCTTCCTTTGGAATCGGGCGCATCGGACAACTGTCGGTTGCACAGACCCTTGCTGAGTTTGCCGATCGCGCTCGTCTTGCATTTGGCCTTCCTCACGTGCGTTACGCGGGAGATCCGGGACGGAGTGTCAAAACCGTAGCGGTACTTGGCGGATCGGGCAGTGGTTGGATAGGCAAGGCTTTGATGGCGGGGGCGGACGTGTTGGTCACGGCGGACATCTCACATCATCAGGCGGCCGATGCAGTGCACGATGGTATTGCCGTGATCGATATACCTCACGCGGCGTTGGAAGCACCGGTATGCGAGGTGGTTGCAACACGGTTACAGGCCGCGCTAGGCAGTCGTGTTACCGTGAAGACGGCACCTGTTGCCGTTGATCCATGGCGCTGGCTGTGAATTGTAACTTTATGGTGTGTGGTTGTCAGTGTGCGCCGACCGGAGTATACTATGAGAGGTTTCAAGCGAGGAAGTAAGCTGGGCAATCGCCGGTGCATGGCCGAAAGGCAGCACGGGAGGAAAGTCCGAGCTCCGCAGGGCAGGGTGCCGGATAACGTCCGGCGAGAGCGATCTCAGGGAAAGTGCCACAGAAATGAAGACCGCCGATGGCCTGTTACAGGCACAGGCAAGGATGCAACGGTGCGGTAAGAGCGCACCAGCAGTCCGGAGACGGATTGGCTAGGTAAACCCCACCTGGAGCAAGACCGGATAGGAGTGCTGATGTGGTGGCCCGCCACGCACTCGGGTTGGTCGCTTGAGCCGACTGGCAACAGTCGGCCTAGATAGATGATTGCTGCTCCATACGTGCGAGGCCGCCGCGCGCGTGCCGTTTGTAGCACAGGAGTACAGAACTCGGCTTACAGGCTTACTTCTTCGTACCCTATATCGCACATACATCATCATGAACCGCGCTACGCTTGATTTTACACCGAGCCTGAGCGCGGTTTTTGCTTTATTCAATTCTGTAAGTGGGCATGCGTCTTCTTTCAAGTCCAATGTCACATATGTATTGCACTTTGAGTACATGAGTGTGGGAGTGGTGGCAATTGAAAAATGTCGGATGGGTATTATTGGGTGTCCTTATTGGCGCTGGGGGTTTTTGGTTCGTTGACTACCCATTGAGGTCAAGCGTAATGAGGCCAACGAGTCCAACCAGCGTGTCCTTGATGTTTGAACAAGCAATCGTTAGTGACCAACCGGAAAAGGCACAACAACTGATGACACCCCTAACAAGGAATACATTCACTCGCACAGACTTTAATGCCCTTCGCCAGTATATTGGGGGTGGTAGGGTGGCATCAGATTTCTCTACATTGAAGACCTACGAGGTTTTAACATTTGGAAATGGACATTCTGTAACCTTATGGATAACTCATTTCAACAACGATGGAATATGGGAAATCCAACGGATCATAAAGGGATCCACATTTTCAAGTGACGACCAGTGACATGCTTATGTTTATGCGATACCAAACGCATCGTGATAAACAAGCGTTCCTCCCAGGTGCCCGGCGAGGCTGACGAGTACCGTGGCGACGAGCGACGCGATGAAGCCAATCATAGCCACTCGTTGTTTCCGTAAGCCAAGCAGCCATTGCGCCACGAAGGCGATGATGAGTGCGACACCTGTTAACACGCCGTACTCCTTGTGACGATGGAACATGGGTGCAACTGTCGGTGAGATGTGACGAATGTAGGATTCACTGATCACACCCGCGACACCTGCAGCGATGGTGGCAAGGATACCTAGACCAAGCAGATACAAAAACGATGTAGGCCAGAAATCAGACTTGCGGCGTATAAGCCCAATAAGGCCTGCAAGTGTTGCAAGATACGTAATGGCAATCGTGAAATGAACGACCATTGGATGAATCGTAGCAGGAAACATGTGTTCAATCGTTGCGAGCACGTGGACGGATGCTCCTTTCTATGCAGTGCAGTCCGTTGCAGAAGCGAAAAATTTCATAGATCTATGTTTATAATCTCACAGTAACATTGAAAAATGGTTTGAACATTCCTTGGATGAAAATGGATAACGGCGTGGAGTGTATGTAGAACCCCCAACTTGCGTGGGGGATAGTCTTGGTAAACCGCTTCACGGTTGCCGTGAACGAATCGGCATAGCTATCGCAGACTTTGCGTTGCGAATATCGTGTTCAATGATCTTTTCCACGTCGTATGCTGGGTATAAATCATGTTGAAGCATATAGTTGAAGACTTGCTCGTGGAGTTCAATGGCTTGTTGCAAATGTCGGTTGAGCACTTGCCGGACAGCGGGTGTGGCTGTCTCGGTGATCGCGGCTGACGTGTTGCGCACAGCCGCCTTGGCGTAACCAAGAAGGCTACCGGCGTATATGGCATCTCGGTAAGAACGCTCCATGATTAGGACCTCCGCTGTATCGAGTATTGTTCGAGAAGTGCAGCCAACTCCTGAATCTGTTTCGTCGTAACCTGAATGCATGTAAGATACATGTCTCGCAATTGCGGATCAGTAATTTTTGCTACGGTTCGTTTGTCTTGCGCTAGGCGATTCGATTTCATGGCGAGAAGTTCATGTAATTCCAGTGTTTCATGCATGGCGAGGGAATGCTGCGCTGCTGACCGGGCGCTTTCATCCATGATAGCTCCTCCTTGATGAGTGATTGATATACGTTCCGTATCATCATAGGGCGGGCGGTTGTCCGGTGTTCCGGGGTCCCAGACTCACGTTTACTCATACGGTCTTGTCACCCCACCGAGTATCAGGAGCAAATTCAATTTCAAGTTTCTTTGGGTAATGTAATAGACCAATGTCATCGATGGAATGGGCATAAGGATGTGTAGTACATATGCGAGTCTTGTTAATCGAGGACGATCCCGGTCTGCGTGCCATTGTTGCAAAAATCTTGGAAGAGGCGGCGTATCAAGTCGACGTCGCGGAGACTGGCGACGATGGACTTTATTTTGCAGAATCGGCCGTCTACGACGTGCTCATTGTCGACATCATGTTACCCGGACTCAACGGGATCGAGCTGGTCAAGCAATTGCGCCTGCAACAGATTTTTGTGCCCGTGCTGTTTCTCACCGCGCGCGGGGATGTCGATGATCGTGTGGTTGGCCTGAATGCGGGGGCGGACGACTATCTGGCGAAACCGTTCGCCACGGAAGAGTTGCTCGCCCGTCTGCGGGCGCTGCTTCGACGCAATCGCGATGTTGGCGCTGATATGACGGTGAGAAGTGGTTATCTCGTGCTTAATCCAGCAGCCAAAGAGGCCGTGTATGAGGATACGCCACTTGTTCTGACAGACAAAGAATTCGATTTGCTCGAATATCTCTTGTTGCATCAAGGTGAAATTCTCACGCGCGAGCGAATTTCGTATCGCCTTTGGGGACACGATGCAGAGACGAGCGAATCGACTGTCGATTTGTATATACATTACGTGCGTAAAAAGTTGAAGCCGTTTGACCTGGACAAGCGCATTCGCACCATTCGCAATGTCGGCTATATCTGGAGTGAGTCGTGACCGTGTTCAGGAAGACCGCATGGCAACTCGTTGCGTTGTATACCCTCGCGTTTATCGGCATTCTCGTGTTGTTTGCATGGGTCGTGGATCGCGTCATGGCCCAGCGCTTATGGTCACTCGAAGCCCAGGCAGTGAACTCAGCCGCTACGCAAATGCTCGCGCACCATAACGACCAAATTTTTGGCGATCACGATGAAATCGATGGCAGTCCTATGCATCGTGCCAAGCCGAAGTCGAATCCCGCACCGGAGCATGATCCGCCCCCGACTTCGCTCGATGAGGAAGAGCGGGAAACGCGCGACCAACACATGGTTTACGTGTTACAAGGGACCGCAGGGCAGGCGGTTGTTCAGACGCCCGCTGGCAGTCTGTCCAACACGGAACTCAAACAACTGTTTGCGTTCCCCGCGTCGAATCGATTGCGCGCAGTTTCGCTCGACAACACGCCATTTCTCCTTCAAGCGGTTTACCCTACATCGCCGATCGTATACCATGGTCAACCCGTAAAGGCTGTCTACCTTCTCTATAACCGCACGATGGACGTCGCCTTTTTGCGCCATATGGCGAAGGTCATGGAAGTGAGCATCATCGGTTTTGCCGGACTTGCTGCAGCCATCGGTATCTTTTTGGCCAATCGAGCGTTAGCGCCCATTTCGCGGGCTTGGACCCGCCAACAGCAGTTTGTTGCCAACGCTTCACACGAGCTGCGAACACCCCTTTCCATTGTGCAACTTCACGTCGAGCGGATGTTTCGCAATCCGTCGGCGACCGTCGAAGAAATGGGAGAAACATTGGCCGCGCTCGATCGCGAAACGCGGCGATTGCAAAAGTTGGTTGGCGATTTACTGACCTTGGCGCGAGCAGACTCCGGACATGCATGGCTGCAAATGCGCGAAGTTCAGTTGGACGTTCTCGCCAGGGAAGCAGAGAAGCGTTTTGTCGATCTCGCCCGTGCCCACGGCGTGCACATTCTGACCGGCGCGTTGGCGTCCGTACAGCTTCAGGCGGATCCTGAGCGGCTACGGCAATGGTTCGCCATTGTTCTTGACAACGCCTTGTCGTTCACCCCGGAAGGGGGACGTATCGTGATCGAAGTGTTACGGCACCGCAACCGTGCTTTGCTCGTCGTGAAAGACACCGGATCGGGCATTGCTCCAGAACACTTGTCGCGCGTATGGGAACGGTTTTATCAGGCTGATCCATCTCGCGCGACAGTTGGCGCGGGGCTTGGCCTTGCGATCGCGAAGTGGATCGTCGAAGCACATAGCGGCGAGATGAGCATCGCGAGCCCTGCCGATTGGGGTGTGGGCACACAGGTGACGGCCTCGTTTCCAGTTCGTTAAGCCGGTCGGGGCCCCTTCTTGGAGACCTACCCAACGTGGATTTTTGCATGGCCTTTGCGAATGTGCTATAAAAAAAGTAGTAAGTAAATAGACGATAGTTTGATGCCTGGGCGCGCTTTAGGGCACCATGAGGGTGAAAGGCCCGCTTGGGTGCGATTTTTGGAGATGGGGAGCGGTGGACGATGGCACACCTGTTTACGCCGTTTACGGTGGGAAGTCTTGAGCTAAAAAACCGGATTGTCATGGCGCCAATGTGCCAATACTCAGTGACGGCTAAAGACGGTAAACCGAATGACTGGCATTACACACACTATACGAGTCGGGCGATTGGCGGGGCCGCACTGGTCATTATCGAGATGACAGACGTCGAGCCGGATGGTCGGATCAGCGACTTTGATCTCGGGCTTTGGTCGGATGATCACATTGCGCCGTTTGCGCGCATTGTTGACGCCTGCCACGGTTATGGCGCCAAAATCGGCGTGCAAATTGCACATGCGGGACGTAAAGCCGAGGATGCAGCAACGCCTGTGGCGCCATCCGCAATTGCATTTGAGGGACCACAGTACAAGGTGCCCCGTGAATTGTCGACAGACGAGGTCAAGCGCATGGTCGAACGGTTTGGCCAAGCGGCAAAGCGGGCCGTGGCCGCTGGATTTGACACGATTGAGCTACACGGCGCACACGGTTATCTCATTCATCAGTTCCAATCGCCTGTGACCAATCGCCGTTCTGATGAATACGGACAAGACCTCGCCCGCTTCGGCGTCGAAGTCATCCAGGCGGTCAAAAGCGAAATGCCAAGCAATATGCCGCTTTTGATTCGCATCTCGGCAGTCGAATACGTCGATGGCGGTTACGGGATCGATCACGCTATCGAGCTGTGCCGTCGTTATCGTGAGGCTGGGGTCGACGTCGTGCATGTCAGCTCTGGCGGCGAGGGTCGGCCGGGCAAGCGCAAACCTGGTAACTATCCGGGCTATCAGGTACCGTTTGCACGCCAAATCAAGGAGGCGCTTGACGTGCCCGTTATTGCCGTGGGTATGCTCGACGAGTACGCCTTGGCCGAGTCCGTCATCGCCAGCGGTGATGCTGATCTCGTCGCCATCGGGCGCGGCCTGCTTCGGGATCCATACTGGCCGATTCACGCGGCACAGGCACTGGGTGTAGAGCTAAATGTGCCAAAGCAGTATGCACGGGCATTTTGACATTCACTGGTCGTTGCGAATCTGCGTTTCGCCACGTATGATACAACAAGTAGAATAGATAGAGATGCATTGCACGGAATCGGTTTGTTGCTGACTTGAGCCGAAAGGCACTAAATGCGCCTGTCGGCTCTTCTTGGCAACATCCGTTCGGTTGCGGAACGCGGGTGGTTGCCATGACTGAGTGGCCGGGAGATTCCCCGCGCAGGCGTGCGCGGCGGATCAAGCAATTATTCGATATCATTTCACATAATTCACAAGATGTCATTACATATTGCACGTCAACGGGGATTTGCGAGTATGTCTCGCCATCCGTTTCACATATTTTAGGATATACATGCGAAGAAGTGTTGGGGCAAACAATTGAACCGTTTTCACACCCAGAAGACCGGGATATCTGGGACGAAGCCATCAAGGCGCTGGAGCAAGGGGCTACTCACAAGCGAATTACGCTGCGTATTCGCCATAAGAGTGGCCGTTACCGTTGGTTTGAGGTGACCCTGAGCGTACAACGCAATGCGCACGGTCGGATTGCGGGTGTCATCGGAATTGGTCGCGATGTGACCGATGAGCGGCTTGCGGATGAAGAACTGGCGGCGATAAAGCGGAAATACGAGTGGATATTAAATGCGGCCAGTGAAGGGATTATCGGCATTGATCCGCAACAGTGTATCATTTTCGCCAATCCAGCTGCGGCAAACATCCTGGGGCTCGGCATTAAGGACATGATTGGCAGGCCGTTTGCTTCCGTAACAGGGTTTTTGGGACGGCAGAGGCACGACCTGTTTGCTTCTACACTCGAAGCCGGCCAGGTGATCACGGACTGCAGAGCATGGTTTCAGCGATGTGACGATGGGCACGCGCCCATCCCCGTCGAATATTCCATCACGCCGATCAACGAGGCTGGCGAGATTGTCGGAGCTGTGATGACGTTTCGGGACATCACGGACAAGCTGGCACAAGAACATGAGTTACAGCGCAGCCGAGACAATCTGAAGCAAGCACATCAACTGGCTCGTTCGGGCTACTGGGAACTCGATGTGCGACACGATCACCTCGTATGGTCCGATGAGATGTTTGTCATTTGGGATATGAACCCAAGAGAATTTGCTGGCACGTACGAAGCCTTTTTACAAACCGTTGTGGAAGAGGATCGAACGGCAGTTCATCAAGCGGTGCAAGAGTCGCTTTATGGGCAATTGTATGAAATTGAGTTCCGGATTCTTACTGGGCGCGGTGAAATCCGGCATATTTCGGCCCTGGGTCAAACGGATATGGATGCCGACGGCCGGCCTGTCCGCTTTTTCGGCGTGGCTCAAGATATTACGGCTCGCAAAGAGCAGGAGTTGGCATTGGAAACGTCTCGGGAGCTGTTGGAG
Organism: Alicyclobacillus hesperidum subsp. aegles; assembly: GCF_027923525.1. Lineage (NCBI taxonomy): Bacteria > Bacillati > Bacillota > Bacilli > Caryophanales > Alicyclobacillaceae > Alicyclobacillus > Alicyclobacillus hesperidum. The sequence goes on along the minus strand of NZ_BSBJ01000003.1, from coordinate 84,020 downwards.
CGGTCTGAAAAGTTGGCGGCCGTCGGTCAATTGGCGGCTGGCATTGCCCACGAGATTCGCAACCCGCTCACGGCCCTAAAAGGGTTTATTGACTTGATGCACCGCAAATCAAAAGGAAATAACAAGCGATATCTTGAAATTATGAAAGGCGAAGTCGGGCGCATGGAGCTCATTTTGGGCGAACTGCTCATGCTCGCGAAGCCGCAACAGGTTCATTATTCGACCGAAGATGTCGATTTGCTGTTACAGGAAATTGTTTCGTTCATGAGCCCACAGGCGATTATTCACAACGTCGTGATCGAGACAACCTTTCGTGACGACTTGCCACAGATTACGTGTGAACCCAATCAATTGAAACAGGTTTTCATCAATATTGTTCGCAACGGGATCGAAGCGATGGAGCGCGGCGGAACTTTGCGCGTCGTGGCGAAGCGGCGCGATGGTCACGTGCAAATCGACTTTGTCGACGAGGGAGTTGGCATCCCACCGGAGAAGTTGAAGCATATCGGGGAGCCGTTTTTTACGACGAAGGAGCAAGGGACGGGTCTAGGTATGATGGTGAGTCAGAGAATTGTTGCAGAGCACGGCGGTCGCCTCTCCGTGCAGAGCACCATCGGGCAAGGGACGACCGTAACGATTCTGCTACCGGTTGCCCAAAAGCCAAGCGTTGCGACAGAATAAGGAATGATCAGACCGCCGCTTAGTCGACTGGCGGTGCAGGGGGCAAAGGGCGGCCTGACCGAACTAACACGATACCTTCTTCACAAACGCCATAGGTGCGCCAGGAACACGTTTTGCATAACCCGTGAATGTCATGGGACTCCACGCGCTGGGCGATGCGTTCTTGGATTTCGGACCAGGTTGCCCAACCACTAGGCTTGAGCCCAAGGCGAGCCAATACGGCTGCATCGCGCCTGTGGACACTTGCATTTTGACAGTGGTACGGTTTGTCAACTGGAAATCGCGCGCACAAATCGTCTGGGCCGGCCACCAATCGGATACGCGTCTCTGGATTTTTGCGCAAAGTTTCATAGATTTGTGTCATGTTACTTACGTAGTCCTGCGAGTAGCCCATGCCCCGATATCCGAGCAGACACAGCAAGTGATGGCCACGCAGTCGAATCATGCAAATCCCCTTCCTCGTCATGAAACGCCGCTTCGAAAGGTCATCACCAAATAGGTAAAGCTAACGACGACGACGGCGATAAATGTGCCGCCAAGGAGGGCGGCCAAGCGCACCCAGCGCTCGTCTTTGAAACTGGCGTGCAACAACAATGTAAGTTGAAGAATGACTTGCACCAGTGCCATGCCAAGGATGATAACGACGGTAACAGCATGAGGCATATGAAGTTCGTTCGCAATCAAAATGGCGAGTCCGGTCAAGGCAACGCAAATGAGAAATGCCGAAACATAACGCCAAGGAAATGGCAGTGATGAATCTTCGTCCGTCGGTTGCATCGAAATGCCTCCTTGCCAAAGAAAACGGCGGTACGCCAACTGCACACGGTCATACAGCTCATGTTCATTTCACTATAGGGATTCCGCGAATGCAAGATATAGAAGAATAGATTCGGCAATTGTTCGCATAGTCGGTCGTCGTGAAGATGATACTGGGGGTGTTGGAAAGTAAAGAGGTGGATGTGACATGGAACGCGAATTGGCGATGGAAATTGTCCGCGTAACTGAACTGGCGGCGCTTAAGAGCGCGCACTGGATGGGGCGGGGCAACAAGATGGAAGCAGACAGAGCGGCGACCGAAGCGATGCGAAAGATGTTTGACACCGTCTCGATGGACGGAACCGTCGTCATTGGCGAGGGGGAAATGGATGAAGCCCCTATGCTGTACATCGGTGAGCGACTGGGTACTGGCGTGCCTCCCATCGTCGACGTTGCGGTAGATCCGTTGGAAGGGACAGAGGTCGTCGCCAGTGGTCAGACGGACGCGATGACCGTCGTCGCGATTGCGCCGCGCGGGAACCTGCTCCATGCACCGGATATGTACATGGATAAGCTTGTCGTTGGACCAAGTGCCAAGGGACGCGTACATATGGAACAGAGCGTTCGTGAAAATCTGGAGGCTGTTGCAAAGGCCAATCATAAGCCTGTGTCACAGGTCGTTGCTGTCATTTTGGACAGGCCCCGGCACGCGGAACTCATTGAGCAAGTGCGGGCGGCTGGTGCCCGGATCAAGCTCATTCCGAGCGGCGATGTGGCCGCTGCCATACAAACGGCGTTTCCGGAAAGCGGAGTGGATATCTTGCTGGGGGCGGGCGGCGCTCCGGAAGGGGTCCTGGCCGCGTGTGCCCTGAAATGTCTGGGTGGGGAGATGCAGGGGCGCCTGCTTCCCGAGAATGAAGAGCAGCGTCAGCGCTGTCTGGACATGGGAATCACGGATGTGGATCACGTATTCATGTTGGATGACATGGTTGCAGGTGACGATGCCATTTTCTCGGCTACGGGTGTAACGGAAGGATCGCTATTGCATGGTGTGCGGTTCCTTGCGAACGGCCGTGCCCGTACACAGTCGATTGTGATGCGTGCGAAAACGGGTACAGTGCGTTTTGTCGATGCCATTCATAATCTGGATCGCAAAGTGGGGTGGAACGACTGAGTGGCTATTTCGTTAGGGCAAGCGGTTTCGTTAGCCTAACGTTTCGTACAACATTCTGATGCTAGCGCATACAATCGACGTTTTTTCGATTGAGTGCACAACGCCTCCGGAATACACTACATATGAAAGATGGAATTCAGGAGGCGAGCATAGCATGATGAGCGTATACAAGGTGTTTGCATATAAGACGATGTACGAAGTGATTGCCAAGAAGCCGAAAATCGTTCTCACGCCCCCCCTTGGAAGTGCAAAAGAAGCAGAGGCGTTTGCCAAGCAAGAAATGCCAGACTCCTTCCTTGTGCAGGTACAGCTGTTCCAACGGGCCTAATACAAAGGGGGCGCGACGTCGCATTGGTGGAGTCTCTTGCGGCATCGTCGCCCCGGATAATCACACCCCCGACGGTTCCCGTAATTTCCCCCGATCACGATGACATCGACACGTACCGACGGCCGCTGTCGTTTGGCTTTGTTTATACAATGCGGCGACTACGCGCAAGACCAAGCACTTTCCTCCTAACATTCCTGATTTTGATGCGCAGAGAATGGACAGTTCACCACGACCACTTGCGACACAGTCAGCGATTTTGCCACAGGTATCAACCGTATCGTACATAGAACACGACGGGCGTTAGACCGATCACGCACGCGAGATTGGTACGTGACAGGTCGGTGTAGGCATTTTGGCGTTTTGATTTGGACAGGTTAAACGGAGTATGCCGAACTAAACATTTGTATGAGAGACTTGGAGGAATAACATGACCAATGAAACGATGTCCGCGAAGCGATCTGGGTCGTTGACCATCGGCGGCGATTTGACCGTGCATCGTCTCGGGTACGGTGCTATGCAATTGACAGGCCCAGGGGTTTGGGGAGATCCTCGCGATCCTGATGAAGCTGTGAGAGTCCTGCGCCGCGCGGTGGAACTCGATGTCACGTTTATTGATACAGCCGACGCCTACGGACCGTTTGTGTCCGAAATGTTGATTCGCAAGGCGTTACACCCGTACCCGGATAACCTCGTCATCGCCACAAAGGCGGGACTTACCCGCTCCGGTCCGGACGATTGGCGCCCGGTCGGACGACCCGAATATTTACGACAACAGGTCCATTTAAGCTTGCGCCATCTAGGGGTTGAGCGGATTGACCTGTTACAACTGCACCGGATCGATCCCAAGGTTCCTCTGGAAGAGCAAATCGGCGAGTTAAAGCTATTACAAGACGAGGGGAAGATTCGCCACATCGGTCTGAGCGAAGTGAGCGTTGAGCAAATTGAAGCCGCCAGTAAAATTGCCAAAATCGCATCTGTGCAGAATCTGTATAACCTCGTAAAACGCGATGCCGAGCCGGTTTTACAGTACTGCGAGGCGAATCAGATTGCGTTCATCCCTTGGTTTCCACTGGCGACTGGCCAGCTTGCGAAAGCGGGCGGACCCCTTGACGAGATTGCCAAGCGGTTGCAGGCGAAACCATCCCAATTGGCTTTAGCCTGGTTGCTAAAGCGTTCGCCCGTCATGCTTCCGATTCCCGGCACCTCATCCGTCGCACATTTGGAAGAGAACATGGCGGCCGTCAGTATCGATCTTCGTGATGCTGATTTTCAAACGTTGTCGAGCTTGGCGCAGTAACACCGTTTACACTCTTCCTTTCGCTCGGCGCTGAAGCCGCCGGTACCTGCGACTTGGCTGCTTGATTTGTTTCGGACCTTCTTCTCGGTCATCGGTACGGATGTTTCGTACGTACGACGTGACGAGCTTGACGGTCGGAATAATGACCACAAGCAGCCAAGTCACCGGGGTCAGAATGTTGTATACGAGCGAGCGCGCTTCGACGGTCGACTGCACAATCATGCTGATGGTATATACACACGGCGCAGTGAAGAAGGTAAACGGCTTAAACTTGTGATCCGACTGGCCAAATATTCGAGCAATGGTCGTGGAAATGCCCCAGATGTGATTGCTGATAAAAAGCGTGGTGAACGCGACCGATAGGATGATAATTACAATTCCTAAGCGCTCGACCAAAAAGCCACGCATGCGAATGAGTTGAATGACCACTTGGACTGGATAGGCCAGCCGTTCCACAGGGGACCAACCTAGGTTCATCACGATGGAAAAGAAGACCAAGAGCACAATGATGGCACTGGCTATGGATCCGTATACTGGGTACCATACACTGACCTTGTTTTTGTGTGCGTAATATGGACTCAAGATGAGAATGAGATCCACGCCGAGATAAAGGGGTAGCAGATGATAGGTTGCGATGGCGGTGGCCTTTGGGCTTGCCATCGTAAGCGGGATCATTGGATGCTTCGCTTGAAACAAAATGGCTGTAAACGCTGCAATAATGCCAGCAAAGGTCAAAGGATGAACAATGGCGGCCGTGCGGCCAAGCGTCTCGATTCCACACCAAGCTCCACGCCAACTGACGAGCATCATGGCGGCGCCAAGGATATAGCGAGGCGTGTGCGGGAAAAAGTACTTCATCAAACTAATTGTGAAATATAGACTGAGCGCCACAAACAGAATGTAGACTGGCATATAGCTTATGACAATCAGTTTGCCCAAGGGTTTTCCGAACAGCAGGATGGCCGGATCCGCCCCTGTCATATTCGGGAAGCGGTCATTAAACTTGCCGTGCATCCAATTGACCCAAACGCCGATAAGTACCACAGCGAGAACTGCCCACTGTGCGTCGAGCAGTGCGTAGTGTACAGCAACGCTTGGATAAAACCAGAACATGACAGGCAGGTAACTTGATGAAGAAAGAGCGATGGCTTGGTACTTAGAAAGGGTTGCCTTGTTCAAGTGTTTACCTCCTGTCATATGAGGTTGCCTTCGCGGGAAATGGTGCAGTGAGCTTGCACATCGAGACGCGCATGGCTGAACATGTCGCTCCAATGATCGCGCACGAGAAGAGCCGCTTTTGGATGCTTAATCATATACCAAAATCCAAATCCAACAATATCTGTTTGATTCTCCTGTAGTCTTTTCAGCACATTTCGTGCATTCGCCTTGACGTAGGATTCGATGGCGTCTTCGTACCGTTCACTTTCGGCGTTCGTAATGGGGCGTTCGCCAAGTCCTTCAGATGACGCGAGGTCTGCACTTACATGGATCACGTCGTGCAAGGTCAGCCCGCCGTGGTCATTTGTGACATAGAAATTTGAGTGGCTCGACGCATTTTTGATGTCAAAAGATCTGTCGCCATCCGGGATGTTCAGGGCCAAGGCATGGATATCGTGAGCGAGCAAGTTATAAAAAACCGTATCATCAGGCGTGAGCGATCCAACCGGTCGATATCCTTGAAAGGTCAGCGTTCCACCGACCTTGACGCTATTGTCCAAACTTTCGACGAGGGGCATATGCGGTTCGCGGCCAATCAACTCGGCGTCTCGCCAAAATTCCCACAGGCGCGTCGGTGCCGTGAAGCCGCGTTGCGGGATGGCTCGCGTCCACATCGATTCGATATAGGTAGCGGGTGGAGAACTGGTGTTGGCTTCCAAGACGGAGCGCGCTGATGACGATGTTGCGACGATTACGGCAAGCTTGTCAAGCGACTCGTCCCGCATCATCTGCTCCGTGACGCGCATCACCGCTTGTTCGCTCAGTCCTGACTGTAAAACAATGGATTCCATATTGCCAAGAAAAAACGATTTGTCATAGGTCGTCTGTGCCCGAGCGATTGCGGATTGCAACGAAGTCGCTTCGACATAAAAGTTTTTATAAGCTTGCGATTCTCCACCTTGCCTGCCGTCTGTACCAAGGTTCATGTTTTCCGACGCAGGTTTTTCTAAATTCGGTATCTGCAGTGTGAACGCCAGCATGTCGTCGCGCCCTGGTACTGGATCGACACCGATGCCAATGATTTGCGAGCGCTCGTTAATTTTTTGGTAATCTCCGCACCCTGTCACACCAAAAAGGACGAGGATGAACAAAGGCCACAGTCGTTTCATGGCTGACGTTGCCACCACCTTCGCCTACGCTTTGGGGTGGTGGACGGTGGCGGCCACTTCTCAAGCTGCGGATGGGGGATGGGCACCACCAGATCCGTATCGCCGGTTGCGTCGAACGGATGCAAGTGCTTGGTGCGCTTGTCCATCACCGTGATGGGCAGACGGATTAAGCCATCGACAAAGGCGTCTTTGACATAATCGCCACCTAAAGGATCGACATAGGGCACACCAAAAGACTTTAAGTTGCAGATTTCATACAAGGCCCAGATGGTGACGAGCACGACCCCATAAAATCCAAGCAGCGTAGCCGCTAAAATCATGATCCAGCCGCCCAGGCGAATCATGACGGTGAATTCATAACTGGGAGTCACAAAGATGCTGACGGCAGTCAGCGCGACCACGATGATCAGGATGTTACTGACAATGCCCGCTTCAACAGACGCCTGACCGACGACCAAGCCGCCGACAATGCTGATGGTCTGGCCCATTTGTTTCGGCATACGTAGGGTCGCTTCTCGCAAAATCTCGACGACCGTTTGCATGATGATGACTTCCATGACGGCCGGAAACGGCACGCCTTGCCGCGATTGCGCGATTTGTAACGCCATGGTCTTGGGTAACAGTTCCGGGCTGAAGTCGGCAAATGAGATATAGAGTGCGGGAAGCCACACGGCTAGGACAAACGCAATGATGCGCAGCCAGCGAATAAATGTCCCTTCCCACCAAGAGTGCACATAATCCTCTTCGGTTTGGAAAAAGTCCTGAAACGTCGCAGGTGCAAGGAGTACGGTGGGGTCGCCGTCGACAATCACGACCACCTTTCCTTGGTTTAATTCGCGGCAGACGCTATCCACGCGCGTCGTCACCCGCGTCAGATTGAACAGTGACCAAGGATGATCGCTAATGCGCTGCTCGATGGCAGCCGAGTTGCTGATGTGGTCGATATGAATACTTTCCAAGCGCTTCATGACGGTATCGACCAAGACCGGGTTGGCGACGTCCCGAATGAATGCCAGGGCCACAGTATGATGCGAGCGAACGCCGATGGTCCAGCGCTTAATGACCAAGGTATCGGAGCTCAGCAGTTGCCGAATCATGCCCAGATTGATGTCGATATTTTCAACAAAGGCAACCTGCGATCCGCGCGATGCACTTTCAACCGTAGGCTGTTCTGGGGTGCGATGCTCCACTGCTTTCGCGCTGATGACGACGGCCGGTTTGTGTTGGTCAAACAACAAAACCAGCTTGCCCGATGCTACGGCTTCGCGCAGTTCGAACATATTGACCATGAAAATGGCGTCGGAGCCGATGAGCACGTGTTCGATCAAATATTGAGACAAGTTCTTTGGCATGCGGCGGGGGAAGCGGTGCGAATGAATCGAGCGCAGCGTGTCTTCCACCGCACGCTTGTCGCAGATACTCGAATAGAAAATCAACGCTCCCGAAACCCCTTGAACCTCAATCATGCGAACGACATAGTCGTCGCTTACGCCGAGTGTCCGGGCAAGGTAGTCAAGCGTCTCGTCCAGCTTGCCTGTATAGTCAGGGAAGTCCCTGAAATTTGGTATGTGTGGGGCATAGCGGCCGTGTACCGGATTGGTAAACGACCAGCGCTCTGTCAGTTGTTTGAACCATCCCATGCGATACCACCCTTATCCATAGGTGCGCCTTTAGCATGTGTATAATTCTGGAAGGTTATGCGTGTTGATGGTATGTGTCTGCTCGTCCTAGGCATAACGCCCACCGTCGCATGGGGATGCTATCCGTACATCTGCGGAAGGGGTGTTCTTTCCATGGCTATTTCAACGATCACGCTGCAATCTGCAACATGTCCACTTTGTGCCAATCGCGTATCGGTGGCCTTACACGCCGTTGCGGGCGTACGCAACTTCGACGTCGACCTCTCGGATGAAATTGCGGTCATCACGTACGACGACGATACAGTCGATGATGCAGTGATTCGCAACGTGATCGACGAAGTGAATTGCGACGCACACAAAACTGTGCATTGAGATTGGCGTTTGCCGCATTTTTCGAATTCGCTTCAAGGAATTTTTGATATACATAGCGAAAGGAGATTTGATCAAGCGAGCTGGATGAAAGGCAATTCGGACCTTTCCACGTGGCAGAGCTCGAAAGGGTGACAGCGATGGCGGATCGCGAGGAGGAGCACATGCGGGGGGTAGATGCCACACGACGTCAGGCATGGCGACGTCTGTGGCGCGGGGCGGGCCTGGTCATCAGTGGGGCCATGCTGATGGTCGGCGGTTGGTGTATTGGAACCTTGCAAAACCGCTCCGCCAACGTGCTGGCGGCGACGCCTACAGGGCAATTATCCAGCCAACTGACCACCCAAAAGGTGATGATTATCGGCGGATCCATGGCACACGGGTGGAAAGATCCGAACAACGATAGTTATCTAAAGCGCGCGTTTGCGGCACTTTCGAATTCGACCGATACGCAGTATGCGTATGATGATCGTACGGTGGTGGGCGGATCGCCGGTGGGATTGGACAAGAGTGGCAAGTATGCGACCTGGCTGGCCGAGGATAAGCCTCAGATTGTCGTCATTTCTTGGGGCTTGCTTAATGATGTGTTTGACAAGACTCCGATGGCCGCGTTTAGCCAAGCCATACACGACGAGATTCAGGAAGCGCTTGCGGCGAATGCTGTGGTGATCTTTGTGACGTCGCCTGTGACCAAGGCCACAGCCACGTACAATCACGCCGAAGTGGAGAATTACATCGCTCTGGAACAGCAACAGGCGAGCTCTTTTGACAACCCAAACATTTATTTCATCGATTTAAACCACGACATGTCTGTGTATATGGCCGCGCACGGTCAGACTTGGCAGCAATATTACGGCGACAGTTGGCATCCGAACGAGGCTGGACACGAACTGGCTGGAGAACTTCTCTTTGACGATTTCATCGAAACCTTTGGCACGGGGCCCATCGAGTGGCAGGATCCGGGGGCCGGAGACACTGCGAACCAAGGTTCTGGTGGCGGCGGAACTGCGGATACCAGCGCGTAACTTGGAACATATGAACAAGCACGCAAACAATATGCTGAATCGAACACCACGTCTGCGGATGTGGGGAGGAGGCGATTTGCGTGCTGAGGAAAGTGTGCAAAGGTAAGCTTCACCGTGTTCGCGTCACGCAGGCAGATCTCAATTACATGGGAAGCATCACGCTGGATCCGGCTTTGATGCGAGCCGCTCGCATTCGACCTTACGAAATGGTGCAAATCACGAGCCTCGAGAACGGTGTTATCTGGCAAACCTATGCGATTGAAGGCCAGGAGAACAGCGGTGTTGTCTGCCTGAACGGCCCGCCGGCCCGCCACTTTCAGCCGGGCGATCAAGCCATTGTCCTATCACTAGCTTGGATCGACGAAAGCGAATGGGAGGACTTTACCGCGAGTGTCGTGTTTGTAGGTGATCACAACGAGATCACCTCCGTCGTGACAAGTAGGCCCTTTGACGGTTGGCAGGACGGACCTTGATGGGATCGCCGCAGCGCTTGGCGTTGCGGCGCAGAAACTTAGGACAAGCGACAATTGCAACCGCATCTTCAGTATGCTACACTGCTCTAAATCCGACTTTTCTATTTGGTTTAATGTGTTTTTCGCTTAGGACTTATGATGATTTGGGTACCATGAAGGTACGTCAAGAGGGATGTCCATGGTTATAGCAGCTTGGCTGATCGCCTTGTTCTTTGCCGCCAACATTGGGGCAAGCGGTACAGCCGCGTCGATGGGTGCGGCATATGGGGCTGGCGCAGTGCGTAAAAAGTGGGTTGCGTTGCTGCTGGTTGCCATGGCGGCGTTTCTCGGTGCGGTGATTGGCGGGGGAAGCGTGGTCAAAACCATCGGTAGCGGCATTGTTCCTTCGCACGTGATCACGGTTGAGATCACCGTCATCATTCTGGGTGCAGCTTGTCTTACCTTGTTTGGATCCAACCTGTTTGGCGTCCCGTTGTCCACGAGTGAGGTAACCGTGGGCGCGGTCGTCGGTGCGGGTCTCGCAATGGGCCACGTGTATTACGCACACCTGCTATTCATCATCGCCGTCTGGCTGGTGATGCCGTTTATCGCGATGTGTATCGCATTTATGTTAGGGATTCTGGTTCGCCACGTAGAGCCACGTTTGTTGCGCAACGTAAAGGGAATGGTGCCAGTCCTCATCGCCGTGCTGGTTTTGGCCGGATGTTATGAGGCGTTTTCGGCGGGGATGAACAACGTGGCGAACGCGGTTGGACCAATGGTGGCATCTGGAATTCTTACGGTACACGCAGGATTGTATTGGGGAGCCCTCTTCGTTTCCCTGGGCGCTTTGACGCTCGGTAGCAAAGTCTTAGATACAAATGCGAAAAAGATTACGAAATTGTCGCTGATGCAAGGCATTGTGGTTTCCTTTACGAGTGCGACGCTGGTTCTGGTTGCTTCGATTCTTGGTTTACCTGTGCCGCAGACACAGGCGACGACAATGGCCATTTTTGGCGTGGGTCAATCTCATGTCGGGTCGGACATTTGGCGGCAAGGCGTGGTTACGCGCATTCTGAAGACTTGGATTGTGTCTCCTGTGACATCGTTACTCGTCAGCTATTTGTTGGTCGATATCTTGGCTCGCAATCAATATACGTCTTTATTTATCGCCGTTGCTTCCGTTGTTGTGGCCTTTCTTTATTGGAGTATGCGCCCGCATACCCGACGCGTAAAGGTCGAAGAAGAGTAGGAAATGGCGTTGCTGGACAGGCCACATTCTCGTTCGGCTATTGACAAAATCCATGGTGATCGGCAAACAATAGGGTTTGTGGAGTTTTTCCATGAACGTAAGCCGATACCATGGATTTGTCTTTGAGGAGGGGCTGCATGCCAAACGCCATCGTATTGCGAGGGCTCACCAAACGGATTGGCCAAAAGACGATTGTCGACAACCTGACGTTCGACATTCCTTCCGGCGAGGTATTTGGTCTGCTTGGTCCAAACGGAGCGGGAAAGACCACAACCATTCGGATGATGGTCGGTCTCATCCGCATGACCTCAGGAACGGTCGAAATTGCGGGGCACGACATCGTGCGCGACTATGGACAAGCCATCCGCCAAGTGGGTGCGATTGTCGAGAATCCTGAGATGTACAAGTACTTGTCTGGGTATCAGAATTTACGGCAATTTGCGCGCATGACGCCGGGGATTGAGCCGCGGCGAATCGATGAAGTCGTGGAGTTTGTCGGACTGTCCGAGCGCATTCACGACAAAGTCCGTCAATATTCGTTAGGCATGCGCCAGCGTCTCGGCCTCGCACAAGCGCTTTTGCATCGCCCATCTGTGTTAATTTTGGATGAACCTACAAATGGGCTCGATCCGGCAGGTATTCGCGAGTTGCGCGATCATCTGCGACGTTTGGCTCGCGAGGAAGGCGTAGCTGTCGTTGTGTCCAGTCACTTGCTCAGCGAGATGGAATTAATGTGCGATCGCGTCGCCGTCATCCAACAGGGGAGGCTTGTCAGCGTCGGGCGGATCGACCAGATGGTTGCGGCTGGAACAGATGGACTGGTGCGCCTATTTGTCGAGACTGAGTGTGGGCAGGAAGCAAAGACGGCCCTGATCGGACGCGTGGATGGCATGGCGGATCTCGCCGTAGTCGATGGCGGCATTGAAATGAAACTCCCGCGGGATGTCATCCCACGCGTTCATCAATTGCTGGTGCAATCGGATATACCGGTCTTTGAAGTGCGTATCGTTACGCAGACGTTGGAAGATCGATTCTTAGAAATGACGGGAGGTGGAGACAAAGCATGATGGGTCTTATCTGCAATGAACACGTGAAAATCTATCGTCGGGCGAGAACTTGGATATTTTTCGCTGCTATTACGGCCATTGCGATATTAGGGGCCGCCTTAAAACATCATACGGCCGTTCAGTTGCATGACAAGGAAACAGTTTGGATGTTCATGGATAGTATGGGCCGTGCCGTCTATCTTGTTATCGTGTTTGCATCGATTGTCGCCGGTGACATTGTCGGCGGGGAATTTGCAGGCGGTACCGTCAAACTTTTGCTTATTCGGCCACACCGCCGATGGAAAATACTCCTTAGCAAGTATCTGTCCGTTCTTTCGTTCAGTTTTACACTTCTCGTGTTCACCGTCTTCGTCGCATGGCTTGTCGGCGGCCTTGTCTTTGGCTTTTCGGGAGCGGGTGAACCATACCTACTTTCGTACGGCGGACACGCCGTGTCGATCCCGGCTTCTTCAGAAAGTGTGCGAACGTACGCATATCTGGCCATTCCGCTACTCTTGACGTCGACGTTAGCCTTTATGATTTCTACACTATTTCGCAGTTCTGTGGTGGCGATTGCACTCTCGGTGTTTCTGGTCCTCTTTGGCCCGGTCATCACAGAAGTGTTGCGCAGCTATGCGTGGGATCGGTTTGTCTTGTTTGCAAACTGGAACCTCGCACCGTACTTTGAGAACGATATGTCGCCTTTGCCGAACATGACTCTATCGTTTTCTATCATCGTACTCATCGTGTACTATGTCGTTTTTCTCGCCATATCTTGGTTGTCCTTTACGAAGCGAGACGTTTCCGCATAACGACGTGCAACCACGTGAATACGCTCGATCCGAGCACGGGTGTAATCAGTAAAATGGTGATGTGACGTGGTAGGGACCCGACTAGAAAAATGCCCATGGATACGCCCATAAACACGTTCATCGCAAGCTCGGAAAACGCCTCGAGGTGGGCGGATCGCATCGTCAACAAGCCGGCGCTGACGCCCGCTACGCAGGCTGCGATCCCGCCCACCGTTTTATTGTGGACCAAGAGTTCGACAATCAGTTGCGTCGCAAACGTCAGTCGCATCAACACGCTGTTTGCGATGTCGCGAGAGACGACGGCGTCCGCGTCGGCGCTTGCGCCAATCCGCTTCCATATGAGCCACGTTTCAATCAGCGCGATCGGCACTACCATGGCGATGAGCACCCGCGAGCACCCCCTCTGTACAACCTATGCGGACGCGCTGGTTAGCATGTCGACAAAGGGGGGCGGTTGGATTCACTCAGTCTTCAACCTTCGGCTACATCCACGTGTATCCCGCGATAAACTTTTCGCAGGCGTCCGCGCAACGTAGGCAACACTGTTTTGCAGACTGCGAGACGGGGTCCGCATAGCTCGCACACTCGTCTGCGCACGTACGACATACTTTTGCGCAATAGAGTAGTGCCGATTTCATCAACGGACTCTTGCGAGCGATAACGCGTGTGGTCATCAGCGATACGTCAACCATGTCCTGTAATAGGGCCAGTTGTCGCCTGCGCAGCGGGGCGTCGGGTTGGCACATGAGCATATGCAGGGCCCGCTCACAATGCAGCATGCAGTCTTTCACGTACTCGCAGATGTTCAGGCACTGATGGTGCGGATGGGGTTTAAACCATATTTCCTCGATCTCGACCTTTTCTTCCACTACCTCATATTGCACGCCCGGCGCCTCGAAGCCCGTCGCCATCGGTGGGGCCGAAGGCATCTGCGGTGTGTGAAAGACTACCTCCGCGGGCGAGCTGTCGGGGTCGTCGAACGAGAACGGTGGCATAGGCGCAATGGGTGTTACGGGGTCGGAGGCAGATGGTGAGGATGGCTCCAAGATTGCATGACTCTCCTGTTTTGCAGTATGTGACGGTGATTCGCTACGCCCATGCTCTGCGTCAAACATCCACGGAAATTCACTTGCCACGCGTACACATCCTCCTAATCGCGAAGTCATCACCATAGAATGCATTGAACTGAAGTCCTGTGCGAGTGTCCCGAGTGTTTTGGGCGCAAGGTGAGACGGGGCGATTTATGCTACACTGATACCATTGCGGAATTTGTCCGATTCTGATGTTTTTCGAATCAAGGCAAACTCAGATGAGAGGTGGCTTCGACGTGCCAATCAAGATTCCGGACCACTTACCTGCGAAAGAAATTTTGCAGTCTGAACATATTTTTGTTATGGGCGAAGAACGAGCTTATACGCAGGACATTCGCCCGCTCAAGATCTTGATTTTAAATCTCATGCCGCGCAAGGAAGTCACCGAGACGCAGTTATTGCGTTTGCTCGGTAACTCGCCGCTGCAGGTGGAAGTCACGTTGTTGCGCATGCGATCCCATGTTGCGAAAAATACTTCGACGGAGCACCTTGAGGCGTTTTATCAGACTTTTGATGAAGTGGAACAACAGGCATATGACGGGATGATCATCACGGGAGCACCTGTTGAACACTTGCCGTTTGAAGAAGTGACGTATTGGCCAGAGCTTTGTGAAATTCTCGACTGGACCAAGGGTGCGGTGACCTCGACGCTGCATATTTGCTGGGCCGCGCAGGCGGGGTTATATAGACATTATGGACTTCCGAAATACGCGCTGGAGCGCAAGACGTTCGGGATTTTCGAACACGTCGTCAACGTTCGATGTAACTTGACGCGAGGTTTTGACGACGTGTTTCTGGCGCCGCACTCGCGCCATACAGAAGTGCGGCCGGACGATATTCGGCGCGTCAAAGGGCTCGATATCCTCGCCGAGTCAGCCGATGCCGGTGCCTTTCTTATCGCCACCCCGGATGCTCGTCAGATTTTTGTCACCGGACATCCGGAGTACGACGCTATAACGCTAGCCGAAGAATACCAAAGGGACATCGAACGAGGATTGGAAATCGATGTGCCATACAACTATTACCCATTGGACGATCCGCGGCGTGAGCCTTTGAATCGGTGGCGCGGCCACGCCAATCTCTTGTTTGCGAACTGGCTGAATTACTGCGTATACCAAGAGACACCGTACGACCTGAGCGGGCGTATTCGACAGCGCGTGGCGAAGTCGTAAGCATCAATGACAGCGCGATCATCTCATTTGCAAGGAGTGTGTCGTCATGGTCTGGTGGATTCGCGTGGTGACGGCATTGCTATGCTCCGCAACCACATGGGGGATCGCGCGCGTGGTTGGCGATTCTGTCAAAATTGCGTGTGTATTGGGATTCTTTGTCCTCGCTTTTGGCCTGTTGTCGACAGTCCGTAAGTACCTGTTACAACATCGGTTTTTACGACGCGATTTGCTGTCGCAATATATCGATCCGATGGTCGCCAGTGCGATTGTCGCTGCGATCGTTCGGCTTGTTCGCGGATAACCTTTAGCTATCCAATCCGATTTCACGAAATCCCTTTCGGATCGACTTTGTTCGACAATCTTGTCACGTTTTTGTTCCAACTATTTTTCCCCTCACACGACAAAACGTCGTATAATGTTGAACGTTGGTTTTGTGTCACTTGGGTGGGGGGAATTTCATGGCCTGCGCGGGCAACACCACAGATTTGGTTGAATATCTGCGCAAAAAGATGGTTGAGACCGCAGAGGAAACAGGTAATCTGTTAGACGAGCGGGTCATTCGCATCAGTCAGTTGCTGGATCTTCATTTGGTGGCGGCGATGCGCAACCAGCTCGGAACTGTCGCGAACGACGATAGGCAGATTGGATTTGCTCCTCGTGTCTCAGGAGAACACACGTATATCGAAAAACGTATACTTCCCCTCCAGTATCGTAGAAGGTTTCACGTCGTCCAGTTTACGGATCGCACGACCACGAGTTGACTGGGCGGTGCGAATCCATGTACGCTGGCTACGGAAATTGGTACGAGTGACTAACTCGAACAAAGGATGTGGCAAGCGTGCATTCGTATTGGTTTCACATTGGTGCGTTTCCGGTTCGTTCTTACAGCACAATTTTTGCACTGGCGTTTCTACTCGGACTCGGCATCACGCTTTATTTAGCCAAGGTTCGGGGAAACCCTGGGGATTCCGAGCATTGGTGGGCGCTCGCACCGCTGTGTCTCATCGGTGGTGTCGTGGGAGCCCGGTTTTGGCAAGTATTTTTCTTCGACTTCGGCTATTACGCGTCACATCCGGGTCAGATTCTACAGGTTTGGCACGGAGGCCTGTCTATCCAGGGCGGTATTGCGGGTGCGCTAGCGGCGTCCATCATCTATTTATGGCGAAAGCGGCAGAGCTTTTTGCACTTTGCTGACATTGCGACGCCAGGCATCTTGCTGGGGCAGAGCATTGGTCGTGACGCAGACTTTATGAACGGAAGTGCCTTTGGTGCGCCGACTCACCAAGGCTTTGGCGTGTTATTCCCACCCGGAACCTTGGCGTATGAGCAATATGGACACCAACCCCTATGGCCTGCGGTCATTTGGGAGGGACAAGTTGATATTGTGCTCTTGGCCCTTTTGTTTGTCATATTGCAGCGCAAGAAGGGTTGGCCGCTCGGGTTCCCGTTCGTGTATTACTTGGTCGTGTATAACATATGCCGATTCTTTCTCGAGATACTTCGCGGCGACTCACCGCGGGGTGTCTTTGGCTGGGACGCCGCACAGTGGACCGCACTCGCGACTGTTCTTGTCGGCTTGTTGCTTGGCGTTTGGATCTTTTTGAAGGAAAAGCGCAAAACTCCGTTGGGTGTGCAGGGTGAGTGAATCGCGATACATGGGGATCATATGATGGCCCAAGCTGTCGGAGCGTTTCCGGCAGACCTGGGCCGTTTTGTTTTTCTTCATGATGAGGCTTGCGAGAAGTGAAGCGTGATCCCGAACAGACGTTGTGCATCCTCCACGACTTTCGCGTCTGCAGTATCTGGTGCAATCAGGCAGAGATCTGCACCGCCAGCGATGGACAATTGACGGGGCTGTGTGACCCATCCGATATCCGTGAGGGGAACGCCGAGTTCTAACGTGAGCCAGCGCGCAAGTCGAAGCAATACGGAGAGCTTCGCGCAACGTGGATCGGGCGTTTTTCCGCTTACCACATGTCCAACCCTGGCCCATTGTTCGTTGGACAAGCCATACAAGTACGTCGATTGCACAAGGTAAGCGGCATGATCCGCCGCATGTTCCGGATGTATATATGTACCCGCACCTTCAATTTGAGCAGCGGTCCATAAAATCATTCTGTCTTCTTGATTCAAATCTGCGTCGGGCTGCATGACATCAAATAGCCGCAGGGCGGCGGTCGTCACGATGGCGGCAATATTGCGATCCACCTCGAACTGCCTTTGCAAGTTGCCCACGCTGTGCGCCAACACGGAGCCGACGACAGGTGTTTGGGCTTCGGCAAGCAGTGCTTCGAAGAGCAACCCTTCGCGAATGCCGTTGCGACTGATATGAATGGTGGTGGGGCGTACGTGATCGATAATAGCTTGTAATATTGCCATCCCGGACGTGATAATTTCCGCTCGGTGTTTGGCAATACCTTTAATTTTACGCCGTTTATTCACACTCATGGCCTGCAGCTCGCGCAGCTTTCCACCTGTGTAAGAAGCGGGGAACGAATAGCCATGTAGCCGTGTCCATTCAGCGCCCGTATCTCCCATATGAAGTTTGGCCATGGCGCGGGCGGTTCCGCCAAGGCCGATGAGCGGCAACGCACAGGCGTTTGCCAACCATACAACGTCTGCTAACGCCTCCGTTACGACTGCGTAAGCCCGTTCGACAGCTCCCTGCTCGCCAAGGGCGCCATACATTTCACGAAGATTGAGTGCCCCATAGGGGATACTGATGGCGTTCAGCAGTTGACGATTGCGCACAAGGCACAATTCGCTGCTGGCACCACCAATGTCAAAGATTAACGCGTCGTTTAGGGCGACGGTATTGATCACGCCTAAGTATCCGTAGCGGGCTTCCTCGTCCCCAGTTAAGACGCGAAATGGAACGCCGGTTTCATGCTCCAACAACGAGAGCGCATATTCGCGGTTATCGGCTTGGCGAACCGCAGCGGTGGCGACGGCAAGCCACCGAGTGACTCCATACAATTTTCCAACGCGGACGAATCGTTTCAGACAATAGATGGCTCGTGACAGACTTTCGTCAGTCAAACTGCCGTCATTTGAAAGGCCCTCCGCGAGACGTACATTTTGTTTGACTTCATAAACAGGACGATACGTCGTGTCTGCAAACGTATCAAATAGCGACATCCGGCACGAGTTGGAACCGAGATCGAGAATACCGAGCCGCTCGCTTCGTTCCATGTGTTCATCCTCTTCCGCTTTGATTTCAGTCAGTATCATGATAAGCGTATGGCTGGCGGAAGTCGATTCGTTCAGAAGGATGGATTTGGCTTTGAATGGATTATTAGGAATGATAAATGTGGCATAGATCGTAGCTATGGGGTCACAATACAACTGTCATCATCACCACACCACAAGGAGGTAAATGACGATGGCCAACAACAATAACAACAGCAAGTTGATTCCGCAAGCAGAGAAGGCTTTGGAGCAAATGAAGTACGAAATTGCTTCCGAGTTTGGTGTCAACTTGGGCGCCGAAACGACATCGCGCCAAAACGGCTCGGTCGGCGGCGAGATCACGAAACGCCTGGTCGCATTTGCTGAGCAAAACCTTGCTGGTCGTGTGTAATTAGATTGGGTTTGCAAAAGGGGCTGAACCATTGGGTTCGGCCCCTTTTCACCGTGATACAACGTCATGATTCGGCCAGGATGGCAGGCAACTCAGCAAGCGTTGCGATCACGTAATCCGGCTTTTGTCCGTGCGATATATATGGCGCTTGACTTCGATTGCACCAACACGTGCGAAATCCGTACGCTTTCGCGCCGGCGATATCCCAACTGTTGCTTGAGACAAAGAGAACTTCCCGCTTCTCGCAGCCAAAGGCCGATTGTACAAGGGCATAAGCCTTGCGCGACGGTTTATAGGTGCGAATGGGATCGACGCTAAGGATGAAGTCGAACGAAAATAAAACATCGTTTGCAACGGCCAAGGCTTGTAGAGAGCGCAGGGTTCCATTGGACAAAACGGCCGTTTTGTAATTGCCCAACTGATGAAGTGTCGGCTTGACATCGGGGTACACAGGAACCTTTTGCATGTGTTTAAGTAGCTGTTGGACGACCGCATCGGCATCTGTCCGCACCATCTCATGCTCGGCGAGTGCGGCGTAAAGGGATTGTTTTGCGAGTTGATCGAAATCGCGATACTGCTCAGCCAATGCCGATTGCCACGCAAACTCGAGATGAAGCTGTCGCCAACGTTGGCAAAATGCATCGGCGGCGGGTTGGTCCGCAAACCAGGGGCGCGCAACATCCGCCAAATCACTTATATCAAACAGTGTTCCATAGGCATCAAACGCCACAACCGCCATTTTCATATCCCCCTGCCGCATAAGTTCATACGCCGCGCTGATTCGGATCCCAAATGACTTTGTGTATTTGTAGATTCAGCTTGACCCGTGAGAGTCGGTGTTGCAGTATCCGGTTGACCAGTTCACGAGGAGGCATCGACTCCCAAACAGGGCTGAATAGGACCTGAGCCTTGGTTGGATAGGCCGCCAAGACAGAGACGGCTGTGTCAAAGTCGTGATCGTCCGCAATCACGAATTTCACTTCATCCCGGTCCGAGAGGGCAGCCAGGTGTTCGTGCACCATCTGCGCCTGTTCGCCGCTTGACGGGAGTTTGTAATCGACGATAAATCGCAGCTTTGCCGCCAATTCGGGAGACTGCTCGCGCAGGGCTGCAAATGGCCGGACGTCGATCGCGCCGTTGGTCTCGACATGTAAGTCCTCGATTTGTGGCAGGCTCGCGATGGCGTCGATGAGCAACTGGGATTTGTGCCGATGAATCAGCGGTTCCCCGCCAGTTAGGCAGACCTGATGCCAGCCGAACTGATCCACGCGGTCTACGATCTCGCCAATCGACGCTTCGAATTCCGGCTTGGCAGGGGCATAGCTGTAGGGTGTGTCGCACCAGGTACAACGCAGGTTACAGTGAAAGACGCGCACAAAGACGGTAGGATACCCTGCTCGCGTACCTTCGCCCTCCACCGTTTCGAAAATCTCAACCATCGGTAAGCGACTGGATCGCCAATCGCCCTCGCGAGCCTGCTCGTATTGTACGTGCCAGTCGACGTTACGCCGAACCGTTGTGCCAGCGGAGCTTCCAGTCATATCATCCACTCCCGCTTGAGCGTCGCTTTACTCGTCGGCGTCTCGAAAAGATCAATTTGCTCCAAACGAAGGCCGCGGTAAGCATCATACTGAGCCAAGGCCGCCTCAAATTGTTCCCAGATCCATACGACCATGTTTTCGGCGGTCGTGTTCATCTTTGGCAGCACTTCATTCAGATATTGGTGATCCACTTTGCGCTCAATGACATCGCGATATATCTGCTTTAATTCGCCGAAGTCGATCACGATGCCAATGGCATTGACGAAGCCGCTGACGGTCACGACCAGCCGATAGGTGTGGCCGTGCAAGTTCGTACACTTGCCGTCGTACGCGTGCAGATGGTGTGCCGCATCGAACGTAAATTCTTTGGTGACGGCGACGCGCTTTTGATGATAAGGGAGTTCCGATTTCTCTATATCGACGCCGAGAACCTGCAGTCGCTCAGGGATTCTGTATTCGGCCATCGTCTCCACTCCTTACTACCGACTGAACGGTTGTTTGTGCGCATAAGAGGAATATGTTCCTATACACGTAAATGAGGCTGTCACCAAGGATACCCGTTGGATGACAGCCTTCCATCGCTGTATTGGTCTCAGCGACTCAATTTCGACGTGAGTTCTTGACACTCCTCCGGGGTCACCCATTCGTCGCCCCACTGTTGCACCGCATCCATCACAGGGCGGAGTGCCTTGCCTTTGGGTGTCAACTCGTATTCGATGCGCACCGGTGTTTCCGGGTACACGTGACGAATCAAAATGCCCGCCTTTTCAAGTTCCTTAAACCTCTCGGCAAGCATTCGATCACTCATGTTCGGGATCATTTCCGAGATATCCTTAAATCGTTTCGGACCCTGCAAAAGAACCCGTATGATGAGCCCGGTCCAGCGCTTGCCCAAAAGGGCGAAAGCCGACTCGAAGCGCGGGCATATCTGCTCATGGTTGCCCATGACGATCATCTCCTAACGATATTGTACCACAATTCTTTCAACGTCTCCTACTGAATGTGAGTAACTTTTCTTTGCCGTCGCCAGAATCTTCGACCACTCGTGGCGAAACCCTCCATCCATTGCAGATTGCCGCCAGTTCTGTTACATCTGAGACAAGTGAATGCGCACGATGAAGGAGATGACAGCGGTGGACGGCCCTTTGCAACTTCCTGATCCGCGCCCGGTCGACCCAAAGGCGTATGCCAGAGCACAGGATCGATTAAATCAATTGACCAAGCCGGTTGGAAGTCTCGGTTTGCTCGAACCCATCTTATGCGATCTCGCCGCCATCCAAGGCCGAGCGATTCCATCCGTGAGGCGACCGCGTTTTCTGTTATTCGCCGCTGATCACGGTGTCGCATCGAATCGCTCTATTTCGCGCTACGGCCAGCATGTGACGGAAGAGATGGTGGTCAACATCGCGATGGGCACCAGCGTGTCTTCGGTGATGGCTCGCAACATGGGCGTTGCGCTCGACGTCTACGACGTCGGGGTATTGCGCAAGCCGCGCCATCCACGCGTGCACGTCGAGAAAGTTGGGCTTGGCACGTCCGACTTTACGTCCGGCCCGGCGATGACCGAAGAGCAGTGTCGACAAGCGCTTGCAATTGGCATGAAGGCCGCGTTACGAGCCGTTGAAGAAGATGGCATGGATTTGCTGATTCTTGGTGAAATGGGAATTGGCAATACGACGGCGGCCAGCGCGCTTGCCGCATGGTTGCTGGGTCTCGACGCACAGGAGGTGGTCGGGCCAGGTACGGGCATCGCCGACGAAGCGGTCGCGAGCAAGCGCGATGCCGTTGAGCGAGCGTGTGCGCTCTGGCAGAGCGCCAGTCAGGCCTACGAACCGGGTAGCGACGCATACTGGTTAGCCGGGATGGCACAACTGGGTGGCTTTGAGCTGGCCGCGATGGCGGGGGCCATCTTACAAGCCAGCGCATCGGGCGTGGCTGTTTTGCTGGACGGATTGCTCGCAGGCGTTTGCGCGCTGTGGGCAACGCGTCTGCGGCCCCAGACGAGCGCGTATCTCATTGCCGGCCATCGCTCGCCTGAACCGGCGCATGGCCGGATTTTGTCCGCGCTTGGAAAGACGCCTATGCTCGATATGGGCCTGCGCGTCGGTGAAGGAACGGGGGCCATGATGGCTTGGCCGCTGATCAAAGCAGGGTGTGAAATCATGGCGGAAACAGCGACGTTTGCCGACGCGCGCGTCTCCAATCCGTTTGCCGGCGATCTGCCTAACGATGAAGGCCATCTCGTCTTCAACGATGCAGATACAAGGCGCGAGATGCCGCCGGTCGCCGTGGACTTTGACGATGCCGAGCGCAAGGCGGTGTACAAAGCGATTGCCACAAGGCGCGACGTTCGCGTGTTTTTGCCCGATCCCGTGCCCGTCACGGTCGTGCGGCGCATTTTGGAAGCCGGGCACCAGGGGCCGTCGGTTGGCTATATGCAACCTTGGAACTTCATTGCGATTCGCGATAAACAGCTGCTTGCCGAACTCGCCGAGCTCGTCGAACGCGAACGCGTGCGTGCCGGTGAGAAATTTCCAGATGAGCAGAGGGACTACTATTTGCGGCTAAAGGTAGAGGGATTGCGCGAGGCGCCGTGGACCATTTGCGTCACCAACGACCCGACGCGGGGCGGACCCGTCGTACTCGGGCGCAACACGATTCCTGAAACCGACCTGATGTCGACTGCCTGTGCCATTGAGAACATGTGGTTGGCCGCGCGTGCGGAAGGGATAGGTATGGGCTGGGTATCGATGTATGAAAAGGGGGATTTGCGAACCCTCTTAGGTATTCCTGAACACGTCGATCCCGTTGCCTTGCTTTCGCTGGGCTATACGCCTCATTTTGCGGACGAACCCATCTTGCAGAGGGTCGGTTGGCGCAATCGCATCGCCATTGATGAAATTGTCTTTCTTAATGGCTGGGCAAAACCATGGAAGGAGAATATACGATGAGATTATACACGCGCGGGGGCGATCTCGGTACGACAGCGCTGATCGGCGGCGAACGGAGACGCAAAAGCGATTTGCGCGTCGAAGCATACGGGACGGTGGACGAGGCCGGGGCCTTTCTTGGCTTGGCCTCAAGCCAGCTTGTCGATCCACAGTTTGCGGACATCCGCGAGCTACTCTTTGCCATCCAGCAGCGCTTGTGGGACGTCGGAGCCGATTTGGCCGCACCAAAGTCCGCGACTGCCTATGTGCTACGCACGCCTGAAGATGCGGCGTCGGTGCTGGAACCATACATCGATACATACCAAGCAGAGGCAGATAAGTTGGACAAGTTCGTCCTCCGCCAGGGCTCGCAACCAGCGGCAACCCTGCACGTCGCCTGCACAGTGGTGCGCCGAGCAGAGCGTCAGGTTGTCCGTTTGGCCGAGTTCGAGGAGGTCCCAGGCGCGGTGCTGCGGTATTTAAATCGGCTGTCAGACCTGCTCTTTGTCCTTGCCCGGGCCGTTAATGCCCGCATGCACGTGGACGACATCGACTACGCGAATAGCCCACCAGTCTTTCGCGATCCGCGCTCGCGCCGCGATCGCCCACAAGAGGATTGACAGCAGGGCCGCCGCTGACTAGGATGAAAGGCGAACTGAACCAGCCGCTAGGTGCTTCGCGCGAAGCGAAGAGAATAGGGAAACCGGTGTAAATCCGGTGCGGTCCCGCCACTGTGAACAGGATAGGCGCCTTTGCTACGAGGCACGTATTGCAATCCACTGCCGTAGGGTGGGAAGGATGCGACACGAACCTGTGAGCCAGGAGACCTGCCTAGCTGCTTACGAGCCAACCTTCGAGGAAAGGTTTGTTTCGACATGCGCGTCCAGAGAGGCGTGCACGACGGACACAGGCAACTTTCTCGCAAGGGACGCTCCAGATGAATGGGGGTCCATTTTTTTATGAGACGAAAGACAAGCTGGGCAATGTGGACAACGGCATTGGCCGCGGTTGCGGCCCTTACCGGTTGTGGTGCGGCAACTGGCGGATCCGGCGGTAACGCCACGCAAGGAACGAGCGGGGCAGCCGCATCCAGTTCCGCTTCGTTTCCGATCACGATGACCGACGACACCGGCACCAAGGTTACCATCCAAAAAGAGCCAATGCACATCGTATCAGGCACCGAGGGCACGGACGAGATTCTCGTGTCACTCGTTCCGAAATCGCGCATTTCACTTGTGACCAACCTCTCCAGCGACGCCACATATTCGGATGTCACGAACCTTGTCAAAGGGATTCACCAGTGGAGCGGTGACGACGCCGAGCAGGCGCTCGCCGTCAACCCGGATTTGGTGCTCATGGCATCGTATGCGCCACAAAAAGTGGTGAACCAAATACGCAGTGCGGGCGTTCCGGTTTATGAGTTCAACGACTTTACCTCGGTGGCGATGATTGAGCACAACATTGGCGTCATTGGCAAGCTAGTCGGTGAGCCGCAAAAGGCGAAGGCCATCGTAAATAATATGAATCACAACATCGCCAAGATCGAACACGCGGTCGCGCCGTACGGTCGTCCGACGGTCCTCGATTACAGTTCTTATGGGTACGCCGCTGGCGAAGGTACGACGGTCAACGATATCATCCGCATGGCCGGCGGGAAAAACGCCGCCGCGAGCTTGAAGGGTTGGGCCAAGATCACTGATGAGGAGATTGTCAAACTCAACCCCAGTGTGATCATCGATTCGAGCGACGATGCCGCGTTTCTCAAAAAACTAGCGTCCGATCCGGCTTTGCAGTCGGTTGCGGCCATCCGTGAGCATCATCTTTACGCCATCGACAGCGCCGACTTGTCATCCGTTTCGCAATATGTCGTGAAAGGCGTTTATGATGTGGCAAAAGTGATTCACCCGAACGCGCACGTTCCGGCGGTTCAGGTGCTTTCATGAGGTGTCGGCGGCCCCTTGCGTTCGCGCTGTTAGGGCTCGCCTTGTGCGTCGCCGTCGCGCTCGAAATCGGGATTGGCCCCGTCTATATCCCGTTTTGGCACATTCCTGGCGACACCATCGCGTACGCGAGCGGCCATCGGTCGCTCGACGCGATTGTCGTCGGTGCCATTCGCTGGCCGCGATTGTTGGTCGCGCTGTTGGCGGGGGCAGCGCTGGCTGTGGCCGGTTGCGTCCTCCAGGCCATTTTCAAGAACCCGATGTCAGACCCGGGCGTGATCGGCGTTTCGAGCGGTGGTGCCCTTGGCGCAGTGCTCACCATTGCCCTAGGTTGGTCAAACAAATGGCTGTGGGTAACGCCTGTCGGCTCGTTCGTTTGTGGCCTTGCGGTGGTCGTCCTCATTTATCGCCTTTCCACTTTCGGTCGCCGGACGAATCTTTACGCGTTGCTCTTGGCTGGTGTTGCTGTGGGTTCGTTGTGTAGCGCCATCATCACGGCGATTCTCGACATGTCACCACTGCAGACAATGGAGCAGATGATGTTTTGGCTGTTTGGTGGACTTGACGGCAGCAATTGGCACGAGACGTTTATCCTCGCCATCGTCGACGGCGTTGTGTTGCCCGCCTTTCTGACTTTGGCGTGGGCCCTCGACATCATGGTGACCGGCGAAGAACATGCCGAAGGTGTCGGTGTGGCCGTGCAGCGGGTCAAGCAGATTGCGCTTGGGCTGTGTGCGCTCGTCGTCGGCGTTTCCGTGAGCACAACAGGCGTCATTTCGTTTGTCGGCCTCATTGTTCCACATGTTCTCCGCTATCTCGTGGGGCCGCGTCACCGCTATCTGATTCCCGCCTGTGCTTTAGGTGGGGCCACTCTGCTGGCGCTCTCCGATCTCGTTGCGCGCACGGTGGTCGCCCCGGTTGAACTGAACGTGGGCATCGTCACATCGTGTTTAGGCGCGCCCTTCTTTCTGTTCTTATTATTTCAACATGGTCGCAGTTGGCGAAGGAGATGAGCGCGATGGCTGGTGTGCGACTGGAGTCCGCTGCGTACTTGCCGGTCTTAAAACCGATGTCCATTGCGCTTGAGTTGGGCCAAGTGGTTGGCGTGATCGGGCCAAACGGAGCCGGGAAGTCGACGCTGCTTCGCCTTATGGCTGGACTTATTGCGCCGACCTCCGGGCAAGTGGTTGTGGCAGATCTGCCTATCACAAGTCAGCCACCGCGCTGGCGCGCTCAGCAAATCGCCTATTTGCCACAGTTTATTGGCGATGACATCCCATTTACCGTGCGCGAGTTTGTGGAAATGGGAAGGTACAGCAGGGAATCCGCTTTTGCACAGGGCTCCTCCCGGCAGGAAGCCGTAATGGCTGCTGTCGCTCAAATGGGCCTCGAGCGCCTGCTCGATGTGCCACTTGCTCAGATATCGGGGGGAGAGCGGCAACGGGCAGGGATTGCCCGCTGTTTGGCACAGGCTTCGCCCGTGTTTTTACTCGATGAGCCAATTGCCAATCTCGATGTGTTTTACCAACTGGACATCCTCTCGCGTCTACGTGGTCTCGCAGCGGATGGGCGACTCATCGTCCTCGCTATTCATCATTTAGAGTTTGCCATGCGTTTTTGCGATGCTTGCATCGTGCTTGATCACGGTGCTGTCGTAGCATTTGGCCCACGCGACGAAGTGTTTCAGACAGAGCTTGTGCAGCGAGTCTTTCACATTGGTGTGCGACGTTTTGCCGATCCATTCACAGGTGATCCGCGTCTGAGTGTTATGGGCTGTCTGCCTGCCAAGGATGGAGAGGAAAGGGAAGAGTCATGAGCTTAATTCTGGTCACCGGCGGCGCGCGTAGCGGGAAGAGCCGATTTGCCGAGATGCTGGCTGACCATCATGCCAACTCCGGCGCGAAGGTCATCTTTGTCGCAACAGCTGAGGCGTTTGACGACGAAATGGCGGAGCGGATCAACCGCCATCGAGCCGCGCGCGATCGGCGCTGGCGCACTGTGGAAGAGCCATGTAATCCAGCGGCCGTCGTGCGTGCAGCACAAGCCGATGTCTATCTGATCGACTGTTTGACCCTGTTGCTCGCGAATTGGATGTTTCAGGCGAAGGTAGACGAAGCGGGTTTTTGGGACAAGCTCACAGATTTAGTTGACACCTTGGCCGCATCTAGTGCCACCTGTATCGCCGTAACGAATGAAATTGGTCTCGGCATTGTGCCTGCGGATCCAGAGACGCGGTTGTACCGCGATTGGCTCGGTTGGATGAATCAAGCGTTTGCGCGTGCCGCAGAGCAAGTGTTTCTCGTCACAAGTGGGATTGCAGTCGATCTCAAGGCGCTCCCAGGTGCGAGGGTCCTTTGAAAGGGGACGTCAGCTTGCAACTGCTAGGGAGGACTTTTGCGTTAGCTTGGTCGTTTTTTACGATTTTGCCTGCGCCTGAACTTAAGCGCTCACCGACTCCGGACGAGTTGGCCAAGTCCGCATATTGGTTGCCATTTGTGGGATGTGTAATCGGCGGCCTGGCGTGGTTGGCCAATCGCGCCGGCTTCTGGCTAGGCGGGTCTTTGCTTGCGAGCCTGTTGGCGGTTGTTGCCCAGGGCATGCTCACCGGGTTTTTGCACGTGGACGGTTTGCTGGACGTCGCAGATGCGTTGGGGAGCCGATCCCGCGGCGATGCGGCACTCGCGGTGATGAAGGACAGCCGTGTCGGCGCGATGGGGGCGATTGCCGCGGTGCTGTTATTCCTGGGCAAGTGGCTTTGGGCGTATGGGCTTGGCGGATCGAACTGGTTGATCCTGTGGCTCGCGCCGGTCTGGAGCCGGGTCGCACTTCTTTGGGGTATTGTCGCAATCCCCGCCGCGAGGCCGAGCGGGCTTGGCGCACTGTTTGCACAGCGGCTTCGCGTTCGTGCTGTGACGCTCATCACGCTAGGTAGCATTGCGGCGACGTTGTTCGTTTGCCGATGGTTTCCTGCTGTTGTTTGCATGGGTGCGCAAGCGGTCCTCACGGCCTGGTCCATCCGCTTTGCAAAGCGTCGGTTTGGCGGCGCCACAGGCGACGTCTACGGTGCACTCGTCGAGAGCGGCGAATGGTGCATCGGACTTGTGGCGTTAGCGATGCACCATCACGGCGTCTTCTTTGCAAGGTTCGTCTGGGGGTAAAACGCCCCGTTTTAGGTAGGGTCGGCGATGTGACGTGTGTCATTCCAGCGCACGATGTCCCATGTGCAGTCGCCCGGATGAAGGACAAGTTCAGAAATGCTGGCGTGCTGCGGTTGATACGTGCGAAAACGAGCGAATGGCACGCCGGCGAGGCGGGCGCGAAACAATCCCAGCACGGCCCCATGCGTCACGACGCATATCGTTTGCGCAGAAGCATGCTCTGCGGCATCCAACAACCCTTTATGAAACCGATCCGCCGCATGGCTCCAACATTCCCCACCCGGAAACGCAAAGTCCTTGTCATCCTCGACGAACGATGCTTCAAACCAAGGCCGATACCGTTCGTATGCATCCCAGACAGACATGCCGTCGACAACCCCAAGGTCGATCTCGGCAAGGCGTTCGTCGATTTGCACTTCGTCGAGCGCAAGTCGCTTAGCGATTGCGTTTGCCGTCTGTCGCGCGCGCAATCGCGGGCTCGACCAAATTGCCGTTATCGACAAATCCGCCAGCGCCGTCGCCACTCGCTCTGCCAGTTGCTCGCCTGCGGTCGATAAAGGCGGATCCGTGCGGCCGATGAGGATGTGGCGGGCGTTTTCTGCCGTCGGCGCATGCCTGATCAGGATCATGCGCGAGAAACCGGATTTTGTTTGCATCAATTTTGTCCTGAATCCCAATATTCCTGAATGATATGCACGAGATTGTGGACCGTGAGCGAGTGCATCCAGACGCGCCCGGGCCCGGTCAACTGCACCAGGAAGACTCCGTCGCCACCGAACAACATGTTGCTGACGCCCTGCATCACCTGCACGCGGTAGTCGATGGACGACGTGAACGCGGCGATGTGACCCGGGTGGACGAGCAGGCTTTCGCCGCGGGCGAGATCGCGCTCAATGACTTCGCCATCGATGGATAAAAAGCCGGTGCCATCGCCATCGAGATACGTGAACACGAGCCCGTTGCCGCCGAGCAGACGCCCGATGTTCAGGGTCGCTTCGATGCCAAAGTCGATGTGCTCTTCCGCACATAAAAACGCATGGCGCTGTGCGATCACGCGGCCGTAATTGCGCAGGTGAAGCGGCAGGATATGCCCTGGCATACGAGTTGTAAACTGGACGATAGAGTCCTCACGCGTCGCCCGAAAATAGTTGAGAAATAAGCTGTTGCCACTAAATGCTCGCCGAAACATGCCACCGAGACCGCCGGGCGATTTCGTTTCCATGCGCGTGTTTGGGCTCATGCTCAGCAGACAGCCAGCCTCTGAGAACACCGATTCTCCAGGCCGCAAGTGAACTTCGAGTGTTTGCATTGTCGTGCCATGAATCTGATACTCCATGCCTTCGCCTCCACTCCATTCGCCTTCGGTATCCGTATCTTACCATGGTCTAGAGATGTCTGAACGTCAATTTTCATCGTGAATGTTTAATGAATTTAATATTCCGGCTTGACGCGCGTAGTACCTGTTTATATAGTATAAATGTTAATTGATATAAACATTTTAAGGGTTGAACATGTATCTCGTAAAGGATGTGGAGGACTTCATCGATGGCAGAGGATATTGACACATTGACGGAGCGATTTGACCGGTCATTATCGGTCTTGGCACACCATCTCGGGCCGCATCTGGTCAACCGCATGCATGTCGGATTGACTGCCGGCCAATTTTTCACTTTGCACGTCATCCAGGAGGAAGGCCGTTGCAAGGTTTCACAGTTGGCCGAGAAGATGGAGGTCACACCGAGTGCCATTACCGTCATGCTGGACCGTTTGGAGAGCCATGGGCTTGTGACTCGCCTGCGCGATCAAGAAGATCGGCGCGTCGTCGTGATCGAACTGACGGCGGCGGGCGAGGCGAAGCTAAAGCAGGTTGAGCGCGTATGGCGAAACTTGTTTCGCCACTGTTTGGGTCAATTGGATGTGGGCGAGTTGTCCGCATGTATTGGCACGTTGGAATCGCTCGCGCAAATTGCGGCGAAGGTCGATGTCGACCGCATTATTCAAGAATCGGCAGAGGGGGCCTAATGGATGTCGCAGACAGCCGCCGCTGTGCAAACGACGAATCAAATTACGGGTCAACGAAAATGGTGGGCGTTTGCCACGGTTTTGTTGACGATGTTTTTTTCATCTATGGACCAGACCGTTGTCTCGACCGCCATGCCGACCATTATCGGCGACTTAAAGGGATTTAGCCTGTACTCATGGGTGTTCACCGCGTATATGATCACGTCTTCAATCACGGTTCCGATTTACGGAAAGTTGTCGGACGTGTTCGGGCGCAAGCCATTCTACCTGTTTGGTCTCATCATGTTTGGCGTTGGTTCCGCGGTTTCGGGCATGGCGCACACGATGACGGAACTGGTTTTTGCTCGTGCATTTCAAGGTATTGGCGCAGGCGCGATGATGAGCATGCCGCGGGCCACCGTTGGCGACATCTTTTCGCCGCAGGAGCGCGCGAAATGGATGGGCGTAATGATGGCGGTGTTTGGTATTTCGAGCATCGTGGGTCCTGCGCTCGGTGGCTGGATCACCGACAGTTTGTCGTGGCGCTGGGTGTTTTATATTAACTTGCCGTTTGCTGTACTTGCTATCGTCGGCGTGATCGCCGCGCTGCCAAGGGTCCGTTCCGAAGCGCGCGTGCAGGTCGATTGGCTGGGGGCGATGGTACTCACCATTGGGTTGATTCCCATGCTGCTCGGCTTCACCTGGGCAGGTACGAAATACGCGTGGGGGTCGGCGCCGACCTTGGCCCTGCTACTTGGTGGCGCGGCGGTGCTCGTGTTGTTTGTGTTGTGGGAACGCAAAGCCGCCGATCCGCTGCTCGCACCTTCTCTCTTTAAAAACAGGATTTTTAGCACGTCTCTGATTCTCGGCATGTTTGTCGGCATGACGATGTTTGGCAGCTTGATGTTCCTGCCGATTTATGTTCAAGGTGTCATCGGTTTAAACGCGCAGAACAGCGGTTGGGTCATGACGCCGATGATGGGTGGCTTTATCGTGGGAAGCATGGTGTCTGGCCAGGTGATGTCGAAGACCGGGCGCTACCGCTATCTCGCCTGGTTGAGTGGAGCGGTCATTGTCGTAGGCTCGATTCTGCTGAATCAAATGAACCTGCACACGACGTGGGGCACGGTCATGGTCAACATGGTCGTGATTGGCCTTGGTATTGGCTCGTTGATGCCGTTAATGAACATGGCCGTACAAAACGCTTTCCCCTACAAGATGATGGGCACGGTCAACTCGACGCAACAGTTTGTCAGTTCGCTCGCGGGCGTAATCGCATCGCCCATCTTTGGCTCGATCCTCAACAAGGCGTTCAGTCATAAACTGAGCGAATCGTTGCCGGCGTCGCTGACGGCGTTCAAAAGTAAACTTGCTGGCCTTAATCCGCAGTCCCTGCTCACGTCGCAGGCACAAACGTCCATTGCGCGGGAATTTAACAAATTCGGTGCGGCAGGGCACCATATGTATTTGCAGTTGATGGATGCTATCAAGACGTCGTTGACATTTGGCATTCAGCACCTATTTGAGGTGGGGTTGGTGTTTGCCATTCTAAGCTTCATCGGCACCTTCTTCCTGCCGGAAGTGAAGTTAAAGGGCAAAGAATATTTCGAATCTCACTCGGCTCAAGATGAAGAAAGTGTTTCCTGAGGCGTCGCGCACGCACGCGTGAGAATGCAGCATGTTCACAACGTGAACGAACAGGCGGCTGTTCAGATGATGGGTACCAGGATCATCATCTAAAACAGCCGCCTTTTACGTTTGTTTCACTTCTCAGGCAAACGGCGTTCGAATATTTGGCATGGTCATCGCGATCGATCTGATTCTCGGTAGAGAGAGGCAAATGCCCGAGCGGCATCGCGTGGCGACGGAGCCGACATGATTGCCGAAACGACGGCGAGCCCGTCTGCTCCAGCCGCCAAGACTTGCGGAGCCCGTGCAATGTCGATGCCGCCGATGGCGACGACGGGAATGGAACTTGTGCCCGCAATAGCGCGCAGTGTGTCGATCCCGCTGTGGATTGCGTCCGCCTTGGTCGTCGTGGGAAAGACGGCGCCGACTCCGACATAATCTGCGCCGTCACGTTCCGCCTCTAAGGCCTCGGCGGTCGTGCGCGCCGATACGCCGATGAGCTGTTCCGGCGCCAGTTCGCGCACCCGCGTGCAGGGAATATCGGTCTGCCCGACATGAATGCCATCTGCTTCCGTGAGTAATGCAATGTCCACGCGATCGTTCACGATATAGAGCGCTCCCGCTTCTCGCGTCAGACGCCGAATTTCGAGGCCGAGCCGCAACAGCGGACCGCCATCGTCGCGTTTACGGCGCAGTTGAATCGCGGTTGCACCGCCCGCCAGTGCAGCCTCGACGGCGGCAAGAAGGCTCTTTGTATCTTCGCGATCGTCCGTGATCGCGTAAACGGCCAGCTTGCTCTTCCAGTCATCCCGTATGTCTATCATCGCGGTCCTCCTTATAAGGTGCGCACCTGCGCAGCTTTGTCGATCTCATCGGGCGTGATGTGGTATAGGGCGTCGAGTAGTGCAACTTGAAAGCTGCCTGGCCCGTCTGCGCGAGTGGCCGCGCGTTCGGCAGCGACGTTGAAGCATGTCACGGCGGCGATTGCGGCTTCGGCGTACAGGTGCAGGTCACACGTGTCAACGGTGCCGACGAATGCGCCGATGACTGCCGTCAAAGAACAGCCCGAGCCGGTAATGGCGGCGAGCAGCGGGTGCCCGTTGGCCAATTCCCAAACCGTTTGTCCATCTGTGACAAGATCGCGCGGGCCGGTGGCGACGACGACGGTTCGGTGCGCAGAGGCAAACGCGCGCATTGCATCGATCAGATGCTCGCTTGCCTGACCCGCGTCGACACCGACGACCGAGCCGCCTGCACCTGTTAAAATACCAATTTCTGATGCGTTGCCTCGCAAGATGGCAAGTTGATGGCCATCGATGATCTCCTTGGCCGCTCGTGTACGGTAGGGAGTCGCTCCGGCACCCACCGGATCGAGCACAATGGGGACGCCGGTGCGATTGGCGGCCGTGCTGGCCAACCGCATGGCGACGACAATCTCGGGATCGAGCGTGCCAAGGTTGAGCGCGAGCGACTTGGCGATGCTAGCCATATCGGCGACCTCTTCATGTGCATACGCCATGACAGGCGACGCACCGAGGGCCAGCAATGTGTTGGCCGCCACGTTGGTGACGACCAAGTTGGTGATGTTGTGCACCAGCGGGCGCTGATCGCGCACGCGTGTCAACCACGATCCGATACTCATGCTATATACCATCCTCTCTAGCGGACCACCCTGCGGTCACGCGATATCGTTACGTTCCAGCCACTGCTCGCCGTCGAACAGATAAAACATGCCCGGCGCGATATTGGCTGTGAAGACCGGTTGTACGGAATGATCCGTTGGCCCGTGTCCGTGGCCTACATCCCAATTGCGGGCTTCCAGAATGGCTCGGTGAATAAACGCCTTGGCCGCGGCGATGGCCGCCAAAGGTTCCATGCCGCGCGCTAAACAGGACGCGATCGCGGATGAAAACGTACATCCTGTGCCGTGTGTCTTGGCGGTTTGCAAGCGCGGCGCGGCAAAATACGTAAACGTACCGTTCGCATACACCACGTCGACGGAGAGCTCGCGTTCAGCGATGTCTGTCGCGATGTGTCCACCCTTGACCACCACCATCTGCGGCCCGTGCTCGGCAATGCGCACGGCTGCAGCCTTGCAGTCCGCGAGCGATTGTACGTCAATGCCAGTCAAGGCTGACGCTTCTGGGGCGTTGGGCGTGATGATGGTTGCTACAGGCAACAAGTGCTCGATCACGGCCTTGACATCGGCCGGATCGAGCAATGGAGTGCCACCTTTCGCCACCATCACCGGATCGACGACAATTGGACAAGTCGCCCGCTCTGTCAGGAACGATGCGATGGTGTAAATCGCAGCGGCGTCGCCCAACATGCCGGTCTTTACGGCGTCGAACCCGAGATCGTCGGCGATGGATGTCAGCTGTTGCAAGATGGCATCTGGAGAAAGCGGGAAGACGCCTTGTACGCCGAGCGTGTTCTGAGCCGTGATGGCTGTGATGGCGGACATCCCATACACGGCAAACTGATGGGCCGTCTTCAAGTCGGCCTGAATGCCTGCGCCACCGCCGGAATCCGAACCAGCGATGGTCAGCATGCGCGCAATGTGCCCAGCGTTCGTTTTAAACATCGCAATCACGCCTGCCACTGTCCAGTGTGCTATTTGCGGGCAACCATGACTCGCCGCGGTAAGCCATATCGAAGAAGCGGTATTCCAAATAACAGCTTGTCATGTAAGCCGTGCGCATGAACGCCTTGGCTTCTTCATTGGCGATGGCGGCCCGCCGATCCAGCATGTTCAGCAAGCGGTCTAGACTGGCTTTCATGTCGTCGCTCGCGTAAAAGGAGAGCCACGTTGAAAACGGATGGTCGGGGCCGGGTTGCACCTTGTTCACAATGTTGCGCGCGAGATCGACGTACAGCCAGTGGCAAGGCAGGATGGCGGCGATGATCGCACCGAAATCGGACGTCGCTGCGACGGCGAGCAAATGGCTTTCGTAGTGGTGCAGGGTGGGAAGTTTTTCGGCACTTGTGCCGCGTTCATCCGGGCGTACCGCCGCAACCTGCAGGAGATTGTCGTGCGCCTCGTGTTCACCTTCCAGCAGTAGTCCAACGCGATCGTAAAAATCGCGCATATGTTCGTCTGTGTCTGCGCAGGCAAGCGCTTTGGCGTAGACGCGGCAGTATGTGTTTAAGTAAAGTTCATCCTGTTGTACGTAGCGCACAATGGCGTCGCGCGGCAATTCGCCTTGCGCAATGCCTTGCAAGAAAGGATGTGCGAGCGTGGCCGCAAAAATCGGCCGCGATGCCTCGTAGAGTTCTGTGGAAAAATGCATCATCCAGCCTCCTTCAGGGTGGAGGCCAACAAGGGGAAAAACGGCGCAGTCGGCGGATCGATCCGCGCAGCGAGCCACTTTCCTACGCTGGTATTACCCAGATCAGGTGCTAAGGGTCCGGAGCCGCACTCCGTCTCAGCAAGCGCTCCCCTAGTGGCATCCATGTGTGATCGACTGTAATGATAGCATAACGAGACGCGCGTGTCCCGCGCATCAGAGGACCTATCTGTGCGGCGTTGCGTCCGTGGCCAGGCGTTCCGATAAGCCAGCGAATGTGTCTTCCAGCGTTTCACTTGCCTTCTGCAACCCGTGCCAGTTGACGCCGTCCGTCCAACCACTCGCGTCCTCTCGCAGCATATCGATGGCAAGCGCCAATTTCCAAGACACTTCCGCGAGCATGTCGACAATCATTTGCCGCTCTTGACGCAGCTCTTCTTCGGCGCTCGGGCTGGTTGCGTCGCCTGTGCCCGCTGCTGCCTGCGCCGCGGTTGACATCGCCATCTCTTCATCTTCTTCATCGTCGACGACGTAAGCGTTTGCCAGAAGTTGTTCGAACAACTCTTCCTCGCTTAAATAATCGATGAACAGCACACCTTGCAGATGATCGTACTCGTGACAGACGATGCGTGCCAAAAGACCGGAAGCTTCCAGTTCGAAGGGCGTGCCATGGATGTCCTGAGCACGCACGATCACCCGCGTGGGGCGTTCAATGCATAAGGCGTGATCGGGAAAACTGAGGCACGATTCGTATGCTTTTGCGTACCCGCTGGGTTCGTGTAGCGTGGGGTTGACGAATATCTTCACGCCATCGCCGGCGTCTGTCACGAAGACGTTCTGTAAACAACCGATTTGCGGTGCGGACAACCCAAGCCCGCGGTGCGCTTCGAGCGTATCGATAAGGTCCCTGACAAGCTCGGCAAGTTGGTCGTCAAATTGCGTGACGGGCTGTGAGGCCTGGCGCAGTTCAGGGATATCCCCTTGCAAAATCGATTTTATGGCCACATCGGTTCCTCCATCCTGTCATCTCTATCGATCTCTATACAATGCAGCAGGTATGACGTTTGACCAAGCGTCCACCTATGCCAACGGCTGTTGCACACATGTGCGGGCTAGCGTATCGATGCTGGGAGAGGAGAGTGCAAAGATGATTGAGGTGCGTACAGATGGTGAGCTGGATGCGTTGCGCACTTGCGGGCGGGCCAATGCCGAGGTCCATCGCGCAGTCGCCAAGGCCATACAATCCGGGATCACGACGGGCGATTTAGAGGAAGTTGCCGTCGCTGCGATGCGGCTTGCTGGGGCGAAGTCGGCCATCAAGGGTGTGCACGGCTTTCCGGGCGAAATTTGCGTGTCGGTGAACAGCGAGATAGGGCATAGCGTGCCGGGGGCGTACAGATTACAGTCTGGGGATCTCGTCAAAGTTGACATCGCCGTCGCAGTCGACGGCTGGATCACCGATGCCGCGCGATCGTACGTGGTAGGGGATGGCACACGCGAAGCGCGTAGGATGCTGGAAGTCGCGGAGGCAGCTTTAGCGGCGGGAATCCAGCATGCAAAGGCCGGGGGTAGATGTTCGGACATTTCGCATGCCATCGGCGAGATGGTCAAACACTCTGGCATGCGCATCATCCACAAGGCCGTCGGACACGGTACTGGAATAAGTTTGCATGAGGATCCGTGGCTTCCTAACTTTGGGCCGCCTGGTTTAGGACCCCGCTTGCGCGAAGGGATGGTCTTGGCCATTGAACCGGTGATTGCGCAGGTCAGCCGCTACGCACGTCGTGCCGACAACGGGTGGGCGGATGTCACGATGCATGGCGACTTGAGCGTGCACGTCGAAGATACCGTGATCGTGAGGGATGGCGTGGCAGAAGTGATCACGCGATCCGCAGATGAGCAACAGCCGATTCGGGTCGCGGAAATGCTCCTCGTTCCGGCTGCAAAGGTGGATCAGACCGAGCTTGTACAATTGGTCGCAAAGGAGATGGATCCCATCCTTCTCGAGGCTTGGGGCCGCCGCGTAACGCCTCAAGATTTGTTTACTGGCGGAGCGATCCCGCTGGCGATACAGGATGAAGGCGGTCGCCTTTTGGGCTTTGTATCCTACGCGCGGCAGGGAAGGCGCTTGCACCTGCACACAATCGTCCTACGGCGGGAGCAGCAGGGCAGACAGCGAGGCCGAGCGATCCTGGCATGGCTGGAAGGGGAGGGGAGACGGCTCGGCTGCAACACCTTGCAACTGTGTGTCCAAACGAACAACGAACGAGCGTTGCGCTTTTATCAGCGACTCGGATTCGTGGAAGTAGGAAGGCCGCAAAGCAACACTTGGTTGATGACTAAACGCTTGTGATGCGCAAATGGACACTCATGAAGTTAGTCTGGAAGGACTATCGGAAAATCGTACAGATGGGCGATGAAGCAAACGTTGTGGTCTGCGACAATCAAGGTGTCTCCAGAGGGCGGATATAACGCCGCCTTTATTGCACTCGACCAAGCGGTCGGGTGGTTTTTTTGTTCTTGGGGATTGCAAAGGTCTGCGAAAGACTCGCCGAGGATAGTAAACATGCCGTTTTCTTCGCAACAAGGTATTCCTCCCCAAGCAGGAGTTGATGTAAGCTAAAGTCTGGGGGAGTCATCATGACGACTGTACGCGATATTGTGCATCACCTGGAATTCATAATGCCGTGGTCCAATGGCGAATGCGAGACGGTGGATCAACTCGTGTTTGGCGATATGGACGATTTGGTACACGGCGTGGCTGTCACGTTTATCGCATCGTACGAGGTGCTTCAAGATGCAGTACAGCAGGAGGCTAATCTCATCATTTCGCACGAAGGGTTGTTCTATCAGCATATGGGCGGTTCGGGGGAACTAAGCCAAGATCCGGTGTATGCTGAAAAGCTGGAATATATTGTGAAGAATAATTTGGCGGTGTATAGATTGCACGACCGTCCTCACCGAACTCGTCCCGACTGGATTGTTCAGGGGATGGCCAAAAGGCTCGGTTGGCGTGACATGATGGGCGATGGTTATCGTACTTCCTTCGACGCTCCCATTGTGCAATTATCGCCCATTTCATTGGGACAGCTTATAAACCAAATCAAAAAGGCCTTTTGTCTTTCACAAGTACGCGTCGTGGGTCACCCGACGCTAATATGTCGCCGCGCAGGCTTGTTGCCGGGATACCGCGGCGGCGGGGCGGCCGCCATTCCCTATTTGCGGCAAGCCGATCTCGACGTGATTATTGTAGGCGAAGGACCGGAATGGGAGACGGCAGAGTATGTGCGCGACGCTGTGGCGATGGGGCACGCCAAAGCGATGGTGATCATCGGCCATCAGCAGAGCGAAGAAGCTGGCATGGAAATGATAGCGGACAGTCTGCGAGACCTTGTTGCCCCAATCCCAGTGCGTTTTTTTCCACTGCATCCCGTATTCCGGGTTCTGTAACGATAAAGTACATTATCCTGGGTAGTGTTCCGCGAAATACGGCGCCAGTCGCTCCAGTTCCGGTTCGCTGAGGGCGGCTTCAATCATGGGAAATACGACTTGTTCCTCATTGCGAACATGACTTTGCAACAACTTACCCAGTTCTTGCATCACGTCATCGCGGTGCTCGTCACAGATTTGGCTGACCATGCTGCGCACCTGAACGTGTTCCAGGAGTAACTGCACAATTTCGGGTCTGTTGAGTGGCGCGTGTTTCGCGTAGGCCGGTAAAAGCACTTCTTCCTCTTCGCGGAAATGCTCTTGGCCTCCATTGTGCCAAAAGCGCTCAAGTTCTGCGCGCAGTTCGTCGCTGGGCAGTTCCTGTTTAATCAGATGCAAAGCCACGACGAGTGCATGGTGGTGGTGGCGGGAGAGCGGCTGCAGGGATGGATGGCGCTTGGTTGCCATAACGTGTGCCCCTTTCTTGGAAAGTGCGTACATTGTCTTTGGCAACGAGTGTACCACAAAGATATATCATCGCTTCATCATTCGGTGAAGTGCGTTCTGGAATGAGAAAAACAGGGGGGATTTTGTTGTCAGAATTAACGACGCAGACGTCCTTACAGCCGGACGTCGTATCCGACGCAAACAGGTTCAAACGCTTAAAAGGCCTGTTTCTTGCCTTGCTCGGCGCGGTTTTGTGGGGCGTTTCTGGCACCGCGGCGCAAGTTCTCTTTCAGCGTCACGGCGTTGCCCCAGGCTGGCTCGTCGCCGTACGCATGACCATCGCCGGTTTTTTGCTAGTCGTCATCGTTGGCTTGCGCGAAGGATGGGCGAGCGTGTTTGCCCCGTGGCGCAATCTGCGATCCGCCGCCGGAATGTTGGTGTTCGGCCTTGTTGGTTTGCTGGGTGTGCAATACACATACTTTGCGGCCATCGGCTATGGCAATGCGGCGACAGCGACCATCCTGCAGTATCTAAGCCCGCTCGTCATCGTCGCCTATAGTGCCTTTCGGAGTCGACGACTACCTTCAGGCACTCAATTTATTTGCCTGGCACTGGCGCTTGTTGGGTCGGCCCTCCTCGTTACGGACGGGCGCGTCACGAGCTTGTCGATAGCACCTCTTGCGGTGGTTTGGGGACTAGCTTCCGCATTCGCGGTCGCGTTTTACTCTATTTATCCGCAACGTCTTCTCGCGCAATTTGGTGCCGCGGCAACGACAGGATGGGGAATGCTTGTTGGCGGGGTGATGATGAGCGTCGCTACTGTGCGCCCCCAAACGATGCCGACCTTGCCGATTGGGGCATGGGGATTAGTCGCATTTGTTGTACTCTTTGGCACATTACTTGCCTTTTACCTATACATGGTAAGCCTGCAATACATTGAGCCTGCTGAGGCGAGTTTGCTCGCTTGCGGAGAGCCGCTTTCGGCGGCCATCTTGGCTCTGACCGTACTTCATGTTCAAATGGGCCCGTTGTCTATCTGTGGTGGCCTTTGTGTCCTTCTGACCGTGTCCATCCTGTCGCGATCGCGCAAATGATCTTCTTACTTTGGATATGTGAAATATGTAAGTCGGTTAGCCAATTGGATTGTTATGATTTATACTATAGGGGTTGTCGAACGTTGCTGAATCTTCGACAGCCCGTTTTTATGCTTTCAATCTAATATCCATGTTTGAATGTAACTTTATTGCGTCAATCTCCGAAATAAAGGTTAATGGCTATAAGGATGGGGACCCGGATGGAAGTACAAAACAGATCAGATGTTGTGTTGATCGGTGCCGGCATCATGAGTGCCACGTTAGGCACGTTGCTTCAACAGTTGGCTCCCGACTGGACTATCAGTGTCTTTGAGCGTCTGGATCAAATTGCTGTCGAGAGCTCAAATGAGTGGAATAACGCAGGCACGGGTCACTCAGCTTTGTGTGAGCTCAATTATACCGTGGAGCGTCCCGACGGATCGATCGATATCAGTAAAGCGATACACGTCAATGAACAGTTTCTGGTCTCAAGGCAGTTTTGGTCGTATTTGGTGAACCAAGGCATCATCGAGAATCCGCGCGACTTCATCGTGCCTGTTCCCCACATGAGCTTTGTTCAAGGGGATGCCAATGTCGCTTTTTTACGAAAGCGATTTTCCTTGTTGTCAGAGCATCCACTGTTTCAAGGAATGGAGTATTCGGATGATCCGCAGCAATTGTCCGAGTGGATTCCCTTGATGATGAAGGATCGATCGGCGGACAAACCCATTGCAGCTACCTGGATCGGTTCTGGCACAGATGTGAATTTTGGTGCTCTGACGCGTCTGTTGTTCTCCTATTTAGAGAAGAACGGGGTAAA
The DNA here is from genome assembly GCF_027923525.1 of Alicyclobacillus hesperidum subsp. aegles. Classification (NCBI taxonomy): domain Bacteria; kingdom Bacillati; phylum Bacillota; class Bacilli; order Caryophanales; family Alicyclobacillaceae; genus Alicyclobacillus; species Alicyclobacillus hesperidum. The sequence continues at coordinate 42,763 of NZ_BSBJ01000003.1, read as the reverse complement.
CATTCAGTGTAACAAACAGGTTCAGAATTTGCGGCGAACGAGCGATGGCTATTGGAATCTAGATGTGCGTGATACCAAGACAGGCGCGATCGAACAGCATAGTGCTCGCTTTGTATTCATTGGCGCAGGTGGATGGAGCCTGCATTTGTTGCAAAAGTCCGGCATTCTCGAGGGGAAGGGGATTGGTGGATTTCCGGTCAGCGGGCTCTTCATGGTCTGTGAAAATCCAGATGTCGTCAAAGAACACCGCGCGAAGGTGTATGGCAAGGCGCCTGTTGGCGCGCCGCCGATGTCGGTTCCGCATCTGGATACGCGGGTGATTAACAACCGCGAGTACCTGTTGTTCGGGCCGTTTGCCGGATTCTCACCAAAGTTCTTGAAGACCGGCTCAATGTTGGACTTGCTGAAGTCCGTAAAGCCACACAACTTCACCACGCTCCTTGCCGCCGGACTGAAAAATGCCGGTCTTACATGGTATTTGATCAAGCAATTGATGTTGACAAAAAACCAACGTATGAATGAGTTGCGTGAGTTTGTACCCACAGCCCGCAATGAGGATTGGAGCTTAATTGTGGCGGGGCAACGCGTGCAGGTCATTAAGAGCAATCCACGAGGCACGCTTCAATTTGGTACGGAAGTTGTCAGTGCGTCGGATGGTTCAGTGGCGGCATTGCTTGGGGCATCGCCCGGAGCTTCGGTCGTCGTTTCCATCATGATGGATGTCATCAGAAAGTGCTTCCCGGATAAGCTACCCGACTGGGAGCCAAAAATTCGCGAAATGATTCCGTCTTATGGCGAAGCGTTAAATGAAAATCCGGATTTGATGCGCTCCATTCAGGCTATGACTGCCGAGGCTTTGGGGCTCGCTTCAGCGCATGGCAGCGTGCAAGCGTAATGTCTTTAGAGTACGTCCGTATGTTTCACCGCCTGCATTGCACGAGATAAGCCTTCAGGCAGGTGTTCATAAAGAACGCTGGTTTTGAATTGCAGCTCTGCTGGGAAATGACCTAGCAGAGCTGTTTTTGTCTTTACAAGCGACACACCAAACGGAAATCAACCATCGCGGGTTGACGTCACATCGGCAAGAGCGGCATGCGTGAACATACGTCCTCTTGTTTGAGCTATCAAAGCTTCTACGAAAATAGGCACGCTTGTTCAGGCGGTTGCCGATAGCGATGAGCAGTCAAAGTCACGTAACGTAAAGCATGCCGCAAGGGAAAGGGGTGTGACACATGTACGGTGCATTTGGTGGCTACACAAGGTGGGCGGTTGTGTTTCTGATTATCTTCGTGTTGTTCTTCCTCCTCGTTCCTAATTACGTTACAACTTGCACAACAACACCGGTGTACTGATGACGGGCTGATGGTCGTCCATAACTCCATATGTAATGCAAGTTGTGGAACAAAGGAGGTTGCGGACGTGTGTACAAAAGCGGATTGTGAGCGGTATATCGGAAAGATGGTTGGCTTTCGAACCAAATATGGGTATCACGTGGGATTTGTCGAACGGGTTACCCAAGACTCAGCCATCATCCTTTCGCCACGCAAATATATCCCTACTGAGTTCGCCAGTGCCAATGTCAGTGATGACGAGTTGCAGAGGTTGGACCTGGCCCTAGCACAATGGGGAGGTGCTCCAGGAGCCGGATACGGCGGCTTTGGCGGAGGATATGGTGGCTGGGGGTGGGGTTGGGGCCGCTGGGCGGTTTCCTTCCTCATCATCTACGTCTTGTGGGGGCTGGCCGGCTGGTGGTGGTAACCATACAGTAGGCATTGCTTCTTATGTTCACGAATCACTGGCCAACTTTCGTTTGGGCAGGGACTCGTCACACCTCTCTTCGCTTGTTTGTCGATCACGGCATTGGCGAAGGAGTGTCAGTACTATCTTGAAAGATTTGCGTTGGATGGCTACATGGCTATGTAAGACGCTGTGTAGCCGCCCATTCCTTTTGCAAGCCTGCTGTGGACTGCATACATCTCTGAGAATGACACGCAACGCAAGGCTTGTGGTAGTCTTATTGTGAAATTGTGTATGGAGTCAAGATTATACATATGGCAGGATATACTTTCGGGGCGTTCATACGTGCAACTGGAGCAATAGGATGCGATATAGTCGAGGGTATACCGTCGATGCGAGGTCATCGTTGCATCGGACATTGTGATATGGTGTGTGGTCTGTTTCGGCTTCGGCGTGCACCAAGCCTTCCTCTCAGTTCACGTTGTTAAGCGCCTGCGAAGTTTTCCCGGCCGATTGGTTCCCGACTTTTGGCTTTGCTTCTTTTTGGTCAACAATTGGCTGAGACGTTGGGTGATCAGATGTGCAATCAGCTTATGCCCTGCGTTGTTAGGCAGAATCGGCTTGCGCAAAGGATTCATCAAGTCTAGGACACTTCCAGTGCGGTACCCGTCAATTAGATACGCCTCGTTATGGGCAAACCCCTTTTCCAAATCAACGACAGGGAATTTATAGTAACTAGCACAGTCGTAAATGATACTGTTCATTCCTTCGACAAACTCACGGGCGGGCGCAAACCCAGGCAGCGGGTTATACAATGTTGTAACGAGCACATGTGGTACCTGTTTCTCGCGAATGAGACGAAACAATTAATCCGTATGATAGCCAAACTCGTCCGCGTGTTTTAACACACTCCGCGGTGGGCGGGCATGTGTATGGGAGCTGCGAACGGCCGGTCGCAACAGTCGAAGTAGGTCGGCGCTACCAAAACAAACAGTAATAAGATTGACGTCGTCCCACAGATTGACTCTGGTCGTCGCTACGAGTTGAAACAGTCGTTTAGCCGTAAGACCTGGAAGGGCCATGATGACTGTGCGCTGCGCGAACGATTGATCACGTAAATATTTGCTGACATGCTGTACGAACCCGAGTCCCGGATGGCTCGCTCCCTGTCCCGCTGTAACAGTATCGCCAATCGCCACGTAGATGTCTCTTGCCATCGCGCTCAACCCCTTGTATATGTATAGATGCCAGTGACCCATAACGTGTTACGGCAGAGGCGGAGCCATGCTGCGCAACGACTTTTTGATGACTTCGGCGATTCGCGCATGTCCGGCATGATTTGGGTGAATTGGGCGACGAAAAGGTAAGGCCAGATCCTCGAACTTTCCATTGCGGTAACCTTCAATCAATTGATGTTCGCGGTTTTGAAATCCTGCGAACACGTCGCTGACCGTAAACCGGTACGCTTCGGCAAGCTTGCGTATCACGGTGTTTAGCCTATCAAAAGCGGCAACCGCAATCGGAAAATGTGGTATGGGGTTGTATACGGTGGTGACAATCACGTACGGAATGTTACGTTTGTAGATGAAATTACATAATAAGTTCATGTTGTAGGTGAATTCCGCGCTCACGCGATCGATGACGGCTGGGGTAATGGCTGGCCCCGATATTGGGAGATAGAAACGCCGTAACAGGCGTCGCAAGTCATTGCCACCTGTCATCAACGTGATCATATTTGTCTGTTTCCAAACCGCCTCACCGATAACGTTAACGGCTTTCCACAGATCTCCGCTCGTCCATCCGTTTTGGGCAACGATCATGGTATGGTCTGCAAGTCCCTGTTCGTGTGCAAATTGCGAGACCTGATAGACAAATGTCGCATGTGGATGGGGCGCACCGTACCCGGCGGTGATGGAGTCCCCGAGCGCAACGTATAGGTTTCGCTTCATATCGCTTCTCCCTTCAAGCCTGAAGCGTGTCATGCGAATGGGTTCAAGGCCTTCGCTTTCGTATTTGTGAATTGGGATATCGTGACGGGTTTGCAGGGACTGTTGGTCTTTGTTGCATCCACGGAAACGGGAATGGTTCGTTAAACCCTTTGGCAGGCGACTCCACTTGCCGCGGTTTACCGAACAGTTTCGGCACCAGCTTGCCCCCGCGCTGTCCCTTATGCGATCGCTTGGAGGCTTCTTCAATCATGCGACGCATCTGGGGATTTTCGCTTAGGAATTGCTGCACCCTTGGATCTCGCAGTAACTGTTTGATTTCGGCTTCGCTGGGTCCAGTCTTAAAGGGGCCTTTCAGACTTGGGACGGATCCGGAGCCTTTCAAAGCATCCTGGTCGGATAAGCGATTGGGGCTAAGCGGACTTCCCAAACCATACGAAAACCCTTGTGTACCAGATGTGTTTGGGGTTCCAGCCATGGGATGCGACGGAACACCCGGCTCCATGGCCCCCCGCAGTTTTCGTATACCTGTCCACGCTCCTCGGGCTAGTAGATGGATGTTTGGATCCTGAACCATGTTCATCAGAACAGAGCCCCATCGAAATAGCATGCCAATGTTCAACATCATCACCTCCAGAACCTCAGAGTAGTGTATGATCCCCTTTTCTAACGAGCATCGGGTAAATGTGCAATAGAAAAATCAATATGCGCGTTACCAAGACCTAGCGGCTGTGCGAATGCCTGTGCGGCAAATACCGATGCAAAAGGTTCATCGCACACATACTTGTACATCACGTCGTGAAACGAGGAGGCAAAAAGAAGCTTTGACTTTGCAGGCGCCCATTCGTAAGGCGCGGGCATGCCTATTTGCTGGCGTGGTGATGCGTGTACCTGGAAATGCGTTGCGGGCAAGATGATGCGTCAGGCTCGTGGTTACATTCGGATTTTATATTTTGCATGGCAGGAGGGAAGCAACATGTATGATGGCGGTGCGCTCGGTGGCTACACTCGTTGGGCGGTTGTATTTCTCATTATCTTTGTACTCTTTATTTTGCTAGTGCCTTACTACACCACAACCTGCACGACAACGCCGGTTTACTAATGGTGGATGACACGAAAGTCGCGTCGTGTGTTGCGTGAAGGGGAGGGCATCAGCATGTGTTCGAGAGCAGAGTGTTTGCGCCACGTTGGACAATATGTGCGCTTTATGACACCCTACGGATATCACGAGGGGATCATTGAGCGCGTGACAGAGGAGCAGGCCATTATCTTATCGCCAAGAAGGTACATTCCTCCGCAACTCGCCAGTGAAACGCTTGATCCAGATGAAGTTAAGCGTTTGGATATAGCATTGGCGTGGGGGGGATATGGGGCTGGTGGCTACCCCGGTTATGGCCGTGGCGGGTATGGAGCCGGTTACGGCTGGGGATGGGGCCGTTGGGCCGCATCGTTTTTGATCATCTATGTTCTGTGGGGCCTGTGGTGGTAACGTGTGTCTCTACCTAAGGGTAAAATGAGTTACTCTCAGTAACTGGGTATTAGTGAGTTCTAACCACATTAATTCCAGCTTTGTTGGCCAAAACTTCCGCAGGACTCTTGCAAAACGTATTTGCTGGTGTGTCAAGATCGATCACGAACGAGCCTTGTTCATTTAATCGAGCGGCTGGTACGACAGCGGATGCAGAGCAGATTGCGAATCACTTGGCCGTGTGTGCAATCTCCTTCGCCCGCTGTTTTTTGTTCCCAGGCTATCTACTGGACAAGGGTCTCGGCGGTGAAAAGTATTGCCTTGTGAGCGTGAATATAAATTTCGTTCGATGAATGGCACTTGAGCATTCCGCCCTTGATTTGCCGTACGGAACAAGACTTCAGTTCGCCGTAAGCGTCAAATCGTACCCATCTTGCATTCCTGTCAAAGTTGCACCAAATTCGCGCATGACTCGCAACCTCGCCAGAGAGCCGGCGGGTTCCGTCCGGCAGGTAGTTGGACCACGGTAGTAAGTCATCCATCGCCGTCCGTCATCAGTCTGGATGTTGGGCAGCCGCTCGAACAGTACTTCAGGTACAAATACGGGTCCAACCTGTTCTCTAGTCGTCTCCACAAGGTGTCAATGGAGAATAGAGACGAAAGCCAATTGGCCATTGACATGTCAGATTGATGGCGTGGCTTTTTCATGATTGCGATGCCACGAGCAAGTCGTGGTCGAGTTGACGCTTACAACGAATTTGTTGGAACGGCTGAATCGGGGAATTCGTAGGCGACGTGGTTGTCATCTTCCCGAACCGAGATTCCGCAATTCGCTCAACACCACGAATTTCGTCTAAACACGTGAGTCGAACAACGTCGGCAACGCAGTCATATTATTTCTTACAAACGAGAAATTGTGGACCGCATGCAAGTCATGACCCAGATATACAGAGCACGTCCATTCCCCAGCAGGTACATCTTTAGTCAGACGTAAAGCGCAATGAGAGACAGCGCTTCCTGAGAAGCGTACTGGCTTAGAAGTTATCCAGTAAGGCTCGTTATTGTAACTCCATTCCACAAAGACAACGGCATTATGTGTCTTCTTATCCCAACTATGGATTTCAAACGACAAAATGACTATTGGATTCTCGTCACTAAATAATCTCGTTTCCCCTGCTGCGTAACCTAATTGATCAACCCTTGAACAAATCGTGGAGTAAATTGAGACTCCATGGTTTGTATCGATAGTACGCTCAACGGTTGCGAATACGTCATTCCGCAAGGCAACATAAACAGATGTCAATGGATCACTCAACAAAAATCTTTGGTTGACAATTAGTAAATAGAATTTATACTCATTTGGTTCATCAACCCAATAGCAATCATTATCAGTGTTGTAAGTAGTATCACGTGTATCCATTCTGTCAAACACATCAAAAGCAACGTGAAGTGAATTCACACGGCGTAGATGAGGGATAGTGATATACATGCCTAAAAAAACACCTCTATAATGGTGTGGATTTCGAGAAAGATTCCAACAGCCAGCATAGAATATTTCATAGATCTGAATGCGTCTTCACGAGAACGACGAAAAACCTTGACTAGTATCCAAGTCATTAATTGAGTCATCAGCATGCACATAAAAAGTATTACTAAAGTAAGAATTAAAAAATGAGGTATCTTATTCATGTCTTTGCTGCTCACCTATCTTTTTGTTTATGAATGGGGGCACTTGGCTGATTATTAATTTTTCCACCAGCCCATATTCTGACCAAAATGATCAACGAAATCCGCTACGTATCCAACCGCGGCACCACCAATTGCAGCTCCTGCTATCTCTGGCGCAGCGGCACCAATCACCCCTGCTCCAATTCTAACAGCAGCTCCGGCTCCACCCTCAATTACGGCAGAAGCAAATACGCCTTCCTCAGAGGCACCTCTAACGACACTAGTTGCCTTAGAAACAGATGCGATTCCTGCGCCTATTCGACTAGCAACATTAACGGTATCGTGATTAGTTTGATGAAATGCGTTTACAAGACTGTTCCATAGGCTCATAATCTCACGCCACCCCGGAAATCATCTTAAGTGCCCCCTAAAAATAGTATAAATTAAACCAATATATGGTCAAGTTCAAATTTGTGTGTAAATTGCGTCTACATGTAGAATTTGCTGTGTTTCGACGTGCCGCCTTTGACGGCTTTGCTTCGGAAAATCAAATATGTCCGTCGTCATCACCATCAAGAGGGGCTTCGCCGGTCGTTGATAAGGAACGAAGGGGCAAAGCTTTCACCTGCGGTGTTCACCGCACCACAGCTCCTCCCGTTATCCCCGTAGCGTGTGCGCCTTTGCGGTTTGCGCGGATGATGCTTGCTGTTCTCTCCATACCCAATACGCCTCTATATCGAGATATGGTGTTAGGCTTAAATGGTGGACACAACGAACTGAGAATGTGAAAATAAGTAAATCGATTCGAGGTGTCTACATATGGCGAATAAGTATGACAACGATTTTAAGCTGAACACAGTCAAGCTGGTTCTGGAGGAGGGGCGAGTAGCGTCCCAGGTAGCGCGTGATCTCGGTATTTCCGAGAAGACGCTGTACGGGTGGATTGCTAGATACAAGGACGATCCGAATAACCCATTTGTGGGCAGTGGAAACTTAAAACCGGAAGCCAAGGCGGCGCGCGATTTGGAGCGCGAGAACCGTGAGTTGAGGGAGGAGAATGAGATCTTAAAAAAGCGCTGCGCATCTTCAGCAAGGACCGGAAGTAAGGTACCAGTTCATCTATGAACACCGCGCTTCGAGTTTTCGGTTCAGAGGATGTGCAAAGTGCTTCAGGTTTATCGAAGCGGCTACTATGCATGGCTGAAGCGTCCGGATAGCGCGCGTAAGCAATGGCGACGCAAAGTCACACAGCGCATTCATGCAATCTTTCTATCCTCTCGGCGCTTGTACGGGAGTCCAAAGATTACTCAAATACTGCGTCATGAAGGCATACGGGTGAGCCAGAAAACGGTCGCCCAGATCATGTGCGAATGCGGATTGAAGAGCCGTACAGTGCGCAAATACAAGGCGACGACGAACTCGAAACACAATCATCCAGTGCACGAGAATGTACTCAATCAGACGTTTCGAGCACAGCGTCCCAATCAGGTTTGGATGTCGGACATTACGTATGTCTGGACCGAGGAGGGATGGTTATACGTGGCCAGTGTCATGGATTTGTATACCCGCAAAATCGTTGGATGGAAAGCTGGAGCGAGGATGACCAAGGATCTCGTCATGGATGCGTTGGAGCAAGCTTATCAACGGGAGAAGCCTGCAGCCGGCGTATTACCAGATGCTGTCGAGAAACACCGCATAGCTACGGTGAGAGTTTCGTATGTGGAATCTTCAGAAATTCTCTGTTTGGGGTGTCCACTTTCTTGACTTAATACCAAATTTTATTTCGATGAATGGCAATTGAGCATTCCACCTTGATTTGCCGTACGGAACAAGACTTCAGTTCGCCGTAGGCGTCACATCGTACCCATCTTGCATTCCTTTCAAAGTTACACCAAACTCGTTCATGATGACGATTTCTCTTGTTGTTCGGCCCGAAACTTGCAACCCAGTACCAAAGCCGACTTTCGGTGACCTGATTCTCGGCGCACCATTTCGCGGCGATGAGCCCACTGGCACGAAATGCTGCCACCCGTGCCTGCCATGATTCTCTCAAACTGGCCCGTTCTGCGCTTGACACAATGATTCCCTCCCTGGTTGATCATGGGGGAATCATCTCAGAAATCTACGTTTTAAGCGAGGTGTGCGCTATTTTACGCACACCATCTTCCCGAACCGCGAATCAGCGATTCGCCTGATCGGCGCTCTACTCATGGAGATAGACGAAGCATGGACAACGGGGCACAAATATCTCGACATGAAGGACTACTTGGTGTGGCGTGAAGAACAACAGAAACGGGCAAATCAGGGCTCAAAGATCAGCGAGATAAGTTGACATAATTCCATATCTACTTGGGGGCGAATTTACACCACATTTAGGACTTGATCATCTTTCAGCAGCCCTATTTACATTATGTTTACACAATGGTATATTATGTATTAGAACGTAAATATCAACAAAACAATCTTTATGAATGGAGTTGAAAAAACGTGAGTTGGTGGAGTTCCGCAGTAAAGGCATTTCATCAAACGAATCATGATGCTGTAAGTGTTGCAAGTGGTATTGCCGCTGCTGTTACGGGTGGCGGGAAAATGGCGAGTTCCATTAATGCAGCAAGAAACGCAGGCGTCTTTGATGCTGTCGCAATTGACGGTGGCGCCGTTGCAGTTGGAGAAGTTGGTGTAGGTGTTGTATCCGCGGCCGCTCCTGCTGCTGCAGGGGCAGCCGTAGCATATGCAGGTGATTTTGTAGATCATTTCGGTCAAAATATGGGTTGGTGGGGTAATTAGCTTTTTGCCTTACCTTACGTGCCTCTGAAGGAGGGAACAAGTTGCTTCGTTTATTAGTTGTTTCACTAATCTCCATAATCATTGGGTATCTCGGTATTAAGGTCGCTACATGGTTTTTAGTTAAATTTGTTGGTACAGACAAATCAGAAGTATCCAAATCATTGTGGTACGGAGTCTCAATAGCTTGGATTGTATTTGAAACACATCTTCTAGGGATTTGGTGAAACAACGATGGAAATCTATATTCCAAATCTTAAAACGGAAATAGATCTGTCCGTTTCATTTTCTACTAATTTCCCAATTAAGGAAGTTCGTGATGGTATACCAACTGATCGGATAAATATCTACCAAGTTAAACCATCGAAAACCTTCCAATATTATTCCATTGGACTGAATGGAAAATTTAGAGTTTGTGGTGTGCGGACAGATGAAACATCCCTGCTCAAGAATGGTATATATGGAACTTTGTCTGTTTTGGAAGATGTCAGTGATCTGATTACTATGAGATCTGTATTATGTTCGAGAGTTAACGATCAAGGAATTGCCGAGGAACTAACAAGCATATTCACTGATGAAAATCCTTTGGTCATACTCTCTTTCGAACTTATTTCCCCTTCCTTGTTACGAGGCGCTGGAGCGTGAGAATGCGGAGTTGAAAAAGCAGGTCAACCTGTTGCTGGAGCAGCTTCGCCTGGCTCGTCAAAGGGAGTCACTTTAGGAACAAGAAATACCCTGCCCTTCCGCCGTGAAGAGCTTTGTAAAGCGGTTGGTCGATACCCCACTCAAACACGGCAAGGAAGTCATAAGCGTGGGCGTAGCTAAGAACAAGTACCCGTGCTGATACTCCGTGATCGCACGGCGCGTACGGTTTCTTGGGTATGCCGAGCATGAAAACCGAAGAAATTCCACGGCAGATGCTTCCCATCCTCAGTCAAGACAAGGTGCTTTGTACGGACGCTTATCGAGGGGTAAAATGATAATGGGGTCATCGCGCCCCTTCTCTCCTCGCTATGTGCTCCAAAGGTGTTCCTTTCTTCTTCGGGTGGAAGATCCCATTGGATTGCAAGATACAGTCTGTATGCGACAATATAAGTTGGATGAATTGAATGCAAAGCGGGCGATACACGTGGATCGGACAACAGCCACATTTGTCATTCGCAATGGAAGGCTGGTTCTTGAAGATTCCATTTGTGACGGCGGATACATTTATGTTGAGCAAGGCGTGATTCGCGAAATTGGACAAGAAGAAAGCTTTTCGCGCACGTTTGCTGACCGTTCCATCACGGTGTTCGATGCAAACAATCAATGGATTTTACCTGGTTTTATTGACATACATATTCACGGAGGGGACGGCTACGAGGTGATGGATGGCACCATTCACGCCATCGAGGCCATTAGCCGATTCCATGCCAGGCACGGAACGACAGGTTGGCTTCCCACAACGCTGACATCACAAATAGCTGACCTTGACCGGGTGATCCATGTGGCAAAGCGTAGCGCAGGCCGCTTTCATGGTGGTGCACAGATCCTTGGCATTCACCTAGAGGGGCCGTTTATATCTCCTAAGCGCTGTGGTGCACAGAATCCGCAGTTTGTCATTCCCCCATCGATGGATATCCTCAAGCATTTGACGAGTATCGCAGAAGGTTTTGTGAAGAAGGTCACGATTGCCCCGGAGCTAGAAGGTGCTCTGAATGCTATTTCCTGGCTAACCCAGCAGGGGATTATCGCATCGCTCGGCCACACGGACGCAACATTCCAACAAACGCTTGATGCGATTGCAGCGGGTGCCTTGCAGGCCACTCACCTATTTAATGCGATGCGAGGGCTTCATCATCGCGGGGGTGGAGCCGTAGCCGCGGCGTTGCTAACTGATGATGTCGTGTGTGAGATTATCGCTGACGGACATCACGTCTCCCCGGAAATGATGAGACTGGCGTATCGTCTTAAAGGCCGGGACAATATGGTGCTCATTACCGATGCCATGGCGGCAGCAGGCAAAGCCGATGGCGACTATAAGCTTGGTGCGCTGGACGTGATCGTCCAAGATGGGGTGGCTGTACTGAAAGAAGGTAACCACCTTGCGGGAAGCACGTTGACCATGGACGAAGCGATCCGCAACATGGTCCGCAAGGTAGGTATCGATCTGCGGGATGCCGCCTATATGGCGGCGACGGTACCGGCCAGAGAGCTCGGTCTCGCGCATACACGGGGCTCCATCGCCGTCGGGAAACGTGCAGATCTCGTTGTACTGGACGAAGGATTGCATGTTGTCGCGACGTGGATCGCAGGGCGTCAAGTGTTTGCCAGATAAGCTGCTGTCATCGAAAATCAGCTTTCAAAACCATGGCGTGCAAACGCTTCTTTGTGTAGGACCCTTTGTCAGGGGTACAATCATAAAGAGGATGCATTTTCCTCGGAAGGGGAGCAACGATGACTGCACAAAATGAGCGCAAGCCAAACCGCTTGATTCATGAAAAATCGCCATATCTCTTGCAACACGCATATAACCCTGTCGATTGGTTCCCCTGGGCACCGGAAGCTTTCCAAAAGGCTGCCCGTGAGTCCAAACCTGTTTTTTTATCCATTGGCTATTCGTAGCCCTGCGGGGCTATGAATAGTACACCTGCGTGCAAATGGAGTATACAATTTCGACTTGTCACTGGTGCCATGTCATGGCGCATGAGTCGTTTGAAGATGAACAGGTTGCCCAGTACCTGAATCAACACTATATCTCGATTAAGGTCGATCGCGAGGAGCGACCGGACATCGACCACATCTACATGACATATTGCCAAGCGGTCACCGGCGAAGGTGGTTGGCCACTGACGGTCATTCTGACGCCGGACGGGCATCCGTTCTTTGCCGGAACGTATTTTCCGAAAAACGCGCGCTACGGGCGCCCGGGACTGCTAGAGATTCTCCGCGTGATGCGTCAAAAATGGGACGAGGAGCGGGAAAAACTCGTTTCGGCGAGTGCCGAGCTGGTCACCCGTATGCAGCCCATATTTGCCGCGATGCCCGGTGAGGTCGACGGCAAACATGCCGCCCGCCAAGCAGCATCCACTCTGCGCGAGCGCTTTGACCACGCGTATGGTGGCTTTGGAGATGCGCCCAAGTTTCCGGCGTTTCACCAGGTCATGTTTTTGCTGCGATACAGCCGATTCGCTTCCGACCAAGGGGCGCGGCAAATGGCTTTGGATACACTGGATGCCATCATGAGAGGCGGAATTGCCGATCACGTTGGCGGCGGGATCGCCCGCTATAGTACCGATGCCTTCTGGCGTGTTCCACACTTCGAGAAAATGCTCTACGACAACGCGTTGGCTATCACGGCGTACACCGAGGCCTATCAGGTGACGCGGAATCCGCGATACCGTCGTTTTGTCGAGCAGATTGTCACTTTTCTTGAGCGCGAGCTGACCTCGCGGGAAGGGGCGTTTTACAGCGCACTCGACGCCGATTCGGAAGGTCAAGAAGGGCGTTTTTACGTGTGGCGGCCAGAGGATGTGACGGCAGCGCTTGGCGATGAGGACGGCGAATGGTACTGCGCTTTTTACGATATCACAGACGAAGGTAACTTCGAGGGCTACAGCGTGCCTAACTATGTCGATCGCGATATTCCTGCCTTTGCATCCGCGCGCAACATGTCGGAAGGCGAGTTGTGGCAGTGGCTCGACGAAGCTAATCGGAAGCTCTACGAATGGCGAGAGCATCGCGAGCACCCAGGGCTTGACGATAAAATCTTGACTGCATGGAACGCCTTGGCCATTTCCGGACTCGCTAAAGCCGGGGCTGTCTTTGCAGACGAGCACTGGCTCGGCCTGGCGGTGCGGGCTGTTCAGGCGCTTGAAACCCTGCTTGTGCGCAAGCCGGACGGCCGTCTGCTCGCGCGCTATCGCGACCAAGATGCAGCCGTATTCGCCTATGCGGACGATCACGCCTATCTCATCGCGGCGTATCTCGATCTGTATGAGGCCACGCTCGATCCGTTCTACCTACGTCGTGCCCAACATTGGCAGTCTGTGCTCGACACGCTCTTTTGGGATAGCGAAGGCAGTGGTTACTTTCTGTACGGCCGCGATGCAGAGCGCCTCATTGCGCAACCAAAGACCGTTTACGACGGCGCGACGCCGTCGGCCAACAGCGTGGCGGCACACAATCTCCAGCGCCTGTACGCGCTTGTCGGCGACGAAGCGTATGCGGATCGATTGGATCGCCTTTTGCATGCGTTTGGCACATGGTTGATGGAAGCCCCAGTTGACCATTTATGGCTTGTCACCGCAGCCATGTTGCGCGATCTCGGCACGACTGAGGTCGTGTGGTCATCAGTACCAGGCAGGGGGGACGTACGCGCGATGGCGACAGCCTTTCATCTTGCCTTTCTGCCAGAAGCGGTGCTGTTGACGCCATCAGCTCGACCGAACGGCGAAAATGCGTACCCACCGGCAGCGGACGAAGCGCTTGTCTACGTGTGTCGCCACTTCCATTGTGAACGTCCAGAGGCGGACGTTGCCGCAACCATTGCTAATCTTGTCGCGAATCCTCCGCGCCTGACATGAAGCGGGGGATCTTTAGGCCATACTGAATCGAGATGCGCAAATATGGCCGAATCAACGGCACGTTGGAGGTGGGGCTTTTGAGCACCAATGTAAAGAAGACATTCGTGGTCGATGGCAGGCAGATATCTGCGAGCGATCACGAAACCATACTGCAAGCTCTTCTCGAGAACGACGTCGATGTCCCGCACATTTGTTATCACCCTGCCTTAGGGCCGATTCAAACCTGCGATACTTGTATGGTCGATGTCGGAGGCAACATCGTACGAGCTTGTGCGACGCCTGTAGAAGACGGCATGGAAGTGCGGACCAAGTCGGTGGCCGCGCGATTTGCGCGCAAAGAGGCGATGGATCGCATCTTAAAAAACCACGACCTATATTGCACGGTCTGCGATAACAACAATGGCAACTGTACCGTGCACAACACGACGATGGCCATGGATATAGATCATCAATCGTATCCATTCCGGAAAAAGCCGTACGAAGAGGATTTATCCAATCCATTTTACCGATACGATCCGAATCAATGTATTCTCTGTGGCCGTTGCGTCGAGGCGTGCCAGAACTTACAGGTCAGCGAGGTTTTGTCGATCGCGTGGGATCGCGAGATTCCCCGTGTCATTTGGGACAACGATGTACCCATCAACGAATCCTCGTGTGTTTCTTGTGGCCATTGCGTAACGGTTTGCCCGTGCAACGCGCTCATGGAAAAGAACATGATCGGCAAGGCTGGTTTTCTGACTGGCATTGAGCCAGAGCCTTTACAAACGATGATCGATTTGACCAAGGCCGTAGAGCCAGGCTATCGGGCTATATTTTCGATTTCTGAAATGGAGAGTGCCATGCGCAAGTCGCGCATTCAACGCACCAAAACGGTTTGTACATACTGCGGCGTCGGCTGTTCGTTTGACGTATGGACGAAAGACCGCGAAATCCTCAAGGTTGAGCCGCAGATGGAGGCGCCGACGAATCAGATTTCGACATGCATCAAAGGCAAGTTTGGCTGGGACTTCGTCAATAGTCCAGATCGCCTGACAAAGCCACTCATCCGTCGAGGCGATGCATTCTATGAAGCGACCTGGGACGAAGCGCTCGATTTGGTTGCCAAGCGCTTGACGGAGATACGTCTCAAACACGGAGACGATGCAGTTGCGTTCATCTCCTCGTCGAAGTGCACGAACGAGGAGAATTACTTAATTCAAAAGCTCGCACGTGCCGTGATGCATACCAACAATGTCGATAACTGTTCGCGCTACTGTCAATCGCCGGCGACCGAGGGGTTGCGCAGAACTGTTGGCTACGGCGGCGACACAGGTTCGGTACACGACTTGGCGATGGCCGATCTCGTCATCATCGTTGGCGCCAATCCAGCAGAGTCCCATCCGGTTTTGTCGACGCGCTTGCGGCGTGCAAAAAAGAAATATGGCCAGAAGCACATCGTGATCGATCTACGGCGTAACGGTATGGCCGAAAAGGCAGATATGTTTGTCCGGCCCGAACCGGGCACCGACCTCGTGCTGTTGTCGGCGGTGACAAAGTACATCATTGATCAGGGCTGGCAGGATCAATCGTTCATCGACGGACACGTGGATGGTTACGCGGAATTTGTCAACTCGCTTGCCACGTATACGCTCGCGTATGCAGAGCGGACGACCGGTGTGCCGCAGGCTACAATCAAACAATTGGCGACCATGATTCACGAGGCAAAGTCGGTTTGTATCTGTTGGGCGATGGGTGTTACCCAACATTTGGGGGGCAGTGAAACGAGTACGGCGATTTGCAACCTGCTGCTTGTCACAGGCAATATGGCACGGCCGGGCACAGGTGCTTATCCCCTGCGTGGCCACAACAACGTCCAGGGGGCGGGGGACATGGGGTGCAATCCGGTGTACCTGCCTGGATACGAGCGCGTGGACGACCCTGGGGTACGCGCAAAGTATGAACAGGCCTGGGGCGTTGAACTGCCGACAACGAAGGGACTCGACAACCATGAGATGGTCGAAGCGATTCACGATGGCAAACTGCGCGCGATGCTGTTGCAAGGCGAGGAGATGGCGCTTGTCGATTCCAACTCGCACTACGTGCGCGACGCTTTCACCAAGCTGGACTTCTTCGTGGTCATGGACGTGTTCTTCAGCAAAACGGCGGAATTTGCGGATGTCGTGTTGCCCGCTTCACCGAGCCTAGAGAAGGAAGGCACGTTTACCAACACCGAACGCAGAATTCAGCGCCTATATCAAGTGTTGGAGCCTCTTGGCGAATCCAAGCCGGACTGGATCATCCTGCAGGAGTTGGCTCGTCGGCTTGGTGCCGACTGGAATTATCAACACCCACGTGAAATCCTTGAGGAAATGGCATCTTTGGCTGAGTTGATGAAAGGCGTCACCTACGAGCGACTCGAAGGTTACCGAAGCCTGCAATGGCCGGTCGCCGAAGATGGTACAGATTCCCCGCTACTGTACACGGACGGCTTTCCATTTCCGAACGGACGTGCGAGACTGGTGCCAGCCAAGTGGATCGAACCGACCGAATTTGCTCCAGAATATGACCTGCACCTGAACAATGGGCGGATGTTGGAGCATTTCCACGAGGGAAACCTGACCTACCGCGTCGCGGGTATTAAAGAGAAGATACCCACCACGTACTTGGAGGTTTCTCCTGAGTTGGCGAAGGAGCGCGGAATCGAAACGGGTGCTCTGGTGCGGTTGACTTCGCCGTTTGGACAGTTGAAGCTTCCTGTAGTGGTCACGGATCGCGTGCAGGGCCGTCAGCTGTATCTTCCGATGAATACGTCGAACGACGAAGAGGCCATCAACATCTTGACAAGTAGCGAATCGGATGTGACGACACATACGCCGGCATATAAAGAGTTGCGCGTGCGTATGGAAGTTCTCCGTGAAAGCGGAAAAAGTCCGCTCACGCCATATAATTATCGGCTTGGCCACCCCAATCCACAGCCGGGTGTACAAGTCGAGAAAAAGTGGGCCAGAGCGGGGTATGTTCCGGTCGAACAAGCACGACATCGGCCGGAGAGGGGGTAATGCCAAGTGGCGAACGCAATAACATCTATCGTGCGCCAGCCTGTCGACGATGCTGCGCTGGCGAAACAGAAAATTGAGCAAGCGTTGGTCGATCACGCGGACGGCGTGATCGACGGCTTGGCTTTATTGCAGGCGTGCGAGGAACGTGGGCTTCTTCCCTTGTTGCGCGCGTTGCTGGAGCAGGGGGACGATGTTTTACGGATTGTGCTCAATTTGGTGTCGCGGCCGGAGATCACGGGTGGATTGAAAAACGGAATCGGGGCATTGCAATTCTTGGGGGCGATTCCACCGGAGTCGATGTCCCGACTTTTCGAGGCTGCCTCAACAGGATTCAAAGAGGCAACAGGGGTGCCAGTAAACGCGCGGATGGGCGTGTATGACGCCTTAAAGGCTCTGCGCGATCCCGATGTTGGCAGGGCCTTGGCGGTCGCCTTGGCATTTTTAAAGGGCATGGGTCGCGGACTTGCCGATTCGCCGGAGGCGACGGCTGCGCGTGGCGAGGACAGGGGGCCTGAAGTGTGAGCGAACAACCGCGCATCGCGATGTCCGAAAAGATGATCCGCCCGGTTGTCCGGTATCGCGATGGGGAGTGGGTGAGAACAGACGACGAGATTGCAACGGAGTATGCGTTGACCATTTATGTGAATGACAACGAACTTGCGACCATCGTCTGTACGCCTTCTTATATGGAAGATTTAGTGTACGGTTTTCTGGCGTCCGAGGGGATTATCCAATCTGTTGATCAAGTTGAGTCGCTGCAACTGAGCCGTTTTCTCGGAACGGCTCGGGTGCGTACGAAAAGCGCCATCACCTTCAACCAAGCTTTTTACAATAAACGATATATCGCTTCATGTTGTGGGAAGGGACGCCAAAGTTTCTATTTCCAAAACGATGCCGTCACAGCGAAGCGTGTAGACGATGCCGTGACTTTGAGCCCGGAAGAGGTATTTGCCGTGATCGACGAACTCGATGGGGCGGCGACGCTGTTTCAGGAGACCGGCGGCGTTCATATGGCGGCCTTGTGCACGCCAGACAAACTTTTGTTGGCACGTACTGACATTGGCAGGCATAATGCCCTCGATAAAATCTATGGATACTGCCTGCAAAACGGAATCTCGTTGCAAGGTACGGTGATTGCATTCAGTGGGCGCATCTCGTCCGAGGTGTTGTTGAAGGTGTCCAAGATTGGCGTCGGCATCGTGATCGCCAGATCGGCGCCAACGGCGCTTGCCATCGACATGGCGGACGAACTGGGCATTACCGCCATCGGTTTTGTGCGCGGCAGGGCTTTTAACGTATATTCGCACCCGTGGCGAATCGCGGGGGCTTTGCAAGCTGATGCCCAAGCCGATACCTAGGTGAAATAAAATCAAAGCGCCGTCACACGGGGGATTTCCCAGCGACGGCGCTTTTGGATGTATACGCGGTACCTCTGGTTACGCGACGTGTACTAACGAGACCAACATTGCGCAAAACATAAGTACGCCGAAGCGAAACAACAGGTTTGACGTGCCTTTGACAGCCGCGTGCAGCTTCGCGGGTTCTGTATGTTGGTAATACAGGCGTACCACGTACACAGCAGTTGGAATCGTCGCGAAGACAAAGAGTGCCCATGGCGTAAGCAGGTGAAAGACCACCAGCATGACAATGACAAGGTATGCGGCGGCAAAGACGCTCGCAAATAAAATTCTCCCCCGCTCGCGGCCAAGCAAAATAACAACCGTGCGGCGGCCACCTTCCGCGTCTTGTACCATGTCCCGCATGTTGTTGGCAAACAAAATGGCGCCGATTAAAAGGCCAATCGGAATCGACAAAAGTGCCGCTCGCCAGGTTACGGTACCACTTTGCAGGTAAAAGGAGATAAGGACAATGACCGGTCCCATGGCTGTTGCGGCCGCTAACTCGCCAAACGGCGTGTATGCGAGCGGCCACGGCCCACCCGAGTATAAGTAACCAATGCCCATGGATACAATGCCAACCAGAGCAAGCCACCAACTCGTTGTCGCGCAGAGATAAATGCCCAGTAACAGGGCAACAGTCATAAAAATAAAGCCTAACCGCAATACGGTCGTCGGCTTCACACCATCGCGTACGATGGTGCCCGCGATACCAACCATGCGCTCGTCGTCAAGCCCTCGTTTAAAATCGTAGTACTCGTTAAACATATTGGTTGCTGACTGGATTAAAATGGATGCGAAAAACATGGCAAGGAATCTCCAAACGTGGAAATGATAAAAAGGAATCGCAATCCCTGCCCCGACAAGTACTGGCACGATGCTCGCCGTCAAGGTGAACGGGCGTAAGACTCGCCACCAGACGCCGATCCGGCTCGAATGTATCATCTGCTAAGCACCTCGTTTCCCAAGCCGCGTAGATCGCACACGGCGAAATTTCAAACAGAACTCTATACGTTCTAGGAATCCATTCGTAATCCTAGCATGTGCATGCGAGACCGGCAAATCCGTTTCTTGCCGCGGGTTCCGAGGGGTTGCGTTTTTGCTTCTCTATTGGACAAGTTCTATAATGTTCTCGCGAACATTCGACATCTGACTCGGAATCAGGAGGCCTTCCGAAATGACCATGCAGTGGGAGCGAGTGAAGGAATATACCGACATCATTTACGAACGAGCGGAGGGCATTGCCCGTGTGACCATCAACCGACCTGAGGTGCATAATGCGTTTCGCCCCGAAACGGTTGCAGAGATGATTGATGCTTTTCAGCACATCCGCGACGATGCATCGACCGGTGTCGTCATTATGCGCGGCCAGGGCGATCTCGCTTTTTGCTCCGGGGGCGACCAACGCGTGCGTGGGCACGGCGGCTACGTCGGCGGCGATCAAATCCCTCGTCTCAATGTGCTCGATTTACAGCGGCTCATTCGTCAATTGCCCAAGCCAGTGATTGCCGCTGTTGCCGGTTATGCGATTGGCGGTGGACACGTCCTGCACGTTTGCTGTGACTTGACGATCGCGGCCGAGAATGCCGTATTTGGACAAACTGGGCCGAAGGTCGGTAGCTTTGACGCGGGTTATGGCATCGCTTTGCTCTCACGGTTGGTTGGGCAAAAGAAAGCAAAGGAAATTTGGTTCCTCTGCCGTCAGTACAACGCCCAGGAAGCCTTGCAAATGGGACTTATCAACGCGGTGGTGCCGCTTGATCGACTCGAAGAAGAAAGCATTCAATGGGCAAAGGAAATTCTCGAAAAGAGCCCGATTGCCATTCGCTTCCTCAAGGCGGCATTTAACGCAGATACCGACGGCGCGGCTGGATTGCAGCAACTTGCTGGAGACGCGACCATGTTGTTCTACATGACCGATGAAGCCAAAGAAGGAAAGAATGCGTTCCTTGAGAAGCGCAAACCGGACTTTGGAAAGTTCGGGAGATTGCCCTGATTGTTCCACAACCAATTTAGACACGGGGGTGGAATGCTGCATGACAAATGCATGGTCACAGGAGCCGGTTCGCCGTTTGCCCGATTGGTTGCAGGCGCAGGCCTTGCGACGTCCTTTGCACCCGGCCATCGAAACGGCAAATGGCGTTCTAACCTACGAAGAATTATTGTATGCCGCGTTATCCTGCGCGGCATCGCTTTATGATCAGGGGCTCTGCGAGGGTCAACGCGCCGCAGTCCTGCTCAAGGACAGCTATGCGCACACGATAGTGCTACACGCGTTGATACAGCTAGGGGCCATCTTGGTGCCGCTCAACTGGCGCTTGTCCGCACCTGAGCTTGCCTATCAGGTAGAGGACTGTGATGCGCAGTTGCTGATTTATGATGCACAGACCAGGTCGTTGGCACAAGAGGTGAATCAAAGCTACCGCTTTCCTGCAGGCGTGATCGAGTTCTCCGAACTGCAGACGAAAGGCGGTCGTGCACGCGATGTGTTCAAAGCGGATATCGACTTGACTGCGCCGCATTGCATTGTCTATACGAGTGGAACGACGGGCAGGCCGAAGGGCGCTGTCATTACATATCAAAATCACTGGTGGAGCGCTATGGGCTCTGTGTTGCAACTCGGGTTGCGGCTCGATGAGCGTTGGTTGGTGCCGATGCCACTGTTTCACGTAGGTGGCATGGGCGTATTATTGCGTAGCCTCATTTATGGCACGACGGTCGTGGCCCATAATGGTTTTGACGTCGAGCGCGTGGACAAGGCCTTGGCGTACGAAGGAATAACGTTGGTCTCCCTCGTGCCTGCGATGTTGGCAAGGCTCCTAGACAAGCGAAGCGATCCGTATCCAGATACGTTGCGTGCGGTTCTGCTTGGCGGCGGTCCGGCACCAAAGCCGCTGTTGGAGCGAGCGTTGGCCCTGCGCATTCCCATCAATCAAAGCTATGGACTGACAGAATCGAACACACAGGTCGCCACTTTGATGGCGGACGATGCGCTGGCAAAGGTAGGGAGTTCGGGAAAGCCTCTAGCCAATGTGCGACTTGCCATTGACAGTCCTGACGGTCCAACAACTTTGCCGCGTGTCGAGGGCGAAATTCTAGTGCAAAGTCCCACGGTCATTGCCGGTTATTTCAATCAACCAATGGCCACAGAGCATGCGTTCCGAGACGGTTGGTTGCACACTGGCGATATTGGCGTGTTCGACGACGACGGCTTCTTATATGTGTTGGACAGGCGTACAGATCTCATTGTCTCGGGTGGCGAGAACGTGTATCCGGCGGAGGTCGAGTCCGCCTTAATGAGGTTGGCAGGCGTACAGGACGCGGGCGTAGTTGCGCAAGAGAATGCAACATGGGGTCAGGTTCCTGTGGCCTTTGTCGTGCTCAAAGACGGTGTCGTGTTGACCGATGAGACACTGGCGCAGTGGCGAACCCGTTTGCGCGAGCTATTGGCGCACTACAAGATTCCGCAGGCGTTTTATGCTGTGTCATCGTTGCCGCGCAACGCCTCGGGCAAACTGTTGAGACGGGAATTGAGGGAGTGGGTAAAAACGCGATGCTGACTTCGGCGAAAGAGACGGTATGGGAACACCTGGTGGACGCCATCGCGCAGGCTTATACAACGATGCCTCCCGCAAACGAACAGGGCGTTCATTGCATTCGCACGACGATCAAGTTCCATGATCCGCTTGCGTCGCTCGCAAATTGGCATACACTCGAGCCCGCCGTGTACTCGCTGCCGCACAATGCTGATGCTGAGACGCTTGGCATTGGCGTCTACAAGCAAATTTTGGAGTCTGAGGAGGATGCGCTCGAACGTTCCAGGACGCGGTTGTCTGAACTCGCACTTCCCAAGGGCGTTCGCTGTTACGGCGCATTTGCGTTTGACTTCACAGAGCCCGCGTTTGGGATGTGGTCCGCCTGGCCGAAGGCGATTTGGTTTGTGCCAAAGCTGACCTTGCGCAAACAACTGGGCACAGATGCGGTGGATGTGTTCTACATCGTCTCGCCCGCCCTCGACGAGCATGACGTTCGCACAGAGGTTGCGGATCTTCTTGATGCTTTTGCAGCCGGTGAGCATGAGCCAGGAGCGCATCCAGTATTTACGGCGGCTTTAGAAAACAGTGCTTGGGCGGATAAAGTTGAGCGGGCGTTGCGCGAAATCGCGGCGGGGAAGCTGAGCAAAGTCGTCCTAGCGCGCCGGGCATTTGCGTCGGTCAACCGGCCGCTGCCAGAAGCGTTGCAACAGCTTTTGAGTACTTATCGCGACAGTCACATCTTTGCCATGCAGTGGCAGGACAGGTGGTTGCTTGCGGCCAGTCCAGAGGAACTGGTTCGCGTAGAAGAGGGGACTTTGTCGGTTGACTGCTTGGCTGGCTCGGCGCGCCGCGGACGCGACAAAGAGGAAGACCAGAACCTTTGCTTGCAGTTACAGACGAGTGCAAAGAACCGCGCGGAACACGAGGCGGTCGTGCACGCGGTCACCCATCGCTTGGCCAGTGTTGCTGAGCAACTCACTTGGCCAAAGGAACCTGGCATTCGCCAGTTGACAAATGTGCAACACCTGTACACCAAGGTGGAAGGGCGGTTGCGCGAAGGGTGTAGCCTACTCGATGCAGCTATTTGCTTGCACCCGACACCCGCGGTGGCGGGAGTGCCGGATGCGGCCGCGATTTCGTTCATCAAGGCCCACGAAGGTTGGCCACGGGGGTACTACACTGGAGGATTCGGCTGGATGGACGGCGATGGCAATGGACAAATCAATGTTTCGCTGCGATCGGCATTCATTTATTACCCACATGCGTGCATGTTTGCGGGATGTGGTATTGTTGCCGGATCAGACGCCGCAACGGAGTGGGAAGAAAGCGAGTGGAAGCTCGTACCGATGCGAACGGCGCTGGGGGATATTCGTGAGGGGGACGCAATGTGAACATGACCTTGTGGCCGGTGCACGCGTTTGTCGATGGGCTCGCAGCCACAGGCGTACGCCAGGTGGTTGCTTCGCCCGGTTCTCGGAACACGCCGCTGCTCATGGCCTTTGCGGAACACCCGCAAATTGAGTTGCTTTCCCATCTCGACGAGCGGTCTGCCGCCTATTTCGCACTTGGCCTCGCAAAAGGCGGAGGGCGCCCGGTGGCGATTGTCTGCACGTCGGGGACCGCCGCTGCCAATTACTATCCAGCCATTGTGGAGGCTTACATGTCGCGCGTTCCGCTCATCGCGATTACGGCCGATCGCCCGCCGCAATTGCGCGAAGTAGGAGCCAATCAGGCCATTCGCCAAATGGGTATGTTTGCCGATCACGTCAAGTGGTTTTATGAACTGCCGATCCCCGATGGCACCGCGCAATGCGCCCGGCATGCACAGGCGATGGCTGTGCGTGCTGCCACGTTGGCTGCTTCAAGTCCGGCGGGCCCCGTCCATTTGAATTACCCGTTTGTCGAACCACTCGTGCCACCGCGCCGGGATGAGGTGCCAGAGCTTGTAAACCTCACCCCACCTGCGATGCAGATGGAGCCATCGGGATCGTTTGCTGGCTCGCGGTTCAAACGTTTGCGGGAAGCCTTGGCAAGTGCACAACGCCCACTCGTCGTGTTCGGTCCTGAGCGCGATGCAAACCTTGCCAAGGCGGTCGTTGCATTCGCAGAACGAACCGGCCTTCCGATTTTGGCGGATATCATTTCTCCGGTTGCGGGATCGTCACAGGCTGTCCAGCACTACGATGCCATTTTGCAGGCTGCACCCGATGTGATTGCGCCTCCAGACTTGGTGCTGCGCTTTGGCGCCGAGCCGACCTCTAAGGCGTTGGCATCGTGGCTGGTGAAGAGCCGTGCGCGCGTATTTGTCTGCGATGAAACGCCACTTTATCGCGATGCGTTAGGCGTTGCCAGCGACGTCATCGCTGGCGGCGTCGAATTTGGGCTAAACCATCTCATAGCCACGTTGACGACTTCCGCACAAGCTTACACGGCGGCTTGGCGGCATGCGGACGATGTAGCGAGGCGGTTCATCGAGCGCTTTTGCGCCGATCACTGGTTTGAGGGTACGGCGGTACGGGCAACGGTCGCGGCGTTGCACAGTGGGGAGAGGTTATTCATCGGCAACAGTCGGCCGATTCGCGACGCCGACGCCTTGGTCAGGCCACAATCGGGCGTCATCGTCGATGGCAATCGCGGTGCCAGCGGGATCGATGGTCTGACGTCGACGGCGTTTGGCGAGGCCTTGGCGTCAGGCCAGTCTACAGTACTGTGCATTGGTGATGTGTCGTTTTATCACGACACGAACGGACTTCTCGCGGCCAAGCGATTCGGGGTACCACTTGTCATCGTCCTCATTCACAACGATGGTGGCGGCATTTTTCAGCATTTGTCGCAAGCGTCGCGACCAGACACATTGCACCACTTCACGACGCCGCATGGCCTGGAGTTCCAACACATTATTGAGGCGTTTGGCGGGCGATATGTCGAGGTGGAGGGTGTGCAGGCTTTGATGCAGGCGGTGCGCAAAGGCATAAACGATGCCGGGTTGACCGTCGTGCAAGCCACGTTTGCCAACGAAGCGAGTACACACGTATACAAACGCCTCTTTGCCGAATTGCGGCACGAACTAGAGCGAGGGATGGCGCGATGAGACGAACTGTGCACGTGCGCGGCATTTCGTATTCCGTACTGCAGGCCGGCGATGGTGAGGAGTGTTTGTTGCTGTTACACGGTTTCACGGGCAGTGGCGACGTCTTTGCACCGTTTTTCGCGAATTGGGCGCGACGCTGGACCGTGCTAGCCCCCGATTTGTTGGGGCACGGGCGGACTGCGGCGCCTGCCAGCGTTGAACGCTATCGGATGGCTGAACAAGTGGCCGATCTCGCGGCTCTTCTTGACACTTTCGGTTTTTCGCGAGCACACGTGCTGGGTTACTCGATGGGTGGAAGAATTGCCCTTTCCTTTGCCGTTCAGTATCCTGAATATGTTTTGCAGCTCATCCTCGAGAGCGCGTCTCCAGGGCTCGCGACCCCGTCGGAGCGGGCCGCGCGCAGAGAAGCAGACGAAAGACTGGCTGCTGAAATTGAGGATATTGGCCTTTCTGCTTTTATTGAGCGTTGGGAGAAGATACCTCTCTTTGCGACACACAGCGCCTTGCCGGAAGGTGTACGCATGCGGCAACGGGAGATCCGTGAACAGGGAACGGCGTTTGGCTATGCGCAAAGTCTGCGTGGAATTGGCACTGGAGCACAGCCATCGAATTGGGACCTGCTTGGTACGCTGACAATGCCGACGCTGCTTGTCACCGGGGAACTGGATGCCAAGTTCACTGCTATCAATTCTCAGATGGCTCGGCAAATGAAAGCTGCACGTCATGTCGTGATCGAAGAAGCGGGACATACGCCGCACTTGGAGCAACCCGATGCTTTTGCCGCGGCTGTCGAGACTTGCTTTTAGCACGCCGAAGCGTTAAAGGAGGATGGGTGTGCTCAATCTCGCCAATTGGCAGGACGCCATGCTGATTATCGCCCTCGTCGGCTTACTTGGCGCCGTCATCAGCAGGCTTACGGAACGGCCGCGCATTCCCGATGTGGCGGCATTTGTCGTTCTTGGCATAGCCCTTGGACCGGCAGGTTTGCGCGTGCTGCACGTGGCAGGTGGCTCCGGGGCGAGTCAGTTTGCGGTGTATACCGGGGCAGCGCTGTTGTTATTCGAGGGCGGATGCCAGATGAATCTGAGGCTTCTGCGCCGGGCGGCGTTGACCATCAGTCTGTTGGCTACCCTCGGTGTGCTCATAACGGCACTTGCCGTCGCCTTGATCGCAATGTGGCTGTTTCACTTTTCATTTCTCTGGTGTCTACTACTTGGTTCGATTATCGCCTCGACAGATCCAGCGACATTGATTCCTGTCTTTGCACGGACACCGATTCGCCAACGCTTACAGCAGGCACTCGAAGCGGAGAGCGCGGTCAACGACGCGACGGCCTCGGTCTTGTTTGCCGTCGTGCTCACATCGGTCAAGGCGCAACAGCCCCTGCACCTGGCGTCTGCGTTTGCCATGTTTGGCAGAGAAGCCGGCATTGGTCTTGCCATGGGGACTGTTTTTGGCTTCTTTGGAGCATGGCTGACATCGGAGAACGGCCCCCCCTGGCTGCGGCTGCACACAAGCGTCGTGGCCATCGCCATCGCGCTTGGGAGTTATGCTCTCGCAGTTGATCTTGGCGGCAGTGGTCTCATGAGCGCGTTCGCGAGTGGAGCAATATTTGGCAGCCCAGGTGTGTTCGGCATGGCGCGATCGCAGGTTCAATTCGCTGAGTTGGCACATGTTGCATTGCCGACGGCATTGCTGCGCATGCTGATCTTTACGCTACTTGGCGCACAAGTGCAATTTTCGGCGTTGGGGCGCGATCTGGGAGTTGGTCTTGCGATCGCGGCCACTCTGATGTTCATCGCACGCCCGCTTACGGTGCTCGCATGTGTACCGGGCGACCGCTTTGCGAAATGGTCCGCGCGGGAGATCGTCTTGATGATGTGGGTACGTGAGACTGGCGTGATCCCGGCCGCGTTGGCCACATCAGCCGCTGCCGCTGGTGTACCGCATGCGCGCGACCTCATGGCAGTCACCTTTCTAGCGATTTTGTCGACGATTTTGTTGCAGGCGACGTCGACAGGGTGGGTGGCCAAGCTTCTGAAATTGGAACGTCAATCGGACCCTGGCGAAGAGTTGTTGTAGATTGTAAAGACGAAAGTTGTCGAATTTCACGATCCTTTAACGAACCTTCCACCGCAAGTTCACAGAGCGTTGCTATCCTTTGAGTCGTTGGCCATGCTTACGCACACAATTGACCTAAGGGAGGACGATCTTTGTGATCTTACATCATACGAAATGGTTCGCAGGTGCCGCCGTACTCACCGCATTGCTTGCGGTTTCTGGGTGCGGCACGGGGAACTCGACAAATAACGCCACCAACGCCAGTGCGCAGCCGGGACAGAATGCGACAGCCTCAGGTGCCGCGAAGACTGCAGGCAGTATCTCACTTACGGAAACAGGTTCCTCGTTACTGTATCCCCTGTTTAATACCGAGTGGATTCCAGCGTATCACAAGGTGCAGCCGAACGTGCAGATGACCGCGGCTTCTACCGGCAGTGGGACTGGGATTTCCGATGCTACGGCCGGGACGGTAGACATTGGTGCTTCGGACGCATACATGGCGGACGCACAAATGGCGCAAACGCCCGGCATGTTGAACATTCCAGTGGCCATTTCAGCACAGCAGGTGATGTATAACCTGCCAGGCCTCAAAGGTCATCTCCATCTCAACGGTGCAGTGCTTGCCCAGATTTATGAAGGGAAAGTCACCTATTGGGACGACAAGGCGATTCGAGCTTTAAATCCAGGCATATCCCTGCCACATCAGTTGATTAAGCCGGTCTATCGCTCAGACGGATCTGGCGATACCTTCTTGTTCACGCAGTACCTCAGCCATGGTAGTGCAAGCTGGAGCCAGCAATATGGCTATGGCACGTCCATTTCGTGGCCAGGGCTATCTTCGGCCATTGGCGCAAAGGGCAATGACGGTGTCGTCGCTGCTCTGAGTAAAACCAAGTATGCCATTGGCTACGTCGGCATCAGCTGGTTGGACAAGGCCGTGCAAGCGGGGCTTCATTATGCAGCACTGCAAAACCGCGCTGGACAGTTTGTGCTACCGACGACGCAAAATATCCAAGCCGCCGCTGCAGCCGTGAAGCAGGTGCCAAGCGACGAGCGAGTCTCGCTGATTGACGAACCAGGAGCGAGCTCGTATCCCATCATCAATTTTGAATACTTGATTGTCAAAAAGACACAGCCATCAACAACGACGGCCCACGCGTTACAAGCGTTTCTCAAATGGGCTATCGATCCCGGAAAAGGCAATGCAGCATCTTACCTGACACCCGTCCACTTCTTGCCGCTGCCGGCCGATATCTATA
Organism: Alicyclobacillus hesperidum subsp. aegles; assembly: GCF_027923525.1. Lineage (NCBI taxonomy): Bacteria > Bacillati > Bacillota > Bacilli > Caryophanales > Alicyclobacillaceae > Alicyclobacillus > Alicyclobacillus hesperidum. Next base: position 14,213 of record NZ_BSBJ01000003.1, on the reverse strand, counting down.
CCAAAAGCCAGGCGCAGATTGCACAGATCACAGGCTGATGGAAGTTGTGGGGGCCCAATACATGCGTAACGTATCGCGTACGGCCAAGGTGGCCGACTATGTCTTTCGCGTGGTTGCTGGTTTTTGTGCCAGCAGCCCCGCTATCTTTTTGTTGCTTATCGCGGGTATCGTCGTGTACCAATCAATCCCCGTTATGCACTTCATGGGTTGGAGTTTCCTTACACATACACGGTGGGATCTTGGCAATTTGTATGGCGCGATGGTCAAGAAGAACGGTGTCACGGCGCCTGTAGGAGCTTCCTACGGGGGACTAGTATTCATCGTTGGGACGCTTTTATCTTCGGCAATCGCGCTCGTCATCGCGGTGCCAATTGCAATTCTCACGGCTGTGATTCTAGCCTACCGCGTCCGTGGCGCAATCGCTTGGATATTGAGCATTCTCGTCGAACTGCTGGCAGGTATTCCAAGCGTCGTGATTGGGCTGTGGGGTATTTTGGTCTTGGTGCCCTGGATCAGTGCTCATCTGGCACCATTTCTGCGACATGTACTTGGCTGTATTCCGTTTTTTGGAGGGCAAGTGGGAAGTGGCTATGGGCTTCTCGCAAGCGGGATCGTCCTTGCCATGATGATTGTGCCCATCATCACCGCAACCGCGCGCGATCTGTTGTTGCAAGTGCCGTTGCTTGCGCGGGAAGGCGGCCTCGGTGTCGGCATGACGACCTGGGAGGTCGTGCGATATATTTCGTTGCCTTATGTACGAGATGGATTGGTCGGCGCGATCGCGCTGGGCTGGGGAAGGGCAATGGGAGAGACGATGGCTGTTCTCATGGTGAGCGGGAATGCGATGAATATTCTCCCGAGCAACTTGTACAGTCCAATCTCAACCATGGCGGCTTTTATTGCGGATCAGCTGGATAGTGCACAGACAGATGCATCCGGCATGGCCGTGCATGCGTTGTCGGAACTTGCTCTAGTTCTGCTCGTTATCACTTTGGCGACCAATTTGCTTGCACGCTGGTTGGTTCGCCCACGTCACGGCCGGAGGAAGGAAGGTGTGGCAAAATGAAGCGAAGGCGTCGGCGTAATGCGTTCTCGTATCTTGGCTGGTCGATTGCCTGGCTGGCTGCAGCGCTCGTTCTATTTGGCCTCTTTGATTTGCTGGTTTCTATTGTTTGGCGTGGTGTTCGTTCGTTTCACTTCGCTATGCTGTTCACTCCGACGCAAGGGGTGGCGGGCGGATTGGAGAACGCACTCTTGGGAACATTTGAATTGGTTCTCATCGCCGTGCTCTTTGCGGCGCCCCTCGGTATTCTTGGCGGGGTGTATACATCAGAATTTGCTGGGCGACGCACCGCCGCAGCCATTCGTTTCTTGGCTGAGGTCCTCTCCGGCGTGCCGTCCATCGTGATCGGCTATTTTGGGTATTTGCTTCTTGTGTTGCAGTTTCACTGGGGGTTTTCCGCGCTTGCTGGCGGTATTGCCTTGACGCTTATCATGTTGCCCTATATTTTGCGCACCACGGATACCAGCTTGCAGCAGGTCCCACATATGCAACGCGAGGCTGCATGGGCCTTGGGCATGACGCGGTCGCAGGCGATTCTGCAAGCCATCTGGCGGCCGGCCGCAGGTGGCATCGCCACGGGGCTATTGCTTGCCATCGCCATCGGCCTTGGGGAAACCGCACCGCTGTTATACACAGCTGGATGGAACGCCAACAACCCCAGTTTGCAGCTCACCCATGCCCAGGTCGGCTACTTGACATACGTAGCCTACACCTACTTGGACCAGCCATATCCGGCTGCGCGCGATCTCGCCTATGCAGCGGCTTTCGTCTTGCTCGTCGTCATCCTCATCATCCAGTTGGTCGTCCGTGGTTTGGTCTGGCGCACCACGAATCGGTTGCAAGGGCGTCATTAAACAAGAAATGGGTTGGCTAGAGGGGTTGTCAACTGAATAGGATAAGCGGAGAGAAGTGGAACGAATGCTCTCCGCTTTTTCCTTTATCTGCGCCTTGCGATTTCGCTGGCGCCGGGAATTTGAGTTGTCCGCAAGAAATATCAAGTTTAGAATAAGAGACGTGGAAGACTTGAGGGGGCGAGACCAATGCGTCGCGTTTTGCTGATGACCGCGTCCTTTGGTTCCGGGCATAACCAGGCTGCGTACGCCGTGCAGGAGGCGTTGAAAGAAAGAGACGCACAGGTCGAAGTGGTTGACTACGTCAGCCTGCTGAATCCGGCGTTGCGTTCGTTCGCCAAGTTTAGTTTGATTCAAGGAGTGCAAAAGGCGCCAAGTTTGTACGGCTTGTTCTACAAGTCGATGTCTCGGATTGATCCGGACTCGGCCCTCCAGCGCTACGTGAATCATTTAGGCATTGAGCGGATGCAGGAGTATATCCAGTACTACCAACCGGACGCGATAGCCAGCACGTTTCCAACGCCGATGGGAGTCGTCGGTGAATTGCGCCGCACCGGGCAAATTGGCATACCTAATATCGCGATTGTCACGGACTACACAGCCCATCGCCAGTGGTATCACGATCACGCAGATCACTTCTTCGTCGCTACGGACGAGGTCAAGCGGGATCTTGTATCGTATGGCGTGCCAGACAGCGCGATCGACGTTGTGGGGATCCCGTTGCGTCGCAAGTTTCAAGCTGAGAACGTGATGCGGCTGTTGTCACACCGATCCCAGTTGGTCCGCGAAATGGGATTTCGCGAAGACCTGCCGATTGTGCTCTTAATGGGAGGCGGTAGCGGTATCTTGGCCGATCCGCCGCTCTGGGAATCGTTTATCCCAGAATCGGGCATGCAGTACATTATTATCTGCGGTCAGAACCGTCGTATGGAGAAACGCTTCTCGGCACTGGCGAGCGATCGGGTGCATGTCTACGGTTTCACGAGCGAGATCGACCGCTTCATGGCGGCGGCCGATTTGATTGTCTCAAAGCCCGGTGGCTTAACGTTGACAGAGGCCATCACCATGCGGTTGCCGATGTTGCTATTCAGGCCGATACCGGGACAGGAAGAGGCGAACGCTCGCTTCGCTGAAAAGGCGGGAGTTGCAGTTTGTGTTCGCACGGCGCGTGAAGCTCAGCAATTCTTACTGGAAGTAAAGCAGCACCCTGAAATCCTGGAACGGATGCGTATGGCGTCGGAACACATGCCGACCTGCGGCGCGGCCGCGCGGATCGCTGAGAAGATTATGCTGTTTGCAACGGGACGGCAAACGTCGCCAGCCATGAGGGCAGCGTACCCGCCGGAATTGCTGCCGACGTGAGAGGAGACCGCGTGTGATTGGCTGGCTGATTGGTCTCATTGTATTTTGCATCCTCGTCGCGTACTGTGGGGTGCCTGTACTTTGGACGCGCGTGTTTCATTTAAGCAGCAGGCGGTACACGAACAAACCGGGTAAAGTGGCCTTGACGTTTGACGATGGGCCGCATCCCGAGTACACGCCGCAACTGCTCGACGTATTGAAGTCGTGTGGTGTGCGGGCAACGTTTTTTGTGATTGTCGATCACGCGCTGAAATATCCTGAAATCGTCGAACGGATGAAGGCGGAAGGACACGAAGTGCAGGTACACGGCGAGCGGCATCTGTTCGTTCCGTTTTTGCACCCGGTTTTGACGTATCGCCAGTCCATTGGCGCCAGTCGTATCTTGCAACAGCGTTTTGGCGTACTGGCAAACGTCTACCGGCCGACGTGGGGTGCTTGCAATTTGGCGACATTGTTCTTTTTGCCGCGCCACGACATGCATATGTTGCTATGGTCCGTGATGGTTGGCGATTGGCGCCGCACAGAACCAGGGGAGTTGGTGCGAAGGGTGAGTGACAAGTTATCGGACCGAGCGGTCATCGTGCTGCACGACAGCGATTGGTCGTACGGTGCAGAGCGAGGGGCTCCGTTGCAAGTGATTGCGGCGATTCCCGAGATCGTTCAAGCGGTCCGCGAGCGCGGGTGCGATTTTGCACTGGCCTCGGAATGTGTGTAGGGAGGGAGAGCTATGCCGAGTCGGGCGCTGCGAGCGGTGTTTGATGTGTGGGAGTCGCTATTTCATCGTGCGTTTCGCCTGGAAGATTTGGAGCCAGGAACGGAGCATCTGTTCTTCGTTGCCAAACGCCGATATCTTGGACGTGGCTTTGAAGTCGATGGCATTCGCGTGAATCCGGGGGACCGCGTCGTAGAACTCCATGTCAACAACGACATGGTAGAACGCGCGTTGCGCGAAGATGGGAATGTCGTTCGTGCCATGGTACAACTGCTTCGCCAGGCGCGTATTTCCATGCCGGCTCTTGCCCGTGCCGTGCAACGCGAGCGGTTTGCCGACGCCCAGGTACTCTACGGGGTGACCATGATTCATCGCGGGATCGAGCGATTCGGCTTTCACACCTATCCGCTGCCGAACGGCATTGCCAAGTCGTTGACCACATGGCATTTGACGAATGTCTTGAAGATGTTGAATCCCGATGCAAACCATATCATCGAAACGCATCACGATGTCTTGCAACCGAAATTAGTCGTCGCATCCAAGGCAAAGATTATCGAGATGTTTGGCGAAGGGAACGCAGTGTCGCACGCCAAGACCGCCGAACTGTCCGTGGATAACGAGCAGGCCGTACCGCTGGAATCATGAAGTGTATATTATTGTATGGCTCATTTGGAGACGGACACGTTCAGGTTGGGAAGGCGATCAGCGAGGTACTTGCCCAAGAATTCGGAGCAGACGTCGAGATGATCGATACGTTTCGGACAACGAATCGTTTTGTGGCATGGTTCAATGAACGGGTGTTCGAATGGAGTACCAGGTATTTTCCTGGGTTGTATGGTGTGAGCTATGACTGGACGCGCAATTTGGCGACCACCAATCCATTGTGGTCGCTACTTGCGCGTTTCTCGCGAAAGGCAGCTTGGCGGGCCCTCCAAGAACATCGTCCTGATATTGTCGTACAGTTGTTTCCCGATCACGCGTTGGCTCGCATGCCAAAAGGGATTCGACCTTTTGTTGCCGTGGTGCTGACTGATTTTTCCGTGCACAGCCGTTGGTTTCACAAGGGTGTCGATCTGTATATCTTGCCCGCGGAGCGCGCAGTTGACGAAAGTGCTCGTTTTACCCAGGACAAGGCTGTGGTGGTCGCGGGGATACCCATCAGACGGCAGTTTTCGGCATGTGCGTTGATGAAGCAAAGTGGGCGAAGTATCGTAGTATTGACGGGCGGTCGTGGCGTTTTCCCGCAGTTTCAGGATGTTTTGGATCGACTTGTAGGGCGCTTTCCGAGCCACACTATCTATGTCTTGTGCGGCCGCAACCAAAGGATGTTTGCACAGGTCAGATCGTTTGCAGAGGCCCGGTGTGTAGCTGAGCGGATTGTGCCAGTTGGCTTCACGGAACAATTGGCTGCCTATCTGCAGCAAGCGGATTTTGTCATGACGAAGGCCGGTGGTGTGACCGTTGCCGAATGCTTGGCATGCGGAGTGCCAATGGTCTTCTTCAGGCCACTTCCTGGTCAAGAGCGCGAAAATGCGAATTGTGTGGCTCGCATGGGGGCAGGTTTGATTGTGCACAGCTTGCGAGAGCTTGAAGCAACGTTGGCCATCCTGTCCGATGAGGTGATTGCTCAATTGGCCCGACGAGCTCGGGAAAACGGGCGACCAGCCGCCGCCTGGACGGCGGCATATCGCATTGTTGATGCGTGGAAGTCTTTCTGTGGAGATGAAACCGGAACTGTAGTGAAGTGAAGGCCGGGCGTGCACGGGCTTATCACGATTCAAATGGATGAAAAGAGCCGTAATGGCTGCTGTAATAGAGCAGCGGCTGACGGCTCGAGTCAACCGATGCAGCCTCGACCTCACCAATTAAAATAACGTGATCTCCCCCATCCAATTCCTCGCGCAATTGGCATACCAAATATGCCTGAACCCCTTCAAGAATCGGCTGCCCGAGCTCACCAATGAAATAGTCCACTCCTTGAAACTTATCCGACATTTTACTGGCAAATTGATTGGAAAGATGACTCTGATCACTTGCGAGAATATTGACCGCAAACGCTTTACTTTTGCGAGCAAAGGGAAGGGCATTGGCCGTTTTATCAATGCACGCTAAGATTAGCGGGGGATGCAAAGAAAGTGACGAAAACGCGGAAACGGTAATGCCTGACATCTCGCCATCAACCGCCATGGTAATGACGGTGACGCCGCTGGCGAAACGTGCTAAAGCTTTGCGAAAATCTGCAGCATCGATGGTCATGCCAAAGCCCCTTTCATTGGCTCCAATACTGTCCTCGCTATCATTGTATATGATGGTTCTCGCTGCGTAAAATCGCTGGGGAACAGGAAAAACTTTGCTTGAAAATTGCCTAATTCGCCACAGTCAGTCCAAATCTACGAGCTTATGATTGAACTCGACAAGAATTCCAGTTTATAATGAAGCTAGTGAACAACAAAAAATATTGAAAAGGGGCTTTGCCTGGTGCGTTTTTCGTTCCTGATGGGTCTTTCGACCGCTGCGACGATGGGGATTACCCTGACAACAGTGTTTGCCGAAACCACTCGATACACCGTGCACAATGGCGATAGCCTCTACAGTATCGCGCAGAAGTATCACACGACTGTCAGTGCTCTGAAATCTGCAAACCATTTGAGTTCCGACCTTATTCATCCTGGTCAAGTACTATGGATTGGGAGTTCTCAAAGCGTTGGCAGGGGTAGCGAGGTGAAAGCGGATTCAGTTGCTGCCGCGAAGCCTTCATCCGCTAGCACCTATACGGTGCAATCGGGCGATTCGCTCTGGAGTATCAGTCAAAAGTTTCACGTTACGGTGCAAAGCCTGGAAGCATGGAATGGCCTGCGGAGTACAAGCGTCATCCATCCTGGCGAGCATTTGACGGTTTCGAAATCGACCGCTAAGATTTCCGTTTTAAGCAGCCGTTCGAGCAATCCGGATGGCTCAGATTTATCGCTTGCGGAAAGTGCCCTCGGTTTTACCATCGCAGACTATGCGAAAACGCTTCTGGGTGCGCCGTATGCGTGGGGTGGTACGTCGCCAGCCGGGTTTGACTGCTCGGGGCTCGTTCAGTACGTATTTGCCCACTTCGGTATCTCGCTTCCTCGGACCAGTTATGGACAATTCGACGCAGGTACACCGGTTACGCAAAGTAACTTACAACCAGGTGATGTCGTATTTTTCGATACATACGGAAGCGGTGCTTCGCACGATGGCGTATACATCGGAAACAATCAGTTCGTGAATGCAGCAGGTTCCGCGGTTCAAATCGATAGCTTGGCAGACCCATATTGGGGTGGACATTATATTGGAGCCCGTCGGATGTGATACTGTGAAGCTATTACGGATGACGGCAGTTATGGAAAGAGTGCCATGACAAGACAAGCCGCTGGGGAATCCCTGCGGCTTGTCGTATAAAATGATTCGAAGTTTAGGACTATGCCCAAGCGTGAATGGTTAAGTAACCGGCTGTACCCGTCAACAGTAGAACAGAGAGCGCTAAAGCGGTCCGCTCTACGTAATGAACCACACGGTACAGCGTTTGAATCGGATCTTTGCTCATCTTGTCTGGCTTCACAGCACACGCTCCTCCTGTCAGGCATCCGATAGCATCAGTGTAACACCGAACAGGACTGTTCAACCGTTGCTTTCGAAAAAGTTTTGTGAAGCTTATGTCACAATATTCGCGAATCCTGACGAACGAGCATACTCGGTGTCGAACAAGCGTCACCCTGCATCGTGAAGGTCAGTTTAAATCCGAGCGCTCCCCAGAAATGATGTAAATCACGCTCTCTCCGATGTTGGTTATATGATCCCCAATTCGCTCTAGATAACGACCACAGAACGCAGTAGCCATAGCCTGTGGAGCTGTTGTGCTTTCGCCATCAGGACGGTTAAACAGCTGTTCCACCAAACGACGGTAGTGGTGGTCGATCTCGTCGTCCATCTGAGCTAACCGCTTGGCAGCCTCGACGTCACTGTTTACATAGGCGTTCAAGGCTTCGGCGATCATCGCATCCACCATCTTTGCCATCGCTCCAATGTCTTTCCACGCTTGGGCAGAGGGTGCGATACCCATGCGCAGTACCGATTTGGCGATATCAACAGCGAGATCGCCCATACGCTCGAGATCCATCGCGAGGCGCATGCCGGCGACAATCCGCCTGAGGTCACCCGCGACAGGCTGTTGTGTCGCGATCAGGCGAATACACAGATCCTCGATTTCGTGGTCCTGCGCATTGATGTTGCGATCGCCATTGACCACCGCTTGTGCCATGGCTACATCCTGTGTTTCCAAGGCGGCAATCGCTCGCCGAATGGCTTCCTGGATGTCGCCACCCATGCGCAGAAGCTTCCATTTCAATTCTTTTAACGCGATATCGAACGCTTGTCTCTGCTGCATCATCATTCTCCTTTGTCCATCATCCAAAACGACCAGTGATGTAATCTTCGGTTCGCTTGTCGTGCGGTTTTGTAAAAAGGGTCGACGTTTCGCCGAACTCGATCAGTTCGCCATTCAGAAAGAAAGCGGTCCGATCGGCAATGCGCGCAGCCTGTTGCATGTTATGGGTGACGATCACGACGGTATAGTCGGCCTTTAGTTGTTCGACCAACTCTTCAATGCGCATGGTAGAGATCGGATCGAGCGCAGATGCCGGTTCGTCCATAAGGAGTACATCCGGTTCGACAGCGAGCGCACGTGCAATGCACAGGCGCTGCTGCTGACCTCCGGAAAGAGCTGTTGCCGGTTTGTTAAGCCGATCCTTGACCTCATCCCAGAGCGCGGCCATACGCAAAGAGCGTTCCACGCGTTCGCGCAGTTCCGTTGGCTTACGGATTCCGCCCAGGCGCAAGCCGATTGCGATGTTGTCGAAGATGGACATGGTCGGAAAGGGGTTGGGTTTTTGAAATACCATACCAACCACGCGTCGGACATCTACAGGATCGAGATCACACAAGTCGTCTCCACCAAGCAGGATATCTCCCTCGACCTTAGCGTACGGAGATGTTTCATGCATCCGGTTTAGGCATCGGATGAAGGTCGATTTGCCACAACCGGATGGACCAATAATCGCCGTCGCCATTTTAGCTGCCAACTCTATATTGATGTTCTTTAATGCGTGTTGTGTCCCATACCATGCGTTCAAGTTGCGAACAGACATGGATTTTCCCATGCAAAATCCTCCCCAATCGCGCAATCCATTGTGTTTCCATATTGGTTCTATCTGTCGTCCCTACGATACATGGGGATTGTTAAAGGTGTGTGAGGTTTTCATTGAATTTTGCTGAAATGAACAAGGAGCCTTTGTGAAGGGGATGAAAAAACACAAGAGCCACGGCTTATGCAGCGTGGCTCTTGCGTGGGGCATATCTGAAAAGATCATACCGTTGACTATAGAGTAGCGTATGGACGGGCATTATGGCACGGACATCGTGCCTCGCTTTTTGTCGAAAGTGTGACGATGTCGGGGCGTCGTTGGAAGACATGGGGGGCACTTCCGAATCCACTCATATAAGCAAATCGCATGTTTGTCAAAAACGATTTTGCTATACTAGTTTCATTGGTCTTTGTGGAGGTGCGCTTATTTGAGAAAAGTATATATTTTACATGAGAACCCAGAGTGGACCATTCATTTGACGCGGCGCCTCGACGAACTATCGGTTCCGTATGAAACATGGGATTTGGCACAGGGACACTTGGACTTGTCGAGTGTTCCGCCGGAAGGCGTGTTCTATAGTCGCATGAGTGCGTCTTCACATACGCGTGATCACCGTTATGCGGTTGAGTATACGTCGAGTGTTCTAGCTTGGTTAGAGAGTCATGGCCGACGCGTAATTAATGGCAGTCAGGCACTTCAAATTGAGGTGAGCAAAGCCCACCAGGCAATGGCGCTCTGGCGCGCCGGCATACCCTCACCTCGGACCAGCATTGCCGTGGGAGAAGAGCAATTAATGGCGGCAGCACAGGCGTTTGCTGGGATTCCGTTCATTGTAAAGCACAATCGCGCCGGCAAGGGGCTAGGGGTGCAACTGTTTCGCGATACCGCAAGCCTTGCATCCATGCTCGCGAAGGGAGAGTATGACGCGCCAGTCGACGGCGTTTGGATTGTTCAGGAGTACATTGAATCTCCTGATGCAACCATCACGCGGTGCGAATTTGTCGGTGGCAAATTTTTATATGCCGTGCGCGTGGACACATCGGAAGGCTTTGAACTGTGCCCTGCTGACGCATGTCAAATTGGGGACATGTTCTGCCCTGTTGGGGAAGGCGGTACGCGCCCGAAATTTGAGATTGTTGAGGGGCATCCACACGAGTGGATCGAATCGTACGAGCGCATGCTGGCGGAAAACGGGATTCTTGTCGCCGGCATTGAGTCGATCCGCGACCGCAATGGGCGTGTTTACACCTATGACATTAACACCAATACCAATTACAACAGCGACGCAGAAGCGCGGGCAGGTATCTTCGGTATGCTTGAAGTCGCCACATTCTTAAAGTCGGAGCTAGACAACTTAAAAGGCATGCCGATGCCACACGAGGAGGTTCCAATGAGGTGAGATATGGATTTTGGTTGCCGATTTTTGGGGGGTGGCTACGTAATGTCGACGACGAGTCGATGCCGCCGACCTTTGAATATGCCAAGCATGTTGCAGTCCAGGCTGAGCGCATGGGTTATGACGTGACCTTGATTGCGGAACTTTATCTCAATGACATCAAAGGCCCGCAGGAGCCAAGTCTAGAGGCGTGGACGACAGCCAGCGCGATCGCGGCCGTCACAGAGAAACTTGAGATCATGACGGCGATTCGCCCCGCGTATCACAATCCTGCGGTAGCTGCGAAGATGGCTGCAAATATCGATCAACTCAGCAAGGGACGCTTTACTTTAAACGTCGTGTCGGCGTGGTGGGCGGAGGAGGCTCGCCAATACGGTGGCATTTTCACCGAACATGACGATCGCTACGCCCGCACGCGGGAATTTCTCGAGGTCATGAAAGGCATGTGGACGCAGGATTCGTTTACGTATGAAGGTGAGCGCTATCGAATCCAAAATGCGCGTTTGCAGCCGAAGCCCTTGCAACAACCCTATCCTCGTCTCTATGCGGGAGGCGAAAGTGAAGCAGGCAAGGATATGATTGCCTCTTTATGTGACGCCTATGTCATGCATGGTGGTACGGTTGAGGAAGTTGCGCAAAAAATTTCAGACATGCGGGAACGTCGTGAGCGCAAAGGGTTGCCACCGCTTGCGTCGTTTGGTATGGCTGCCTATGTCATTTGTCGAGATACACTCGAAGAAGCACAAGCCGAGTTGGAGAGGATCACCACTCTGCGTCCAGGTGATGCGTATGCCAGCATGGAAGACTTTGTTCAAATGTCGCAACTTGAGCAACAGATTCGTCTCTACGATTATTCGGTGTCCAACCGTGGTTTGCGGCCACAGCTCATTGGTACGCCAGACATGATCGCCCACCGCATTGTCGAGTATGAACGGGTTGGATTGGATCTGTTACTGCTTCAATGTTCACCACAGTTGGAAGAAATGAGACGGTTTGCGGAGCAAGTCATGCCTCGGGTTGCCGAATTGAGGAGGACTGCTGATATCACAGCGTAAACAATAGATTTACAATACAATCACGGCTTTTTTACACAGACTCTGTATCGTATGGTTGAGCAGGGAGCCAATCCCGGCGTTTCATGCAAGATCACCCCAAATCGTTGCCGTTGCGGATTGCGACGGCAATTTTTTTGGCGCACCCGGCATGGGCGCTAGCTAGGCGGTGAAAGTCTGACGTCGGAAAGTATCAAGACATCTGAGTAGCTAGGATGCCAGCGTACAGCGAAATCTGTGCGTGGAAGCGGGATCGACGAAAGTACCTGTCAGAGAAAGAGCGAGCAAGATACCAGGCTGCAACCTGAAGTGAATCCTGCCGTGTCGTCAAGAACGCCTTGCAAGAGGGAACAGGGGGGAGCCGAGCCCCGTGTGCATGGGCGAAGGCAATGGAGATGCCGGAACGCATTAGGAAATGTGGTGTTAGGTTAAAACAGCGGACACAGCGAATCGAGAATGTAAGAATAAGTCGATTTGAGGTGAGCCACGTGACACAAAAGTACGACAACGACTTTAAGCTACTGCTGTTCAACTCGCTTTGGAAGGCCAGAAGCCAAGTGAGATCGCACGCGATCTCGAGATATTCGTGAAGAGTTAGTATGGGTGGATCGCGAAGCATCGCGAAAATCCTGAGACCCCATTCGTCGGAAGCGCGAACCTGAGACCGGAAGCGAAAGCGATGCGCGATCTGGAGCGAGAGAATCGCCAATTGCGAGAGGAGAATGAAATCCCAAAAAGGGCATGCGCATCTTCACCAACGTCCGCAAGTAGTGTATGCCTGGATCCACGAGCACCGCTCCGAATTTCCGGTTTAGAAAATGTGCAAAGTCCTCTGTGTATCTCGGAGCGGCTATTACGCGTGGCGCGAACGGCCGGAAAGAGTCTTTGCTCCAAGCGCAGAAAGCGACGGATTCGTCGCTTTCATGAGCTGTTCCTGCGATCTCGTCGATTGTATGGGAGTCCAAAAATCATAGCCGATCCTTAAGTTCATTTAGTGAAAGTGGGTGCTGTTCATCAGTCTTCTTGTGAAATATGTGATTGGATAGAAGCAATCGAGCCCTATTTTTCGTACCAGACACATTCTGCCTCACTCCTTTAACGTAGCGATGAAAGATCACCACAGCAAATACCATTTTGTGCTTCATCCTTGCCATGCTCTCATTGGATCTGCTGATTTTTGAAAAATCTAGCTGACCTTACAACTCATTTTCTCTGTCATCTACGTTTCATAAATATGTACGCCAGGATGGAACGGGTAGTCGGGTTTCGAAAGTACGGAACATGCCTTTCCGCCTGCAAGGGACAAAGCCGAACATGCCGTCATAGGGTCTATCGATTGCTTATTTGGTCTAATGGAACTTTTCCAATTCGGTTGGTCTACGCATCGTCATCTGTGCAAATCTCGAAGGATTTGGTTACCTAGCGCATCCAACGCTTGCTTGGTGAATCCCGTCGGATTGCCCAGGTTCGTGGAAATCCCAACCAAGTTGGTTTTCCCTTGATAGGACATGATTTCGTACCTCGCGCTTACGGATTGACCGTTCTCCTTTTGATACTCGAACTTAAGTTCGGAGGATAGTTTTCGAAGATGTGCGAAAAACAGCTTTTTAAATTCGGTAAAGTTACCACTGCCGAATACGATGATGAGTTCGGGTGATACGTACTCTATCAAAGCACTAAGAAAGTTCTGTGCCCATTGATTTTGAAACAGATCTCGTTGTGGTAAATCTTTAACCGTGTTATAGTCACTCACCGTGACGAATGGGAACAAATCTAGATGGATGCTTGTATATTGCACATCTGCGATCTCGTAGTAGGATCCGTTTAGGCTCCGTATTAACCGTTCCACGCGGTATGGATCGGCCTTTTTTCCAAACCACTCTTCGTAAGGATTTTTCTGAAAGTACTTGTTGTAGCTGTCCAAGATTTCTGTCGAAAGCCTTTGGTTCTGAAGAATGTCTTGCAGGGATTCTGTCTTATCTAGTACTCTGAAACGATTCCTAGGTGGTTCTAGGTATTTGAGCTGGGTCTGGTCATGGGTGTCTGCTAACACTTTCAGAGCCTCTTCTTTATTCATCGCAAGAAATTCTTCCCGAGACGGATTCGCCCCGATTGTGACTATCTTCTTTTTGGATGAGTGGGTGTTTCCAAACCAGAGCACGGGAGGAGTTCTGTCCAAAATTTCGTCTCCCCACTTGTCGCGAAGTTCAATTTGTTTTCTAACGGCCTGATGAAGCATCTCTCTTTCGAAGTTGGACAAAGATGGTTTCTCCTTTCAACAAGATTGTCAGTTAAATCAACACGGTTAGATATAAATGACCATAAACCAAATTTCTGTCTATGTAAACGTCAAATCAATCGTACATTGCATTCGTGCCGCAACCGATTTTGAACGTATGAAAGAGGCTGCCCCCCCTCAAGTGCTTGGAACAGCCTCTTTTGTGTAGTCAATCGGTGTTAGGTTAAAACAGTTGTCAATGGCCAATTTGTTTTCGTCTAAAATGGCCAACTAAAATCATCACTTGGCGTGGGAGATTAGAGACTCGCGGTGCCTCCTTTCATTCGGTAGCTGTCTCCTGAAAACGTAAATACAAATGCGTGGTGTA